>SUVX01000082.1 GCA_015061725.1 Lentisphaerota bacterium
ATGAAGTTGCCCCTGACGGGGGAGGATGTGTTAAGATAACAGATTGTTCAAAAAAGCCTGTATTCTCCAATCTCAAAATACCCCGCTTTTTTTGAAAAGTGGTGGGGGGCTCGGGGGGAGGCGAAAAACTTTTTTTCTCGTGAAAAAAAGTTTTTCGCCTCCCCCCGATTCCCAACCATTTATCAGGAAATGGTCAGCATGTAGACGGCGGTGCCGGTGATGATGGAAATGAGGGGATTTTTGAAGAAGTACTGCAGAACAGCGGTGACGATTCCGGCGATAAGTCCCCAATGCAGATTGCTCCAGCCGCAGGTGTTGTAGTTCAACACGCCGAACATGCTGTAAACAACCAGCATGGCGATTGCCGCCGCGGTCAGAACTTTTCCAAGATAAAAGAGCAGTGCGGGGGGACGTTTTGTGCCTGATAACAGCAGAAAGGGAAAGGCGCGTAAAAAGATTACGACTGCCGCCATAACGGCAATCATCAGCCATTGATGGGTTGTCATTTTGCCGCCTCCAGTTTCTTTGACAGGGGATTTTTGACCGCAAGCAGAATAAAAATCACAAGAAACATTGCCGGCAATAAAATTTTATTGATGTGCGCCGGACAGATTTCAAGACAGATCAGCAGAACGCCTGTGGTCACAACTCCGCCGATGAAGGCGGGAATGTGATTGGATTTTTCACGGCAGAGATCGACCAGTACCACAATAAAGAGGGCAACCATGGCAAAGTCAATGCCTTTTGTCCACGCCATCGGAATCATTTTTCCGAGAACTGCGCCGAGGACGGAACCGGTGATCCAGTACATGTGGTCAAAGAAAGCGACACAGAAAAGATAGAGGAGTTTATCCTTTCCGTGACGGCGGTCCTGCGTTTCAATGGCATAGGTTTCATCGGTGAGCGTTCCGATCAGATAGTAGCGCAGAAAACGCGGATAGGGACGGAAAGTTCTTAAAAACGGCAGTCCGTAAACGGTATAGCGGATATTGATCATAAATGCCAGAAGTGCCGTTAAAATCAGCGAATAGGCTGCACTGTTTCTGAGCATATCCACAGCGGCAAACTGCATACTGCCTGAGATGGTGAAAACGCTCATGACAAAAGCGGTGAATCCGTTGGCACCTTTTACCTGAGTTGCCAGCAGAATACCGAAAGCCATGCCCATGGTGAGATATCCCATCAGTACGGGCATGGAACTGATAAAGGCTGCCCGAATGGTTTTAGCGTACATTTTTCTGCTTTCAATCCTCTTTTGGCGTATTGAGTTTCATCACTCTTTTGTGGATAAAGAGATAGACCGCACCGAAAACAACAACAGCAGCGATGATCCAGATGTAGTGATCAGAAATCAGCTGCTTGCCTTTGTTGATGAGTGTGGGATAATCCATATCTCCTGAGAGATGTCCGAGCCACGCGCCGATGGCGGTGAGGATAACGACCCAGATACCGGCGCCGAGTCCGGTGAAGAGCGTGAAACTTGCCAGCGGCATTTTAGACAGTCCCGCCGGAATGGAAATCAGCTGACGGATGGCAGGCAGCAGACGGCAGATGAAAGTTGCCGCCGCACCGTATTCGCGGAAAACCTCTTCGGCACGGAGAATGGTCTCTTCTTTAAGGAAAAAGTATTTTCCGTATTTGTGCAGAGCCGTTCTGCCCAGATAAAGGGCCAGATAATAATTGATATAGGCTCCGGCGAGGGAACCGGCACTGCCGATGACAATGGCAAGAATGCAGTCGATCCAGACGTTTCCGGTGAGCATTTCTCCGCGTGCGGCAAGGAATCCTGCGGGGATCATCACAACTTCGCTCGGAAAAGGAATAAAGGAACTTTCAATCGTCATAAAAATAAAGATGAGCAAAAGCCCCCAGACGTGTGCGAACTGTGCGAAGTAGGCGATGTGAGAAGCAAGTGTTTCAGTCATGATAAAAATCCTTCCTGTTATTTTTTGCGTTTTTTACCTTTGGAAGAACGGAACTCTTTTGAATCCATTTCTTCAGAAATATCCGCGACCCAGTTCCGTAAAGCGGAGACGGAACGCGGCTGTTTGCGGGGCTTGTCTGAACTTTTTTTGTCGGATTTGCCGGAAAAAGCAGTTTTTTCTGTCTTTGCCGGCTTTTCCTGTTTTTCACAAGCGGGCTTTTTGTCTGTTTTGCAGCCCTGTTCGGGATGGACATTGATTCCGGCTGCGCGGGCGTTTTTCATGAAAACGGCGGCGTCTTCAGGTTCAAGGTCAATGAAAGAAAAACGGTCAAAACAGTCGATTTTACCGACTCTTGCCTTTTTGATACGGGCGATTTCCCAGATGAGATCGAGCATTTTGACAGCGCCGAAGTTGTCATTTTTACCGATACCGATATAAAGGCGCATATGTCCGGGATCACCGGCATCGGCCTCCCACGCCTTGCGGTCGGTCTTGCGCTGTTTGGGTTTGGCTCCGATTTCGGGATAGTTGGCAGGGTCAAGTTCATTTTTAAAGAGCAGTTTAAGAACGGCGGCAAAAGCCTCTGCCGGATTGTCGCTCATAGAAAGCAGTTCTTCGGCAAAACCGATACAGTCCCGGTGTTTACCGGAATCCATCATACCTGCAAGCTGATCGGCAAAACGCTGTTTTTTGGCTTCAATGATATCTCTGCCCTGCGGAAGTTCCTGTTTGATGATCTCAACTTTGGCATCTTTCTGAATCAGAGAAAACTTGTGTCTTTCTCCGGGCGTGACAAAGGTGATGGCGGCGCCCTTGTTTCCGGCGCGTCCGGTCCTGCCGATACGGTGGATATAAACTTCGGCGTTGCGCGGAATGGAATAGTTGATAACGTGCGTCAAATTATTGACGTCAATACCGCGCGCCGCCACATCGGTTGCAATCAGAAGACGGAATTTGTGCGCCTTGAAACGGTTGATGACGCGCGTTCTCTGCGCCTGGGCGATATCGCCGTGGAGAGCCTCTACGTTGTAGCCTTTGGTGTTGAGTTTTTCAACCAGTTCATCCACATCAACTCTTGTGCGGCAGAAAACGAGGGCGGACATATCCGGGTGAATATCAATCAGTCTTGACAGGGCGGCAAATTTGTCTTCTCTTTTGACTTCATAGAAAAACTGTTCAGTCAGATCCGTGCAGACGGCTTCAGGTTCAGCGCGGATGATTTCAGGATTTTGCATGAACTTTTCGGCAATTTTGCGGACCTCATCAGGCATGGTCGCAGAGAACATCAGCATCCGTTTGTCGCCGTTGGTTTCAGCAAGAATCGTCTCAATATCTTCAACAAAGCCCATATCCAGCATTTCGTCGGCTTCATCGAGAACAGCGAATTTGAGTCCCTCAAAACTGATACTGCCGCGGCGCATGTGGTCCATGATTCTGCCGGGGGTACCGATGGCGATATCCACACCTTTTTTGAGGGTCTGCAGCTGGATTTCAATGGATTGTCCGCCGTAAAAGGGGGCGATACGCAATTCGGATTTTCCTTTGAGGGACTCCATTTCTTCAGCAATCTGCAAGCAAAGTTCGCGGGTGGGGGAAAGAACCAGTGCCTGAATTTTTTTGCTGCGTTTGAGGATTTCCAGCATGGGCAGCGCAAACGCGGCGGTTTTTCCGGTTCCGGTCTGCGCCTGTCCGATCAGATCGCAGGAACCCGACAAAAGTCCGGGAATCGCCAGTTTCTGAATGGCGGAGGGTTTTTCAAAACCTTTGGCGCGCAAGGCTTCAAGGGTGGTTTCCGACAGCCCCAGCTCCCGGAATTCAGTCAAATCGTTCATATAAATCCTTAAAAAAGTACAGTTCACAAGTTTAAATATATAATATACACCCGCAAAGACATTTTGGCAATAAATATTGTTTGAAACAGACGGGCTTTTTTATGGACCGGGATGGACCTTATGGACCCAATGGACAACAGGCGTTACCGCAAAAAAAAGTGTGTTGTCTGCAATATTGCGGATTTTGTGCAAAAACTTCGCAGTATGATTTGACAAATCGCAGTTTCCGGCTTAAAGTATAACGTGGACAGAGTGTCTTGAAGTTTGAAACAAAAAAATCAAGGAAAATAAATTATGAACAAAGTATATATCCGCTGCCGCTTTACGCTGGTGGAACTTCTCATCGTCGTCGGTATCATCGCCGTTCTCGCAGGTTTGGTCCTGCCCGCTGTCATCGGCGGCATCCAGCAGGGACGCATCACTCAAGCCAAGTCCGATCTTGCCGCCATTATGATGGCTCTCAAAGGCGTTGAAGGTACCTATGGCAAGATGGTGAAAAGCCCGTATGAATTTGGAAAATCAGGATCAAATGTTACTGCCGACGACAACAAAGTTATTAAACTGGGTGGTTTGACTGCAGGTAATAAAACAGCCTATAACGGTTTGATTGCGACATTAACAGCAACAAAAAAAGGTGTTTCTGTGTGGAATATAAATACAAGGAAAATAAAATTTCTTGAACCCAAACCCAATTTTAATCCCGGTGAGAACTACGATGACGCTGTCAATACACCTCACCTTTGGTGCGACCCCTGGGGAAATCCCTATGTGATTTTGATCAATGTTGACGGAAATGATGAAATTACAATTCCAAGCAACGCTCACAGCAAAAAAATTGCAGCAAAAGCGGCAGGATATTCTCTCGGTCCCAATGGAACTGATAACTATGGTGACAACATTGATGTTTGCTCTGACTCAAGTCACAAACTCCACGACGATATTGCCACCTGGAATAACTGATAATGGATAATGCTCCGCAGGCGCCGGTTCTGACCGTAAGCGATGCCAACAGAGCTGTGCGCGATGTGGTAGAAGGTTCTTTCGGTCCCTTCTGGCTGGCGGGAGAAGTGGGCAGTCTGATCGTCCATTCTTCCGGACACGCTTATTTCACCCTTAAAGATCAGCACACGCAAATCAAAGCGTGCTGGTTCGGCGGCGCACAGCACTGCCGCAGAATGGGTATTGCCAACGGCAGCCTCATTGAGGCTTTCGGACAACTCACCGTCTACGAAGTCCGCGGAGAATACCAGTTCAGCGCCCGCACCATGCGCCTTGCCGGTGTCGGAAAACTCCAGCAGGAGTTCGAAGCCATCAAAGCTAAACTTGAAGCAGAGGGATTGTTTTCCCTTGACCGCAAAAAGAAAATTCCGCTTCTGCCCCGCAAAATCGGCGTTGTCACAAGTCCCTCGGGGGCGGCGATCAAAGATTTTCTGCAAATCATCACCCGGCGTTTCCCGAATGTCAATATCCGCATCTATCCCTGTCTGGTTCAGGGCGAACAGGCACCGGCACAGGTTGCCCGCGGCGTTGAATTTTTCAACAGAACAAACGCCTGCGAAGTCATTGTCGTCACCCGCGGCGGCGGCAGCATGGAGGACTTGTGGTGTTTCAATGATGAACGCCTCGCCCGTACCGTCGCCGCAAGCAGAATCCCCGTCATCAGCGCCGTCGGACACGAACGGGACTTCACCATCTGCGATTTTGCCGCCGATTTGCGTGCGCCCACGCCCTCAGCGGCGGCGGAACTGGTCATTTCTCATCACGAAGAACTTTTCAACCGTCTCAACCGTGCTGAACGCGGTGTGAAACAGAGCCTTTTTCTGCGGCTGGCACGTTTGAGAACCAGAGTTGACAACAGCGTTTTCCGCCTCAACCGGAACAACCCTGAACGCAAAGTTTTGATGCGCAAACAGCGGATCGACGAGTTGGAAATACGCTGCTCAAAAATCATGGAATCCCGTCTGGCGGAAATGCGTACCCGTCTGGCTTATCTTTGTGCGACTTTATCTGCCCGCAATCCGGATAATCTGCTTGAACTGGGGTACGCTTTTGTCCTTGATCCCCAAACGGGCAAACCCGTGACGAGCAGTCAAATCGCACCCGATACCCGTCTGCACCTGCGGTTCTCAGACGGCACACTGCCGGTTCAAACCCTTGATAAAAGTTGTCTGCAAGATGGTGAATAAAGCCGTTTTCTGCAGAAAACAAGCTTCGTTTTTAACAAAAATACAAGTTTTTGCAAAAAAAATCATTTTTCCATTGGGAATTTTCTGAAAGTGGCGTTATATTATTGGGATAGGCGTGACTGCCAAATGTTTGGCGGTCAGGGTCGGCTTGCAAAAATTTGGCAGTCCCGCCTGACCGGTTTAACAAACTGTGTAATGTAAAAAGGTGAAAAAATGGGTAACTTGAAGAAAAAACGGCGCAAAAAAATCGCCAAGCACAAGCGTAAAAAGCAGCTCAAACTGCTGCGTCACAAGAAAAAATAATTTTTCCTTGTGCCATAAAATACCGGAATGGGGGAACTTTTCTTCTGTTCCGGTTTTTTTATGCCTCTTCAGATTGGGTGGACAAAACAAACTCAAAAAAGTCAAGTCGTCCATATGGTCTACTGTGTCCATCAGGTCCATTCAAAGTTTTTTTGCTCACTTGAGAAGATGAACCTTTTTTATGAGAAAAATTTTTTTGTTCAGTATTGATTTTTTTGCAAATCGGGGATAATTTACAATGATTGTAAATTATGGATTTTGCGGAGGATATTATGAAAAAGATTTTATTGCTTCTGCTTGCTGCGGGATTTTGTTTTGAAACGCTGTTTTCCGCCCCGTTGGGTATCGGCGGAGATACCGTTGAACCGGCGGCAGTTCAGAACACAACAGCCATTCAAAATAATGCAAAAATCCGGGCACTTGAATTTTATATTGCAGGACTTCTTGAAAAAGACCCGGGAAAAAAGATTCCGTTATTGCTTGAATCCGTCAAACTTGATCCCTCCAGGCGTCTGCCGCTTCAAGTTGTGATAAAACTTCTTGAAAAGGTGCCCGCAAGTATTCCGCTTGCCAAAAAGGAACTTGACAAAATCAGAAAGAATGATCCCCGCAACGTTTTTCTTGCCCGGTGTTCCGTCAAAGTTGATACCTTTGCCGGATGTACGCCCGCAGAAATCGTTAAAAGTATCCGTCCGGCACTTGAAAAGAAACCCTCAAAAAAAGAATATCCGGATTTCCGTCTGCTGGTGCTGGATTATGTGGATTTGCAGTTGAATACCTTTACAGCTCCTGAAAAACTCCCCTTTGAAGCGGATAATACGGAATTTAAAGAGAACGCCCTGTTTTATTATGCTCTTGCTGCAAAAAGAGAAAAACTTTCTCAGTCAGGTGATTTTGCGCAGAAAATGCACAAAAAATACCTGTCCGAACTGGCGCAGGCGGATTTATCCGCCAACCGCAGCTTGAAACGGCATGTCACTTTTCTGCATGGCGCAAAAGAGTTTGAAGCCGCTTTTCAAGCCGTCAGCCGTGAAATCAAAAAACGGCAGGACCCCGTTGTCAAAGTCTTGTATCTTGAAGCAGCCGTACAGGCGGGAAAGCCGGACATCGTTGAAAAAGAATTAAAAAAGTATCCCAAGGCTCCCGTTCAATTCTGTGCCTTGAAACGCTTTCAGAGTTGTCTTGCCGCAGGCGATTTACGCCGCGCCCGTGAGGAACTTGCCAATATGCCCGCAACTCCTGAACGTCTTGACAAACAGTTGCAAATTGCACAGCAGATGCGTGATATCCCTGAAATGAAAAAAATTCTGTCTGCCATGGAAGTTGCTCACGGCAAAAACAAACATATCCCCGCATTGGGTTATCTCAGTCTGGCGGAAATCGCACAGGACCCCTCCGCCCTTGCCAAAGCTGAAAAAATGCTGGGACAAAGTTATCTGCAAAGTCCCGGGCTCGCCAATGCTGTGGCCTATGTTTCCGTCGTATTGGGCAAAAATCTTTCACGCGCAGAAATGCTTCTGGAATACGCCCTCTCCAAAGAGCCGTACAATGCCGCCTATCTTGACAGTATGGCATGGCTGAAATACAAAAAAAACGATTATAAAACGGCTCTGGAATACATGAAAAAGGCGTTCCGCTGTATTGATTACCGTACCGGCGGTGCTGTCGTTTCTGAACACGCAGGAGACATCTATCTTGCACTGGGCGACAAAAAGACCGCGCAAAAATATTATCAGATGGCTCTGGATTTTTATCAGAAAAACAAACAGCTGAATGCTGATTTTGATCCCGCCGCACTCCGTAAAAAACTGATTAAAAAATAAATATGACTAAGAAATTTCTGGCAGGCAGTTCCGTTGAGGAACTCAAATCATGGTTGACTGAACAGGGCGAATCTTCTTTCAGAGCAAAGCAGATTGCCGACTGGCTTTACGGAAAACTTATTTTTGACCCGTTTCAGATGAAAAATATCCCCGCCAAACTTCAAAATCTTCTGGCGGAAAACTTTTTTGCCCCCTCGTGTCAAATCGCAGAACGTGTGGAGTCTCCCCGGGACGGTGTCGTCAAACTCCGTCTTGAACTTCACGATCAGGAATCTGTGGAACTTGTGGTCATCCCCAGTGATGAGCGTGTTACCTTGTGTCTTTCAACTCAGGTCGGCTGTCCCGTCGGCTGCCGTTTCTGCGCCAGCGGTGTCAATGGACTTACCCGCAATCTCACCGCAGGTGAAATGCTTGAAGAATTTCTCATCGGCTGCCGAGAAGCCGGGCGCAAATGTGATAACATCGTCTTTATGGGTATCGGAGAAGGGTTGGTCAACTCCACTGAACTCTTTAAGGTTCTGGATATTTTGACAAGTCCCGATTACTATGCCATGTCTCCCCGGCGCATTACCGTTTCAACCAGCGGATTTGTCCCCGGTATGCTGAAGTTTGCCGAACTTGGAAAAGAATTCACCCTTGCCATCAGTCTGCATGCCCCGGATGATGTCACCCGCGCAAAAATCATTCCCGATAAACTGCGGTATCCCATTAAAGAAATCCTTGCCGCCGCAGATGTCTGCCGCGACCGCACCGGCAGGCTGTATACGCTGGAATACACCCTCCTTGCCGGAATCAACGACTCCCCCGCTCAGGCGGAGGCTCTCGGAATTCTTGCAAAAAGTCACCGGGCAAAAATCAATCTGATCCCCTACAACGCCACGGACTCCGAATTCCGCCGTCCCTCCCGCGAGGCAATCGAACTCTTTGAAAAAACCGCTTCTGCCACCGGTGCAACCGTCACCCGCAGAGTTGAACGCGGCGCAAAGTCTGCCGCCGCCTGCGGACAACTCCGCGTCAACGCCGAAGCGAAAAAGAAGGATAAAAAATAAGATGTCCCGTTCCGTTCTCTTCTTTTTTCTGCTGCTTTTGCTTTTTTCTTCCTCAGGATGTCAGCAATTCAGAGAATTTTTCAGCCGCGACTCCGAGTCTCAGGAAGAACGCGCCCCGCGCCGCCGCTTTTCACGCCGCAACCGCGACGATGACAACTCCAATGACCGCGACCCCATTCGCGATATGTTCAAAATCAAGAACAAACCCGCCTACATGCACGACAAATACCTGACCCCTCAGGAACGCGCCCTGCTTCAGGAACAACTCGACGGCAACGACCCCGCCGCTTACAAAAAAAGTTTCCGTTCCACCTACAAAGACGAACAGAAAAAACGTCAGGACTGGGTCTTCGGCCGCTGACTTTGTGTGAAAAATATTTGGTTGCCGGGGGGAAGAGAAAAACTTTTTTTTCACGGGAAAAAAAGTTTTTCTCTTCCCCCCGGACCCCCCAACTCTTTTCAAAAAAAGCGAAGTATTTTATGGGGGGAATGATTTACCGTTGAGGGGTATTTGCTGTTCCGCCGTCCCCCGCAGGGCAGACGGCGTGAGACCGGTGCCGACGTTTCGGCAAAAAAGCGGAGTATTTTATTGAGGGTATTATCCTCCGTACTTTTCCGTACTTCTCCGTACTTCTCCGTACTTTTCCGTACTTTTCCGTACTTTTCCGTAAAAAAAGGCTGCTGATATGCAGCAGCCCCCGGGGATTTTTTACTTGGCGGGAACTGAGAGCGCCGCGCCTTTTAAATCGGTCCAGAGCGTGCCGGGACCTGCGTGAATGATATTGGTTTTGACCTTCGGATTGAGGGCATTGACCAGCATTATTTCAGAAAGCAGTGAACCGCTGCCCACGGCTTTGGCTTTCATGATTTCTCCGCGCGCCTTTTCATTTTCAACAAGGAACTTTGCCTTTGTTTCCGTTTCGCCCCTGAGCTGATTGGTCTTTGCAATGATCTCGGACTTTTTAAGTTGGATCTCTGCAACTTTAAGCTGCGTTGAAGCATTGATGGCGGCGACTTCGCGCTTGCGTTCAGCGTTGATGGCGGCGACAAGTTTTTCAGTTTCCTGACGGACCTCCTGACGGCGCTGTTCGATCAGTTCGGTTTCGGTGTTGAGTTCTGCAAGTTTCTTGGCTGTATTCTGCATGGCAACGTTGGTGAGATTCTGTTCCTGAGCCAGACTTACCGCCTGGATGGGAACGAGGATATCGCGGGGGATCTCAACGTTGCGGATGATGGCATTGTGGACAACGATATTTTTTGATTCCAGCGTTTTGACCAGTTCATTGCGCAGATCGAGCTGGAATTTTTCGCGTCCGTCACCCATGATGAAATCCTGAGCGCGGTAACTGGAGCCTTTGAGACGTGAAACTGAAAGAACCTGCGGCAGCAGAATCTTTTCAACCACCTGCGGCAGATCTCCGTAAAGCATATAGAGCAGAGAGATTTTTTCAGGGAGCAGTTCAAATTCCACCGTCATATCCAACAGAACTTTGAATCCGTCACGCGAGGGAAATTCCACGGCGCGGCTGAGTCCGAAAATCTGACTGGGGACGGCGTAATCTTTTGCCGCTGCCGGAACTGCGGCATCTTCGGAGTAACGTACCGCACTGGCTTTGTTTCTCTGAACGCTCATAAAACGCTTTTTGGCAACCGGACGGGGACGGACCGTCTGACGGCGCAGTTCCGTCTGGAATTTCAACGTGTTGGAGGCCATGCTCTGCAATGTGCTGTTGGCGGCGGCAAGCTGGCTGCGCCCTGATACCACGCTTGCACCCTTGGCGTTGCCGGACATCGTCACCTGATTCATGCCGATTTCAATGACATTGATTTGGAACGCATAAGGATTGATGTAATAAAGTCCCGGCTGCAGGATATCCTGCATGACTCCCTTTTCTCCCGGTGCGGCGAATTTGCCGGGCAGGGGGGCTTTGCCTGTCTGTCCGGTAACGATCCCGACATATCCCGGCGGAATATTGATGGCATCCATGATTTCGATCTGATATCCCTCCGGATTCAGACGGTATACCCCGGGACCTAAGACCTCTTTACGGACGCCTTTGCCCATGTCGTCTGCGGCAATGATTTCTCCCGGCGGAAGTTCTTTGCCGACCTTGGATGTCACGATTCCCACTTTTCCCAGGGGAATTTCGATATTGGGACAGAGTTTGATATCATAGAGTACCGGGTCAAAAAAGTATCTTCCCTCAGAAAGAACCTCTTTGCGGATACCTTTTTCTCCCTCATTGACCAGAATCGTTCCCGGGGCGGGCTGACGTCCCGTCTTGGCTGTCACCACCGCCATCATGCCTGCGGGAACATAAACCCGGCAGAAGAACCAGAGATAAGCACCGTATCCTGCGGCGGCAATCAGGATAACTGAAGAAATAATACCGGCGATTTTTAAAACATTATTCTTTGACATAATTATTTACCTCCTTTTTCAGGGGCATTTTCGATCAGACCGAAAGCACTCTTTCCTGCACCGTTCCAGGTGATTGAGCCGATTCCCGGCATGATTTTTTCGTAGAGTTTCGCCTGAACAAAGGCTCTGCCGGAACCGAAAGCCTCCACCTGCCGGGCAAGAACTTCTGCTTCGGCACGGTTGCGTTCGGCGATGACTTTGCGTTCGGCTTCGGCTTCATTGAGGCGTGCCTGTGCCTGTGCTTTTGCGGTATTGTAGCCTACTTCTGCAACTTTAAGTTCCGTTTCAGCGGCAACCGTCGCTTCGACCTGATGTTGTTCCGCTGCAATCTTTGCTGTCAGTTTTTCGGTGTTGGCGGCAACCTTTTTAAGGTTCTGTTCCGCCAGCATCTTCTGTTTGGCAAGTTCCGCTTCAGAACGGGCGCGTTCAATTTCCTGTGAATATTTGCGCGCCTCCTGCACCGCCAGTTCGCGGTTGCGGATGATTCCTGCAATCTCCTGCGGCACGATGATATCACGGATCAATACGGAATTGATGATAATACCCCATTTGCGGCAGTTTGAACGCAAGTATTTATCCAACTCTTCCTGAAAGAGACGGCGGCTCTCGCCGATGATGAATTCCGTCGCCTGCTTCTTACTGCCCTCGATTCGGGCGAAGCCGTGGACTGAGGGGAGAATAACCTTTTTGAGAATATCCTGCATATTGCCGACCACCTGTGTCAGGCGGGGCGCAAGTTTTTCATCAATATTGAACTCCACCGTTCCTTCAAGTGAAACGGTAAAGCCGTCCACCGTGAGAAACGTGATGGCATCTTCGCCTGAAAATTCATGCCTCTGGCTCTGGGTGTTGACGATTGTCACGCTGTGGATAAACGGATTGATACGGTGTGTTCCCTCTTTGAGGACTTCTGAAATCACACCCTTTCTGTCTTTGGAGACAAGAAATCCGTCATTGTTTTTAAAGTCGTTCTTCACGCCCGAAAAAATATCTTTTCCGGTGAGATTTGTGACCACGCCGACATTGCCGGGCATGATTTTGATATCGTCAAAGAGTTTGACTTCGTAAGCATAAGGATTGATTCTGTGCCGTCCCGTACCGAGAACTTCTCTGACGACGCCCCGGCTGTCGGGCGTATCGGCAATGATACTGCCGTTGGCGGCGTTCTTTCCGAACTTGCGGACCAGTACGGCAAACTTTCCGGCGGGAACATCCGTGACGGAACGGATTTCCCAGTCCCAGATATACGGATTGCGGAAGTAACGTCCCTCTCCGAGAACTTCAAGCTGTATGCCTTTCTGCCCCTTTTTCGTTGCAATAATCTCCCCCGCTTCAAGCGGCGTTCCCGTTTTGCGGATGAGAACAGCTATTTTTCCGTTCCCCGGTTCAATGCGGCAGCCGTACCATACCACCAGTGAACTGAGCGCAGCAATGCCGATAACTGCATAAAAAATGATGATATTTTTCATTGAAAATCCTCCTGTGTTGAAAAAATAGCATTATTTTTTATTAAAATCAAGTAATTTTGTGGTAAAATGACTTTTTATGTAATATATTATTTGCCGGAGAATACTTTTTATACTGGAGACGTTTGTTGTTATGAGTAAAAACCGCGACCGCAGACTTTATGTGGTGGACTATCTGATCACCCCCGATCAGCGTATCGATCACGGCGCTGTTCTTTGTGAAGGAAACCGTATTCTCGCCGTCGGCGGTCTTTCAGGCTTCTCCCTTGAAGATGAACTGCGTATCGAGCGTTTTTCCAACGCCTACATGACGCCGGGATTCATTGACACCCACATCCACGGCGCCGGCGGCTTTGACTGTTCCCGTGTGAAAGATTCTCCCTGCCGTCTTGAGGATATGAGCCGGGTTCTCGGTGAACGCGGCGTGACCGGATTTTTCCCCACCGTCGTTGCCGATGAACCCGAAAAAATGCTCGAAAATCTCAACGTCCTTTCCCGTGCCATCCAGAAAGATATGCCCGGCGCCGAACCGCTGGCCATTCATATTGAGGGTCCCTTTCTCAACCCCTCCAAGTGCGGCGCCCAGGTCAAAGACTGTCTGCAGCCTGTGGATATCAACTTTGCCGCTGAACTGATTGCCGCCGGTAACGGTATGGTGAAATCCATGACCTTCGCCCCCGAACTGCGCGGCGCTGAACAACTGATTTCTCTTCTGCGCGAAAACAATGTGACCCCCTCCATGGGGCACAGTCTTGCCGATGGTCAGCAGACCCTGCGCGCCATTGATGCCGGTGCCAATCATTGCACCCATCTCTTTAACGGCATGCAGCCCCTGCATCAGCGCGATATGGGGCTGGCAAGCATCGTCCTTACCGATAACCGTGTCACCGCTGAATTGATTATTGACGGACGTCATGTCCATCCGCGTATGGTCGATCTTGCCTGCCGCTGCAAACGTTCCGACCGTCTCGTCGGTATCAGCGACGGTACCATGGCTTTCGGCATGCCCAACGGAACTTATCATATCGGTCCCTCCAGCATCGTCGTTCACGGCGGTTACTCCCAGTCCAACGGAAAACTTGCCGGTACCACCACCATGCTCGATGCCGGTTGGCACAGCCTTATGAGCTGCGGGCACCTCTCTGAAAACCGCGCGGCTCTCGCCGTTACACGCACGCCCGCTGAATGTTTCGGTTTCCACGACCGCGGCATCCTTCAGCCCGGAAAACGTGCCGATCTTGCCGTCTTTGAATGCGGCACCAACCGCTTGCTGATGACTGTCCGCCGCGGTGAGATTATTTATAAAGCCGGAGATAAAAATGAGTAAAGATTATCAACTGCTCGACAGCGGAAATTTATGCAAACTTGAACAGGTTGGTCCCTATCGTCTGGTCCGTCCCGCCCTCAATGCCTTCTGGAGTCCCTCTCTTCCCGAATCCGAATGGAACTCTTCCGATGCCGTATTCACCCGCAAAAGCGATGGCTCAGGTTCCTGGAAGTTCAACCGCAAAATCCCCGCCGAATGGCAGGCAAAATGGGGCGGATTCACCCTCAAAATGAAACCCACAGGTTTCGGTCACCTCGGTTTTTTCGCCGAACAGTATCAGAATTGGGACTTCTTTCAAAAGATTCTCGATCCCTCATGCAATGCCCTCAACCTTTTTGCCTACTCCGGCGTCGGCAGTATGGCAATGGCCAAAAGCGGCGCCAAAGTCTGCCACCTCGATGCCTCCGCAGGCATGATTGAATGGGGCAGGGAAAATCTTAAATTCAATCCCGATGTCCCCGATTCCATCCGCTGGATCGCTGATGATGTCCGCAAATTTGTCAAACGCGAAATCCGCCGCGGCAATCAATACGATCTGATCGCCCTCGATCCCCCCACCTTCGGACGCGGCGCAAAAGGCGAAGTCTGGAAAATTGAATCCGATCTGCCCAAACTCCTCGAAGACTGCAAACAGCTTCACCGACCCGGCAGAAAGTTTACTCTCGTTTTGAGTTGCCACTCCCCCGGATTCTCTGTCAATGTCCTTCAGAGAATCTGCGCCCGCATTTTCGGCGATGACTGCGAATTTAACGGATTTGAAATGCAAATCCCCGAAGCCTCCGGCTCCATCCTCCCCGCCGGCATCTGTCTCCGCCTTTCACGCTTTTTTTCCAAGTGAAAAAAAGCTTGGCAAAAAAAGCTGAGTAGTGGTTGCGACGTTGCTGCAACCACCAGTGATGTGACCCCAAAAACTTGGACGGTTAAATGACTGAAAAATGAGTTCTGTA
>SUVX01000083.1 GCA_015061725.1 Lentisphaerota bacterium
GTGAACGCTGATTGAGTGAAGATGTGAAGGTGTGAAGAGTTTGCCTGCGGCAAACGTGAAGTGCGCCCTGACGGGCGTAAGGATGTGCAGTTTTTATGAATTTTTTTGAGGCAATACAACGGTAAAACACCTATTTGACAAGTAACACTCACCGGCAACTCAATCAGCGTGAATAACGATACAAACGTATTTGTTCCCGACTTTTTTTCAGATACACAAATACAGTCTTGAGTATTGAACATACGTCCCCCCTGTTTATAACTGCGGATTCAGACACAAAAATACTTCAATTTGAGGAAAGATATCACAAAACATCCATTTTGTCAAGCAGATATAAAAAATTCCTGCTTGAAAAAAATTTTTACAATGGTACAGTATACACAGAAAAAAATAATGTTCAGGAGTTGTCATGAAAAATTTATTATACACCGCCTCGGCGGTCATTCTTGCCGCTGCTGTATTTTCAGGCTGCTGCAAGCAGAAAAAAGAAGAGGTTCCACCCATGGACGGAAAAAATGTTTTAATTGATGTCCGCAGCGAAGAGGAATTCAATGCCGGACACCACGCAGGTGCTGTCAACATTCCCCACACGCAGATTTCTGAAAAAATATCAACTGTTGCGCCTGACAAAAGCACCCCCCTTTATCTCTACTGCCGCAGCGGCAGGCGCGTCGGTATCGCCATTGAAGCCCTCAAGGGCCTCGGCTATCAGACAATGTACAATCTCGGCGGTTTTGAAGATGCTGCTGAATTCCTCAAGGAGAATAAAAAATGAATTTGTCCGTCTTGATGATCGGCAACAGTTTTTCCATCTGTGTCGGCAAAAATCTGCCTCAAATCGTCCGTGCCGGAAAAAAGCACAAGTTGACTTTAACCAGTGCCTACATCGGCGGATGTTCCTTGCAAACCCATGCGGAACACCTGCAAACCGCTGAAAAAGATCCCGCATTTGCCCCCTACCGCATTGATGTCTGGAATTCTGACGATTTGCGGAAACGCCGTTCCCGCATGGGGAATGTTCTGGAACTGCTTCAAAACAATCGATATGATATTGTAACGATTCAGCAGGCAAGTGCTTCGAGCTGGAGTTTTTCCACCTATTATCCCTGGGCGGATACGGTTATTTCAGCAATTCAGAAATATCAGCCGCAGGCAAAGATTTTCATTCAGGAAACCTGGAGTTACCGCGCTGACAGTCCGCTTTTTGAACAGTGGCAATTTGATAACAACTCTATGTACAGCCGCCTGAAAGAGGCTTATTCTGCCTTTGCCGGCAAAACCGGTTTTGAGATCATTCCGACCGGAGATGCTGTTCAGCTTTTCCGGCAGGAGAGCAAACGGGAATACCGTGTCCTTTCTGAAAACGAACGTTCCAAATTTCTGCCGCCTGATCTGCCGCCCATGGCAAATGATGTTGTCGGCAGAGATTTTTGGAGCAAGAATGAAGAAGGTGAACTGGTCCTCTGTAAAGATACTGTCCACTTGAATTTCAGAGGTGAATATCTGCAAGCCTGCGTCTGGTACGGCAAACTTTTCGGTGAAAATCCCGAAGATATCTCTTATGAACACACAAATATCAGCCGCAGTGAATGTCAATTCATGCAGCAGTGTGCAAAGAAAGCCCTCGGTATCTGACCCGGAGTAAATCACTCCGTTTTCTGAGATTTTACGTTTGTAAAAGGCATAAAAGAGCTGTATATTAATACAACATATCACCAATCCCTGTAACGGAGTTTTTTATGGGTTCCGGCAAAAAATACCAAGTTGACATGTGTCACGGTCCGCTTTTCAGCAAGATCGTGTTTTTTACCATTCCCCTCATGATGACAAATCTGCTTCAGCTGCTCTTTCATGCCGCTGACTTGATCGTCATCGGTCAATTCGCCCCCGGCGAAGCCCTCGCCGCCGTCGGTGCCACCAACGGTCTGACCGTCCTTGTCCTCAACATCTTCTTCGGACTCGGTACCGGTATCAACGTTCTCGTTGCCCGCTACACCGGCGCAAAAGACAACGCCCTGGTCTCCCGCAACGTCCACACCGCCGCCGCAGTCGCCCTCTACTGGGGCGTTGCCATGGCAATCATCGGTATCTTTATTTCAAAACCCATGCTCCGTTTGATGGATACCCCCGACAACATCATCGACAAAGCCGCCCTCTACATGTGGATCTACTGTGCCGGTATGCCCTTTGTTATTTTTTACAATTTCGGCAGCGCCATTCTCCGCGCCGTCGGCGATACCAAGCGTCCCATGATCTACATGCTTATCGCCGGTGTCCTCAACGTTCTGCTCAATCTTTTCTTCGTTCTCGTCTTTAAAATGGATGTCGCCGGTGTCGCCCTGGCAACGAAACTTTCCAATGTCCTTTCCGCCTACCTGGTCTGGCGCGTTTTAAGAGATACCCCGGACGCCATCCAAATCGTCTGGAAAAAGGTCAAAATCCATGGCGATTCCCTCAAAGAAATGCTCCGTATCGGTCTTCCTTCCGCCATTCAGGGTGCCTGTTACTCCATTTCAAATATCACCATTCAATCCTCCGTCAACTCCTTCGGATGGCAGGCCATCGCCGGAAATACCGCCTCTCAGAGTCTCGAAGGACTCGTTTACGTTGCCATGTCTTCGCTTTTTTACTCCGCCATCAGTTTCACCGGTCAGAACCACGGCGCAAAAAAGTACAAGCGCATCGTCCGCAGCATCTTTTACTGCATTATATGCACCGTTACCGCCGGTATCGTCGTCGGAGGCGTCATCCTCCTTTTCGGCAAACAGCTCCTCGGTATTTACAACGCCGATCCCGATGTCATCCAATGGGGGTGGCTCCGTTTGAGGATTTTGCTCTCCACCTACTTCCTCTGCGGTATCATGGACGTTATCAGCGGCTCTCTCCGCGGTCTCGGTCACTCCATCAAACCCATGATCGTTACCCTCTTCGGCGTTTGCGCCTTCCGCATCTTCTGGGTCATGCAAATTTTCCCGAACTACCGGACCATGCAGAATTTAATGGTTTCTTATCCCGTCTCCTGGCTCCTGGTCATCTTTCTCAACGGTTTCATGTTATTCCTCATCTGCCGCAAAATGCTCCGCGACGCCCGCTTTTTTTTCGGTAGAAAAAAAAGCTTGGCAAAAAAAAGCGCGTAGCGATTGCGACGTTGCTGCAATCGTTTAAGGGGCTCTGCCCCTTAAAAATCCCCGGGCGCGGCGGCTGGCTCTGACGAGCCTCGCCGCCGTTACCGCAGCATTACCCTGCGGTAAATATGCCCGTTGCATTACCCTGCGGTAAATATGCACCCGAGCCTAACCACACAGCGGCGTGCAAACCCTCGGGGTATATCGTGACGCCCTCTATACACCGTTAACCACCGTTAACCACCGTTAACCACCGTTAACCACCGTTTTGCAAGCGTCACACCCACGCAGACTGCATACCCCCGCAGCCATCAAGTTGCCCCGCATTACCCCCGCGGTCACTCTTTGCCAGAGCCCAACCGCACAGCGGCGTGCAAACCCACGGGGTATTACATGACGCACCCATCTTGTCAGACAGGTCAGACACAAGCGCCACGCCCACGCAACACGCATACCGCCGTTGCCATCAAGTTGCCCTGCATTACCCTGCGGTAAATCTGCCCGTTGCACTACCCCAACGGCAAATCTTCGCCCGAGCCATACCAGACTGCGGCAAACAAACCCACGGGGTATCACATGGCTTGCCACGGCGTAGCCCGTCAGAGCGAAGACGGGCGCACCCATACCCTCTCATAAATCTCACAGTTCCCATAAATCTCATGCAAGCGCCACGCCACCCCCGCTGCCATCAAATTTTCGTCAAGTTGTTGATTCAAGATTTGAAAAATCATTTGAGTTATGGTATATTTCTCAAGTGCAACATTTCCCTGTTGCGGGAAAACTATATATAAGGAGTATGTTCAATGGATGTCATCATCTGCAAAACCGCTGCTGATGCGGAAAAACTGACCGCGCGCATGATCGCCGATGCGATCAATGCCAAGCCCGAATTCAAACTGGGTCTTGCCACCGGTGCGACTATGGAAAACGTTTACGCTGAACTTTCACGCCTGAACAAGGCGGGTGAAGTGGATTTCTCCCTGGTCAAATCCTGGAACCTTGATGAATATGCCGGTCTTGCTCCCGAACACGATCAGAGCTATCGTTATTACATGAACAAGCACCTCTTCAACAACGTCAATATCGATATCCGCAATACCCATCTGCCCGATGGTCTTGCCGCTGATGAAGAAGCTGAAGCCGCCCGTTATGATGAGTCCATTGATGAAGCCGGCGGCATTGACCTCTGGCTGGTCGGTATCGGCTGCTCCGGTCACGTCGGTTTCAACGATCCCGGAACCAGTTTTGCCAGCCGTACCCATGTGGCGTATCTCACCAACACCACTTATGAGCAGAACAAGATCTACTTCAATCCTCCGGAATCCATGCCCCGTCGCGCCTTCACCGCCGGTGTCGGTACCGTTCTGGATGCCAAGAAAGTTCTTCAGCTGATTACCGGCAAACGCAAAGCCGCCATCGCCGCCGCTGCGATCGAAGGTCCCATGACTGCCATGATCAGTTCCTCTGCCCTTCAGCTGCATCCGGATACCGTCATCATTCTTGACGAAGAGGCTGCCGCCGATCTCAAACTCAAAGATTTCTACAAAGAAGTTTTTGAAAACGATCCCAAGTGGGCCGCTTACCGCTGAGTTGATTTCAGGTAAACTCTTTAAAAGGACAGATATCTTCAAAGGTATCTGTCCTTTTTTTACCTTGAAAACCCGTTGTAAATTCTGCCAAACCGGGTTATATTATATTTAATTTCCCTATAACAAAACTTCGAGAGAAAACACAAATGAAAAAAGTACTGGTTTTATTTATTTTTGCATTGATTTTAAGTGTTTATTCTGCTCCGGCAAAAAAAGCGGCAAAAGCAAAAGCAAGCCGTCCCTCTTATCCGCCGCAAGCCAAAGTGATGGATTATCCCTGCACGATTGACAACTCCAAACAGAAAGCGATTGTTTATCTGGCGAAAGGCAAATCTCCCCGTCCGCTTCTTGTTGCGCTGCATACCTGGGGCGGCACCTATCGGCAGAGCTGCTGGAATTATGCTCAATATTGTGTCAAAAACAACTGGAACTTCATCTTTCCGCATTTCAGAGGGCAGAATTGGAACCCCGACGGCTGCGGCAGTGATAAAGCCGTTCAGGATATCGTTGATGCCGTTGCCTATATGAAAAAAGCCGGCAAAGTCGATGAAAAAAGAGTCTATCTTATCGGCGGTTCCGGCGGCGGACATGCCACGCTCCTTCTGGCAGGACGTCACCCCGAACTCTGGACCGCCGTTTCCGCATGGTGTCCCATTTCTGATATTGCCGCATGGCACAATGAGTGTACAACTGTCAATCCGCGTTACAAGAACTCTTATGCCAAACACATTGAACGCGCCTGCGGCGGAAATCCGCAAAAAGATCCCAAAGCCAAAGCTCAGGCTGCCAGACGTTCTCCCTTAACTTACCTTGCCCGTGCCGCAAAACTCAAAGTGGATATCAATGCCGGTATTCATGACGGATATAAGGGAAGTGTTTTGACAAGTCACTCTCTCAATGCGTTCAACGTCCTGGCAGATAAAAAAGATCAGCTGTCAAAAGAGGAAATCAACTCCATCGTCCGTGACCGCAAGATTCCCGCAAAATTCGGCAAGCCTGAGACGGATCCTGTATTCGGCAGAGCAAGTGTTCTTTTCCGCCGTCAGTCAAATCTTGTTCGCGTGACGATTTTCAACGGCGGACACACCATTCTTGCTGCCGCAGGTTTGGATTGGCTTGCCAGACAATCCCGCGATAAAAAAGTTGATTGGAGTGTCCGCAAAAACAAAAAAGCCGCCAAAGCCGCTGAAATTCATAAATAACAGGAAAAATGATCATGGAACGCATTAAAACAATCAGTTACTTTTGTTCAACAGATAAATCCATGCAGAAAGCCAAATGCTTTGTGGCAGAAGGCTCAGAGGTCCGTCCGCTGCTGGTGGCTCTGCACACCTGGAGTTACACTTTTGAACAGGATTGCACGGCTTATGCTCAATTCTGTCTTGAAAACAATTGGAACTTCATCTTTCCTGACTTCCGCGGTCCCAACTGGACACCCGATGCCTGCGGCTCTGATAAAGTCGTTGAGGATATCGCCGATGCCGTTGCTTACATGAAACAGGCGGCACCCGTTGATGAAAAAAGAGTTTATCTTATCGGCGGTTCCGGCGGAGGACACTGTTCTCTTTTGCTTGCGGCACGTCATCCGGAACTCTGGACGGCGGTTTCCGCCTGGTGCGCCATCTCTGATATCGCCGCCTGGCACGATCAATCCGTCCGTCTGGAACGCACTTATTACGAACACATCCGTTCCGCCTGCGGCGGCAATCCGGCAGAGAACGAAGCGGCAAAAGCGGAGGCTGTCAAACGCAGTCCTCTGACTTACCTCGGCAATGCTTCAAGAGTCGTTCTGGATATCAGCACCGGTATCCATGACGGACACACCTTTGCCGGACGCAGCGGCAGTGTCCCCGTAAGTCAGACCCTCAATGCCTATAACGTGCTTGCCAAAGAAGAAGATAAAATTTCCGCTGAAGACATTGTATTTATTACAGAAAATCAGCAGATTCCCGAAAAATTCGGCAAGCCTGAAGTTGATCCCTCTTTCGGAGAAAAAAATGCCGTTCTCTTCCGCCGTCAGTCCAATCTTACCCGCGTTACGCTCTTTGAGGGAGGACACGATTGTCTGACCGGCCCCGGTCTCAACTGGCTTGCCCGTCAGGTGCGCGATCAGGCGCCCGATTGGAGCGTCGGTAAAGTTTCTGAATCCGGAGCTTTTGAACTGGGTAAATAAAACGCTTTTCAAAGGGACGGAAAATGAAGAAAATATCCTGGCAGAGAAATCTGCTGCTGTTGTGGCTTTCTCAGTTGGCAGTCATGTCCGGATTTTCGGCAATGATTCCTTTTGTGCCGCTTTTCATGAAGGAAAAATACGCTATCGCTGATACATCTGAACTGGCGTTTTATGTGGCATCTTTCAATTTTTTCGGAACACTTGCCTATGCGGTATTCTGTCCGATCTGGGGTGTGCTTGCCGATAAATTCGGCGTAAAGCCCATGCTGCTGCGGGGAACATTTGTCACCAGCTGGATGTTCGCTCTGATGGCGTATGTCCCATCGGCAAACTGGCTGATATTTTTGCGTTTCATGACCGCCGCCTGTGCCGGAACCACGGCGGCAAGTCAGGTGATGATTGCCCGCAATACGCCCGACAACAAGCAGGGATTTGCTCAGGGCGTCCTGACGACTGCCGTGTGGGGCGGTGCCATGCTGGGAAATGTTATCGGCGGATTCATTATCCACTATTTCAGTTACACCCACGCCTTCTGGCTCTGCGGTATATTGTATGTTTTTGCCGGAATTGCTATTGTATTTACGCAGGATGATTTTACGGGACAAACAAAAAATGCCGCAGTTCATGCCGTCCGTATCAAAAACAAAATTCCTTTTATTCCGGTTTTCACCCGTTCGGTACTGCTTCTGCTTTCGCTGTTCCTGCTGATGGGGACGATCCGCACGATCGAAGCGCCGTATGTGGCACTTAAAATCGAAGCCATCACCGGTTCGGCAAGTGCCGCTTACTGGACGGGAATCGTCAGTGCCGTTGCCTGTGTCGGTGCAATTTTATCCGGCGTTGTCAACGGATATCTTTCGGATAAACTGCCGCCGCTGAAACTGGTCGTTCCTCTGCTTTTGTGGTCAGCTGCCGCATTGTTTCTGCAGGGATTTGCAAACAATCTGATTTTGTTCACAACCAGCCGTGCAATGCTTTATATCGCCGCAGGCGGATTGCCGCCTATTCTGCAAAAGCAGCTTTCGGCGATGACGCCCAAGCGCAAACGCGGTTCAGTATTCGGATTTTCCAGCGCCTTCAACAGCAGCGGCGGTATGCTTGCGGCGATCATCGGCGGCTGGTGTTTTTCGCATATCAGTCTCAACGGCGTATTTTACGTTGCCGCGGCATTTTTTGCCGGAAGCATTTTCCTGTTTTACAACGGCTTGAAAAAAGCCCTCAGTCTTTCGGGCAGAGCCAATTCCTGCCGGTGAATCCCTCACCGACTGTTGCGCGGAATTTTCACAGCCGAGAAAAAGGCAGTCAGCGCAGAAATGGGAATCCTGTTGGCTGCGGGGATGACTTCACACTGAACAACCCTGAGATTCGGCGCAAGGGCGAGAGTATCCAGGATATGATTCCAGTTGACATTGCCTTTGCCGGGCAGAGTATGAGTATCAAAATCACCCATATTGTCATGCAAGTGACAATTCACGATATGGGGAAGCATTTTTTCAAGGGCGCGGTTTTCCCAGGGCGGCGTGCAGTTGAAACCGGCAGTTTTCCATCCGTCATAGGCTTTGCCTGAAGAATATTTTCTGCCGTTATCCATAATATTGGCATGTCCGGCATCGTAACAGAACCCGAGATTCGGAGAAGGAAATTCCGCTTTCAGCATCAGGAGATTTTCGGGCGTGCAGAGCGGATACCAGGAGTTTTCAATACAGATGGTGATTCCGAGTTTTTCCGCATACGGCAGCAGCTCAGAAAGCGTTTCACGGACACGTTCAAGGTGAACGGCAACGGGAATTTCGTTTGTGGGAGACACACGGGTACTGCCCAGATGAATGGTAACGGTATCAACATGCATATAGGAACAGATTTCAAGGGTCAGTTTCTGGCGGGCAAACATCATTTTCCGCATAGCGGGGAACGGACAATGCATATCATAATAAATGCCGAAAGGGGCATGTCCGTCACAGAACGAAAGATTATTTTCAGCCATTTCTTTCTGCAGCGTATCCGCAAGAGCGGGATCGGCAACAATCATTTTTACAAGCGTATCGCTCAAGACGAGATGTTCCGCGCCGCAATCGGCAAATTCCTGCATGATATAAGGACGTGCGGCGGGGGAAACAACGTCAAAATCAAACAAATAAGTGACAGGTACATTCAACATGATAAACTCCTCAGTGGTAAACTGCGGATTAAAGTAACACGGAATCGGCGTTTTTTCAAGGCTGTTCGCCGGTTTGTGACAGAAATCTGCCAAAAAGATAAAATACAGAAAAGACGGTCCGCCAAATGACGTTTTACTGAAAAAAAGCCTGACAAGCGCAAAAGAGATATGAGTTTTTGTCACAAACCGTCGAAGAGGCAAAAATAAAAATCAAGGCGGTTTGCCGCCGTGTAAGCGTAGCGCAGTAAAAAGAAACACATCCACCCGCCGACAGGCGGCAACTTCACAAGTGAAGCGATAGCGAAACGTCTTCACAAGCGACCAAAGGGAGCGACTTCACAAGCAAAGCTTCTCTGGAGTTCGGTGAAGATGTGAAGAAAAGGCTGCGCCTTTTGAGTGAAGTTGTGCTTCGCACGGTGAAGAGAAGACTTGCGTCTTCGTTTCGCCATTTTTTTGCAAAAAAAAATGGCGAGAGAGACGGGACTCGAACCCGCAACATCCACCGTGACAGGGTGGTGCACTAACCAATTGTGCTACTCCCCCGCTTAACTTTAAAAGCGGTGACATCCTTGATGATGCCTGATCTCAATTTCTCCGGAACCTGCAAGAGTAAAAAATGGCGAGAGAGACGGGACTCGAACCCGCAACATCCACCGTGACAGGGTGGTGCACTAACCAATTGTGCTACTCCCCCGCATGTTCCATCGAATTGCGATATACAGAATATAACCGTTTTCCTGCTTTTTTGCAAGTCAATTTCAAAAAAAAATGCGCTTTTTTTGAAAAAAACGCACTTTTTCAGGATTTAAAGCTCTTTATCAGGCTTTAATGCCGCCGAAACGGCGGTCACGGGTTTCAAACCACTTGAAGGCTTTAACCAGATCTTCTTCAGAAAAATCGGGCCACCAGGTGTCGGTGACGTAGATTTCAGAATAGGCACTTTCCCACATGAGGAAGTTGCTCAGACGCATCTCGCCGCCGGTGCGGATGATGATAGCCGGATCGGGAATGTCTCCGGCATAGAGATAATCTCTGAAAGTCTCTTCATTGATTTCTTTGATTCCGTCTTTGAGCATTTTGTTGACGGCATCAACGATTTCAGCCCGTCCGCCGTAACTCAAGGCGATGTTGAGGGTGAATTTATCGTTGTTTTTCGTCTTTTCAATGGTGTTGAGCAGAACGGTTCTGGCGGCAAGCGGCAGATCAGAAGTTCTGCCGATGGTACGCAGACGGACGCCGTTTTTCATCATATCCTGCAGTCTGCCCGAACAGAATTCGGGGATCAGCGCCATCAGGGCAGAAACTTCATCAACCGGACGTTTCCAGTTTTCGGTACTGAAAGCGTAAACCGTCAGGGATTTCACACCGTGTTTCATGCAGATATCCACAACGCGCGAAATATTTTCGGCTCCGGCACGGTGTCCTGCGGTACGGGGAAGTCCCTGTCTCTGCGCCCAGCGGCCGTTGCCGTCCATGATCATTGCAATATGTTCAGGCATAAAAACCTCCTATTTCTTTTTAAGACGCCAGACACCGCCGGGAGCGTCTTCAATAACATAACCTTTTGCGGCAATTTCATCGCGCAAACGATCACTTTCGGCAAAGTTTTTGGCTTTGCGGGCGGCGGCGCGTTCTTCAGCAAGAGCCGTGATTTCAGCGGGGATTTCTTCAGCTTCAGGTTCTTTATCCACATCCAGACAGCCGAGAATACGGTCAAACTGTCTGAATGCTTCAAGAACAGCTTTTGCGCCGTCGGCTGAAAGAGTTCCGGAGTCCGCCAAACGGTTGGCTTCTCTGCTCAAATCAAACAGCTGAGCCAATGCTTCGGCGGTGTTGAGATCGTCCGCCATGGCATTTCCGAATTTTTCAAGGGAGGATTCGATCTGAGTTTTGATTTCAGAACCGTCTCCGGCAGCATTGACCGTTTTCATGCGGCTGAAAAAGGCGGAGAAACGGTTGAGTGTTTCGCGCGCCTGCGCCAGTGCGTCAAAAGTGAAGTTGAGTTTTTTGCGGTAGTGTGCGCCGACGAGGACCCAGCGGATCTCACGTCCGCTCCAGCCTTTTGCCTGAAGATCGCGCAGGGTATAGAAGTTGCCCAGAGATTTGGACATCTTTTCACCGTTGAGCATCAGGTGTTCGCAGTGCAGCCAGTAGTTGACCCATTTTTTGCCGGAGGCGGCTTCACTCTGGGCGATTTCGTCTTCATGGTGCGGGAACATGTTGTCGATACCGCCGGTGTGGATGTCAAAGGCGCTGCCCAGATATTTGCTGGACATGGCACTGCATTCGATGTGCCATCCGGGACGTCCGGGGCCCCATGGACTCTCCCACTTCACATCGCCGTCATTTTCATCCCAGGCTTTCCAGAGGGCGAAGTCCGCAACGGAATCCTTGGCGTATTCGTCGGAATTGATACGCACACCGGCGCGCTGATTTTCGCGGTCGATGCGGGCAAGCTTGCCGTAAGCGGGGAATTTATCAATAGAGAAATAAATACATTTATCCTCAGCCTGATAAGCAAATCCCTTATCCATCAGGGTCTGGATGAGCTGAATCATTTCGGGGATATGATCAGTTGCGGCGGGATAAATTTCAGCCGGTTCAATATTGAGTGCCTTGATATCCTCAAAGAACGCCTTTTTGTACTTTTCGGTAAAGGTCCGCAAGGGCAGACCTGCGGCGCGTGAATCGCGGATGGTTTTATCGTCCACGTCGGTCAAGTTCATGGCCTGATGTACCTTGTAGCCGAAATATTCGAGAGTACGTTTGAGGATATCCTCAAACATATAGGCTCTGAAGTTTCCGATATGAGCAAAGTTGTAGACAGTCGGTCCGCAGGTATAAAGCCCGACTTCTCCCGGGGTAATGGAAGAAAAAGGCATGGTTCTGCGTTCCATCGTATTAAAAAATTTGATATCCATAGGACTCCTTTCTTTTTACAAAAATCCAATCGTTGTTTAAAATAGCAGATTTTTCATCATTTTTCAAAAAAAATTCCTCTTTTTCTCAAAAAAACTTTGCCTTTTTTTCTTCACAGTGCTATATTCTGCATTGAACACCCTTTCGGAGAGATGGCTGAGTGGTCTAAGGCGACGGTCTCGAAAATCGTTGTGGGGGCAACCTCACCGCGGGTTCAAATCCCGCTCTCTCCGCCATTTTTTTGCCAAAAAAAATGGCGGAACGAAGCCGCAAGGCTTCACTTCACTGTGCCGTCAGGCACAACTTCACATCTTCACGCGGCGACAGCCGCTCTTCACTGAATGACCGTTACGCCTTGCTTGTGAAGTCGCTCCCTTTGGTCGCTTGTGAAGACGTTCCGCTTACGCTCCACTTGTGAAGTTGCCGCCTGTCGGCGGGTGGATGTGTTTCTTTTTACTGCGCTTCGCTTACACGGCGGCAAGCCGCCTTGATTTTTTCTTTTGCGGTGATATATTAACTCCGAAAGGAGATCATCTTATGGCTGAAAGCAAATTGCGTACACTTTCTATTGACTTTGCGGTTCAGATTCTCAATCTGGTGAAATTCCTGAAAAGCCAGCACGAAACGATCGTTTCCAATCAAATCGGCAGAGCCGGAACCAGTATCGGAGCGAATATCCACGAAGCGCAATATGCCCACGGCAAGCCTGACTTTATCGCAAAACTGCAAATCGCCCTCAAAGAAGCCAATGAAACAAGTTACTGGCTGGAACTTCTCTTGAAAACCAATTATATTGATGAAGAAAGATATCAGGAATTAAACAATAGTTGCTCTCAAATCCGGGTCATGCTGATAAAATCCATCAATACGGCAAAAAGTGATGAAAAATGAAATATAAAGGATTGTTGAAAATATTTCTGTTATTGCTGTTTCCATTGGCATTTGCAATCGTTACAATATTGGTAAGATTTGATATCGTTCATTTACTCAATATTTGCCTCGGATTTATTTTTGTTATTATCGGAATTGCTATGCCAAAACTGAAAACTAACCGCTGGATTGGTATACGTATAAAATGGACTATGGAAGATCCTGATATTTGGAATCAGGTTCATCGCATTGCCGGTCCTCTTTGGATTATCGGCGGTTATGTGGTTGCGTTGGAAGCATTTTTTCTGCCCCGTCGATGGATAGGTCCAGTTATGTTGGGAATTATTTTTTTGCTTTCCGCGTTTTCTATCATACACGCATGGCTACTTGCCGGGAAAAAACAAGAAAGCAAGTAGCAAGTTTAACTATATGAAAGATTTTTGCCGTTTTTACCAGTTTTTTTGTTTATGCTGTGTATTCTGAGTTTTTCTGAATAAAAGTGAAGCGATTTTCAGAAATTCATTTCACAGCGAAATTCTGAGTTTTTAAGTTCAAAATGCCTTTCAGAATGGTGGGGGAAGATAAAAATTTCCAGCCGCCATTTTTTTTGCCCAAAAAAATGGCGGAATGAAGCCGTCAGGCTTTGCTTCATGGCACGCAGTGCCGCTTCATGCATCGCAAGATGCGCTTCATATTTTGCGGCATCGCCGCAAAATGCTTCATAAAAAACGCCTGACGATGAAGCAGCTCCATTTCATTTTGCCATGAGGCATTTTCCGTTTCACTCCAAATATGAAGCATTCGCTTCGCTCATATGATGTAAAAATGAAAAATGAGAGTTCCGGTTTGCAATACTTCATCACAGATGGTATATTAACCAACGGATATTAAACAACAGTTGCACTTAAATCCGGGTGATGCTGATAAAATCCATCAATACGGCAAAAAGGTGATGAGCAATGACGAAAACATTGAAACGAAGCATTGGAATAACTTTTATATTGATATTGATTTCAGCGTTGAGCGGGGGTGGCATAACTCTGGGCATGGCAGTTTTTTCTGGACATTACATCTTCACAGGGATATTTTTTCTGCTCTATATTTTACTTTTCCTTATTGCTTTGATATACAGCAGTAGTACGGTTATATTTGCCCTGCCATGCAAAAAATTTTTGCGGACGCTTTTTTTCGTATTGTGGCTGATTTTATATTCAGTTCTATCTTATTGTCTATTATTTGTATGGATATTTCTTGGATTCAAATTTTCTGATATATGTTGAAATATAAATTATTTAATGAATCATCGTCTCAATTCGGTTGCAATCTTGATGATACCCTTGAAGTGATTCTGAGTTTTTCTGACTGTAAGTGAAGCGATTTTCAGAATTTGATTTCACAGGAAAATTCTGATTTTTTCGCCTCAAAATGCAGTTCAGAATGGCGGGTGGCGTTAAAGATTCCAGCCGCCATTTTTTTTGCAAAAAAAATGGCGGAACGAAGACGCAAGTCTTCTCTTCACTGTGTCGTCAGGCACAACTTCACATCTTCACGCGGCGACAGCCGCTCTTCACTGAATGACCGTTACGCCTTGCTTGTGAAGTCGCTCCCTTTGGTCGCTTGTGAAGACGTTCCGCTTACGCTCCACTTGTGAAGTTGCCGCCTGTCGGCGGGTGGATGTGTTATCTTTTACTGCGCTTCGCTTAAACGGCGGCAAGCCGCCTTGATTTTTCCATTTGCGGTGATATATTACGTCCGAAAGGAGATCATCTTATTGAAGAATTGATACCATTCTACATATGCCAATGATAGACAAGTTGTTACACATAAATTATTCCCTTGTGTTTTCTGCTTGACAAATTGGATTATGGATGATATGTTACTTGCGGTGTTTGTGTAAAAATATCAGATAGAGTGCGCAATGTGGGCATGAGGTTTACGTTTCAGAGCAGCGAAAAGAGAATAATTTAATTGTAAACACGAGATGTATAGCTGCGTGTATAGAATGGCACAAAATCCAATGGATGTTCATCTTGTCAAGATCGAAACGAATCACAGTATGCCCTTTAGATTCTGCTGCAATCCAATTTGTCAAATGGAAATACAGAAGAGAATAATTTATACAATAACATCTTGTTTACCAGAAATATATATAGAATGGCACCAATTATACTTTGCCGGCAGGGGGGGCGGCGGGGGGCTCCCGCCGCCAGATTTTTTACCGGAATTTTTCCGGAAGTGTGTGAAAGGATTTTTCCAAATCCTGTGCAGAGAGCGGGGCATCTGCCAGATGGCCCGCATTGTATTTCCCGTAC
>SUVX01000084.1 GCA_015061725.1 Lentisphaerota bacterium
CACACACTCGTTGGAAATGCAAGTACCATTTAGTATTTGCTCCCAAATTTCGCCGTCAAATTGTATATGGTAAGATTAGAGAAGATGTCGGGCGTATTTTGCGAACTTTATGTGAGCAAAAGAAAGTGGAAATTCACGAAGCAGAGGCTTGTCCTGATCATATTCATATGTTGGTCAGTATACCTCCTCATTTGAGTGTGGCACAGTTTGTCGGCTACTTGAAAGGTAAAAGTTCATTGATGATCTTTGATCGCCATGCGAACTTAAAATACAAATACGGGAATCGACATTTTTGGTGTCGCGGATATTTTGTCGATACGGTAGGAGCAAATAAAAATGCAATAGCCGAATATATCCGACATCAACTTGATGAAGACATCGCTTACGAACAATTGTCCTTGAAGGAGTATTTTGACCCGTTTACGGGTGGCAAGAATTAATAGGCATTAACAACAACTGGCAGGTCGTGTGAGAATATTTTTTAACAAACAGCAGTATATAAAAACAGCTCACTGACTGCTTTAGCAGTAGCCAGTGAACTTAATGCGAATGAAAATTTCATTCAGAGCCCAGATCGGGCTGCCAGCAAAAATGCCTTCTAGGCACAGTGCATACCACCAGCTCAGCTGGTGGTTTTGATTGAGGAAAATTTCTTAAATATCGGATTTTCTGCGGTTGCAATCCTTGCAGAGCATTTGACAATTCTCTGCTAAAGTCTTACCGCCTTCGCTCCACGGTGTAATGTGATCTGCTTCCATTTGATCCAATTCAAAGTGTTTACCACATTTCTTACAGATACCTTTTTGCTTTTCATAAGCTGTTCTTTTCATACGGTTATCAAATGCCCTTACAGATAGATGTTTCTCTTGTCTATCAAGTACATAAAAGTAGATACCTTTTTTGCTTGTTACATCATCATCAGCCATAAGTTCAGCAATTTCTTTTTCAAGCTCTGCTGTATCTACAACAATATCTTTGTACTGATTATATAAGAATCCCCATTCTATACCCTTCATTTCTTTACGGTACTTCACAAAGGTATTCTGAACCCAATCTATAACACTGCGGAAATAATAAAAAAGTTTATTTGCGTTTGGCTCATGTTGATTCATTGACATATAACCGCAAATATCACCGTTATTAATCCATCGTAAAACAGTTTCTAAATACTCTTGCCGTATAGGTGAACCATTCATATATTCACTTGCCATTTTAAAGGCTGTACACTGAGATTTTGAAAATTTCTGTTTGGCATCACTTAGCCATGAACCAGTATAAACTGCATTTCTCAACTCTTGATCTGTCAGTTTTTCACCTGCAATGTTGATGATTTGAAACCAATCAAGTTTTTCTTTGTCATTGCCTTCACAGAAGTACACCATTACTTTGTAATCAAGAATCTGATTCTTTTCTGTTTCCGTCAAATTGTGAAAATATTTGCTGTTGATAGAAAATACGCCATGCACATATTGACAAAAGCTGATAGTTCTCTGCTGTCCGTCTAAAACTTCATAAGTATCATCTTCATTCTTTACCCAATACATCACATTTAAAGGAAAACCTTTTACAATGGTATCAATAACAGCATCCCTTTGCTTATCTTTGTAGACAAATTCACGCTGATACTTAGGTCTGATATTGAGTTTTCCACTATAGCCGATAACACCGTTTTCTTCATTGTCTATGTAGTTTTCGGAGATTTCACGGATCGTTAATTCATGCAGTTCAATTTTCATTTGTTGTTACTCCTTTGGGACGGATAAGGATTCTGAAATATGGACAAACCCCTTTTACTGATAAATCTCTATCATCATCCCCTTTGCGGAATTTGATAATTTCAAATTGTTCAGGATTGTACTTATCAAAAAAAGTAATTGGTACACCCATTACACCGTCATAATCATAAGGAATATCACTTGTTTTGTCAACGTTGATAGCATCATAGTTATCATATTTAGGATATTCTTCCGGGGTGTACCGTTTGTATAGGTCTAAATCTTCATGACGCTGTGGATAATCCAAGTTTGTGAACCACCGTACACCTTTTACTCTGATATATTTTTTGCCGTTTTCATCAACTCTGCAACCAGCCGCATTTAAGGGATAACTATCAGGAACGGCAAACTCTCTATCTCCACTGTGAATACTGGCACCTAACCAAAGTCTGTTTTCTTTAATTAAAGGAAATATTTCTTTATAGGTGATGGAATTTACATTACCGATAATCAAAAACTTTTTGTCGTATCGCACCAACTGAGCAACATATTCACGGAATAAAGAAAAAGGTGGATTAGTAACTACAATATCTGCTTGTTTCAACAGCTCTATACATTCATCTGATCTGAAATCACCATTACCATTAAGAACAGTCAGAGTATTTTTGTGATTCCGTATCAGCAATTCAACATCAGCTAAATCTACAGCACCATCACCGTTTTCATCTGTAACTTCAGTGATTTCTATTTTATAGGCTTTTTTCTCTGGTTGGCTACTCTCAACTTCAAACAAAGGTAATTCATCACCGGCAATAGGCGAACCATCATAGCAAGTGGCAATCAACTTTTTCAACCCTAAAAAGTTAAAGTTCATTGCAAAGTATTTGAAAAAGTTGCTTTCAAAAGGGTCATCACAATTACAAAAAACTGTTTTTCCCTTAAAATGGTCTTTGTAATGCCGTAATTCTTTCTCTATGTCGGTTAATTGTGTGTAAAACTCATCTTGTTTTGCTTTTTGAGCGTGTTGTAAGTTTGCCTTGCCTGCCATCTGTGGTATTTCCTTTGAGGTTCGCAAGGAAGCACCACAAAAAAAGAGGTGCATTCCTGATTGTACACCTCTGCAACACCTACCACAGTGTCCCAATAAAATACAAAAGCAGAAATGCACCGTATATGCGTAAACATACACGGCACAAAAATTGCACTTTATTGGGTTTAAGGCTTTTTTACAAGGTGGTAGAATTTGCAGAGGTAGCCTTATTTATGCTATATAGTTTTTTTCAAGTCAAAAAGTTTTTTAGTTTTTCTATTTTTCCTTTCCTGTTTTGGTTAAAATAAACATACGACAATATAGCACCATAAAAACAAAATTTCAACTTGAAACAGCTGTTTTTTCATAATGAAAATGTTTATATTCCGTCAGAGAAAATTCTTTGTCCGTTGACAGGATTCTGCTGCTTGAACCGGAAAAGAAGTGACTCTTTTTCTGCAAAAAATCCTCTGCGGCGTTGACCTCAGAGGATTTTTTCATTTGTTGATGATATGTTTTCTTGTCCGCCATTTGCCTGAAAGATAATAGGTTCCGCCGATGACAAACGGCGTGAAGCCTGCCCAGGCGTGTCCGTACCAGAAGCCGTAAACGCCCATTCCGGCGACAAGTCCGAGAAACAAAGATAAACCGATACGCATGAATACGCCGTCAAGAAGGGCTACTGCCAGATTGAGTTTGAAATTGCCGCTGCCGTTAATGAGTGAAGACATCGGCGGACGCAAAGCGGCTCCCGCAAACAACAGCAGCAGTACCGGAATGTAAGTCATTGCCATCGCTAAAACCTTTTCATCGGTCGTAAAAATACCGAATACAAGACGCGGAAAACAAATGACGGCAAGTCCCGCAGAAAGCGCAATCACGCCGTTGATGAAAAAGGATACCTTGAGGATTTGAGGCACTCTGTCATATTTTTCAGCACCGAGACACTGTCCTATCATGGAACTTCCCGCTGTTCCCAGAGCAAAATTGATGACGTTAACAAGACTTGAAAGTTTGTTTCCGACTCCGGTCATCGCCGCTGCCACAACGCCGTAAGTGTTGATCCAGCTGTTGACAAACAGCATTGAAAAACTGATTGCCGCACTTTGAATAATCATCGGGATACCCAGTTTCAGCAGCGGTTTCAACACCTCTTTATCTATGATGAAGTCTTTGCGGCGGAATCCGAATCCGAAAGCCTTTCTGTTGCGGTAAAGAAAATTCAGCGCAAAAAGAAAACTCATTCCCTGACTGATGACCGTCGCCAGAGCCGCGCCGAACAACGCCCACTTGAACCAGACGACAAAAATCAAATCAAGAATCACATTGGCACAAACAGATATCGCCACAAAATAAAAGGGATGACGGCTGTTGCCCATGCCCCGCAAAATCGCACTGACGATGTTGTATCCGTAAATAAACACCATGCCGCACATGCAGATACGGAAATAGTCAAGGGTCAACGCCCACGCTTCCGGAGGCGTATTGACCCAGGAAAGAATGTTTTTGGCAAAAATCAATCCGGATAAACCGATAATGACCGAACTGCCTAACAGAAAAGTAAAAAGCGTTCCGATGGTTTTTCTGACTTTGCTCCGCAAACCTGCTCCGGTGAATTGCGAGATGATGACCTGACCGGCATTGGAAAACCCGAGAGCCACAAACATCAGAAAGTGCAGAATATCGCTGCCGATGGAAATAGCTCCGAGTCCGTCACGTCCGACAGCGTGTCCGACGATGATCATATCCGTAATGTTGTAGACCGTTTGCAGAAGTCCTGAAAGAAACAGAGGCAGCGCAAAAGTGACCATCGTCCACAAAACGCTGCCCTGAGTCAAATCCCTTGTCAGAGAACGCTTTTGAGCTTTCATTTTTTATCAACAAACTCTCTGATAACTCTGCCGTTGCTCTGAGCGGGCAGGGGAACGCCCATTTTAGTACAGATTGTCGGCGCAATATCAATGCTGTTGACAGGTTTATCCCAAACACAGTTTTCAGGGACTCCCGGTCCCGACAGCATACTCAACGCACGCATGGAACCATAGGGACCGGTTGCGGTCGGAATCTGTTCCGCATGAACAGTCATTGCCGCATATCCTGCCGTAAGTCCGATAACGACATCACCGCAGCGTTCACCGCCCAGACCGAAGAAGCCCGCTTCACGTCCGCGAACGGCAAAGGCAAGATAGGATTCCCCGTCGGGACCACGCAGATTATCCTGCAAAGCGGTAATGACTTTATCTATGGTTGACTCGTATTCACTTGCAGGAACGATGCCGCCTCCGCGCTCTTCGAGATTGACAAAGATGTGACCGCAGCCGCGATAAGCGGCTTGGGTTTTGCTCCAATCAACCTGACGATCGGGGAAGCGCACAAGAAGTCCGGCTTTTTCAAGAGCCGCATTGATATCGCGTTCTTCTTTGACACCGATACTGCCGTGGTCCGAAACAATCCAGATAATCGTATTTTCATCGGCAACATTATCGAGGAAATAACCGATAAAACGGTCGGCAGTCTGATAGATTTTGCGGTAACAGCCTTCGACAAACTTGTATTGTTCAGGCGTTGTTTCTTTTGCTCCGGCAAGTTCCGGCCAGAAGAAGTGATTGACGGTATCAATATCACCCATGTAAGTTACAATGATTTCAGGATTCTTCTTTTCCAGCGCGCGTTTGAACATCTCAATATGCCACTGAACGTGGAAATCCCAGGAATCCATCGCAATTTTATTGGTTGCGGGGTTGGCAAAGAAGAAATATTCCCTGTGGACAGGTGTCGGCGGCATATTGTAAAACATTTCAGCAAATTCATCGGGACAGACGCGGTCATGAACAAAACAGGCGGCTGAAGCAAAAATCAGGAATCCGTCTTCAAGTTCAAGAGCAATGAAACGGAAAGCCAGCGGCAGCGGTTCTGCCGTTGTCGGAAATTCCCCGTGGTACGGTTCAGTCCACTTGCCGGGAACAAGGGAAATACGCACGCCCTTGCTGTCATAAAGCGTGAAACCGTTTTCAGAAGCTTCAAGTTTCCAGCTTATCGGCAGAAAATTGTGACGGTTGGCGTCAGCGGAGTCCTGAAGAACACCCAGAGTGAACACGCCGTCTTTTTCCTCAGTAACAGGTGAGGGGAGGACTTTCACATCTTTTAATTTATCAACCGGCTTTTTGTTTTTGTCAAAGAACCAGACCTGCTGGGGGATATCCACATATTCGGTTGAACCGTCGGGCATGATCATTCTGCCGGGGTTGCCGCTGGTGCCTTCCATCTGCCAGACAAGTTCGCTTCTGCGCGGACCTGAAACGGGCATACTGTCAACGATGGAACTTTTTCCGGCACGGGCGGCAGCTTCCCAGAGTCTTTCGGCTTTAAGATGAGTGCCGTTATAAGCTGAAACCAGATTTGAAATATGTCCGCCGAGATACAGTTTGTCGGCAACGATACCGTTGATTTCAGGTGTTGCACCCGTTTGAAGCGCACTCCAGCAAACGGGGGTGATGGTCGGATGAACAGGGCGGAAGTCCGTCATGCGGCAACCGCGTTTCATCAATCTTGCAAAATTCGGCAGATTGCCTGCCTGTGCTTCTTTTGCGGCAAAAGAGTCTACCGCTCCATCCAATCCGATAATAATCAGTTCCGGCGCTTTCATAGGGTATATTCCTGTTTAAAGTAAAAAAAAGTTCAGCAGAATAATATAACCGTGCAAGAAGCGTTTTTCAACCTTTGTATCAAATAATTTCCCCGGGAATCAATTCCGGCTGAACCACGGTTGCTATGTTATCCGGACGGGGAGAACCGCCCTCAATCCGGTTGATCAGTTCGTCAAGAGCAAGTTTTACCAGAGTTTCCGGGTGCAGGTCAATTGACGCCGGACGGGGATATAATCCGGCAAGATAGCCGGGGGTATGATTACAGGAAATCACCAGCGGCAGTTTTTTCTGTCTGTCTTTGGCAAAGACCCGGTACAAGTACGGCGTGAAAATTTCTTCCGGAGAAAATATGCCGTCCGGAAAATTGTGTTCCGGAATTCTGTTGACGGCATTTCTGATACAATCCTCAATAAGGGAACCGTTTTTCAAAATGCTGTCAACACCACCGGGCAGTTGAGGAATGGTTACCTGAATTTCTGTCGCCTGCTTTTTCTGCAGAAAACAATTGACTATAAAACCTGAAATCCGGTCTTTCAAACCGATATTATCACTTTCCCAGACAAGAACAGCAGGGTTCTGACAGTGGTGCTGAAGCAGATAATTTGCTGCGATTTTTCCGGCAAACTCGTTTCCCATAAGGGCAACAACCTGATTGTCGTTCAGATAATGACTGTTCATCCAGACGTGCGGGATTTTTTCCAGAAGAATTGCCAGAAACATGTCTTTGATCTGATGTCCGCTGATGAGTAATCCATCCAGTTCTCCCCGCAGGAACTGCATTTCAAGTAAACGGGCATTGACCGGACTGGGGTAGATTTTAAAATCATAGTCATTAGACAATTGTTCGGTGATATTGATGATTTTGGTTCCGACTGCCCGGATATCCAGACGGCTGCCGGATAAAAGCAGCAGACCGATATGTTTTGTCCGGTGCTTTTTCCGCTGATTGACCCAGCGTTTTTTCTGATTTTCTGAAGCAAGTACCCGCATCACCCGTTCCCGCTTGTCAGGAGAAACTTCTCCATTGCCGTTGAGAACCCTTGAAACGGTTGCCGGTGACACTTCTGCCTGTGCCGCAATCTCTCTCATTGTCAGTTTCATAAAAAATCCCTTTTTTGTTCTGAAATAAAAATACATCTGTTTCGCAATATTTCAAGAAAGTGATACTCTTTTTTTAAGGAAACGATTGCTTTTTTTCATTTAAAGGGGTATACTAATCACCGGACCCGTATAATATTTAAGGAGAATGTTTATGAAATTACAGGGAATCGTTGTTCCGATGATCACCCCGCTGACCGAAGCGGGCATGCTTGATTGTGCCGGACTTGAAAAATTGACCAATCATCTTATTGACGGCGGCTGTGCTGCACTGTTCGGATTGGGAACGACCGGAGAAGGTCCGTTTCTTTCCTCAGCAATGCAGGAAGAAGTTATCCGGCAGCTTTGCTCCTTTTCCGGAAAACGCCGCCCGGTTCTGGCGGGAATCGCCTCAGCTTCTCCTGAGGACTCTATTCTGCTGGGCAGAAAAGCCGCAGATGCCGGGGCTGCCGGAGTCGTTGTCGCACCGCCCTGCTATCTGCCGATGACAGATGATGAACTTTTTGATTTCTATTCTCAGGTCGCAGAACAGGTCAAAATTCCCGTTTACATTTACAATATGCCCGGCATGACCAAAATCACATTGAAACCGGCATTGATGAACAAACTTGCCGCTATTCCCGGCGTTGCCGGTTACAAGGATAGTTCCAATGACATGAATTCTCTCCATGAAGTTCTGCGTGACCTTGCCGGCAAACCGGACTTTTCCATCTTTGTCGGCCCCGACAGCCTGATGGCTGAAACCGTCATGCTCGGCGGAGACGGCGGCGTCAACTCCGGCGCCAATCTGTACCCTGAAATCTACGTTTCCTGTTTCAAGGCGATGCAGGCTGGAAATCTGCAGGAAGTTATGCGTTTTCAGAAAAAAATTGATACGCTGCAGAAAATCTACAAAGTTTATCAACCCAGCGGCAACGCTGTTGCCATGGGACTCAAAACCGGACTCAAACTCAAAGGTATCTGCGGCAACAGCATGAAGTTTCCGCTGATGCAGCCTGATTCCGGCAAAGAAGCCCTGATTCGCCGGATCATGGATGAAATTGAAGCCATTTAAGCGCATAAAAAACGAGGTCCGTCATGGGACTGATCATAAATGAAGATTTTGAAAACTTCATGGTCTGGAATCCGCCTGAGGATATGGGACCGGAGGGATTGCGTAAACAGATTGACCGCTATGCCGGAAAATCTGTTTCAACCCTGATTTTCTGCGGAAACGGTATGCGCGCCATGTTCGACAGCTGCACATTTGAACCGTTGTGGAAAGATGTGCAGTTTGAAGATGACGGCAGAGTGTTTTTCAGAGGAAAAGAAGTGAGCGATTCTCCCTTGCCCTGCAAAACCAATACCGTGCAGTGCAGAAGACTTTATACCGGCTACACCGAACATCCCTTTGATGTCCGCAGTTCTTATGCCAGGAGCAAAAAACTCAAGGTGCTTCTCAGTATGAGAATGAATGACATTCATCAGGCACACCGTGCTGATTTTGTCATGCACAGCGACTTCTGGCGCGAACATCCGGAATACCGCAGGGAGCCTTACAAATCTTCTCCCTGGAACGGTCTTGCGCTGGATTATGCCCATGAAGAGGTGCGTGAACACTTCTTTGCTCTGCTTGAAGAATATGTCATGCGTTTTGATTTTGACGGAATTGAACTTGATTGGATGCGAACACCGCCTTATTTCAAACCCGGATTTGAAGAGGAGGGACGTCCGATTTTGAATGATTTTATGCGTAAAGCGCGTAAAATTGTAAACAGGGCAGCAGAAAAACATCAGCATCCGATGTCCGTTTACGTCCGTGTTCCTTATTCTCCGGAACACGCATTGCGTCAGGGACTGGATGTTATCACCTGGGCAAAAGAAGGACTTATTGACCATGTGACCGTCTCCTGTTATTTCATGACGAGCAACTTTGATATGCCGCTTGAAATCTGGCGGATGCTGCTTGGGGACAAAGTGACTCTTGCTGCCGGTCTGGATATCAACTGCCGTGCCAGCGTATCCGGAGAATTGACCCTGCGCAACACTGAGCAGATGATCAACGGTTTTGCCGCTTCGTTTTATTACCGGGGCGCAGATAATGTTTACTTGTTCAACCATCGCGACAACAGCAGCGGCATGGTCGATCAGGCATCTTTCAAAAGGGTGCTGGACTGTACCGGCAACCGTGAAGAGGCAGAAAAACACTCCCGCCGCCACGTTGTCACTTTTGTTGATCTGCCCTGTCAGGGACTTCCGGCTCCGGCGATTCTTCCGCTGAAACCGGAGTATTATGCTGATGTCAGAGTCAATGTTGGCGGAGGCGTTTCCGGCAGAAAGGCTTATGTAATTGCCTCCGGCAGAAACCTGCAGGATATGCAGGAGTTGCGGATCAATACAGCCTTGTGCAGTCTCTGTGCTTTTCCTGAATCACATGACGGTATGCCCGGAGATATGGCAAACTGTTGTGCCTGGGAAATTCCTGAAAATGCCCTGCGTGAAGGCGATAACGTGATTCAGTTCCTGCACAAAACACCCGATTCTGCCAGCGTGGAATGGTGTGAAATCTTTATTGAGTAGTTGAAATATTGACACAAAAAAAGCAAAACGGCAGCGTATCAAAAAAAATACGCTGTCGCTTTTTTTAACTGCTTCAAAGAGGATCCTGAACATCGCGGGTATCAAATCCTGATATACCGGAGTTGTTTTCCTGAATAAGACGGACATCTTCAGCAACAGAAACTTTTGACGTTCCTGAACGGAATATATTATCAGACATTATAATATCATGTCCCATGCTCTGAAAAAGAACCGAACTTTCTGTATTGGTCGGCGTTGCACAGATAATATTGGATTTAATTATAATATTTCCGTAACCTTTGCCGCCGTGGGCAAAGTAAAGTTCCGGATATTTTTCAAACGCTCCCGAAAATGGTGAACGTCTGCCTTTTCCGAATTCCGGAACACCTTTGAGTACATTGGAATCAAAAACATTTCCCGTTAAAATCAGATTCTCATTGCTGTTGAACCAACAGCCGCGCCCGCCGCCGGAAAACACATTGTCAGAAATAACAATTTCGTGACAGCCGCGTTCCACAGTCAGCACCCGGGAGCCGTTTGTGCCGTTGACAACATTTCCCGTCGCCGTCACATGATCGCAGTCAAACGCAAGGAAAAAAGCCCCCATGCGTGAACCGGCAATGCGGTTGTTGCTGAAAACAACTTCAGAGGAATCTTTGATGTGCATGGAGTCACCGTTGGCACTGAATACGCTGTTTGAAACATTCAGATTCTGACAGCAGACTAAATCAACGGCACCTTTACCCGGTCCCTGTTCCACCGGAGCGTATGTCCAGTGAAAGACATCAAACATGTTTCTGAAAAGACGGCAGCTGCAGTTTGCCGGAATTGAGGTACGGCAGGGCGAACCGTTCACCTGCTCAGAGAACCACACTTTACCCTGTTCTTCATGCAGAACAAAGTAAACCGTTCCCTTTTTGATTTCAGGCGGCAGATTGCTGCCGAAAAAACTGATGTTGTCCCGGGGAAAACGGGCATCATATTTGATTGCAGGCATATTTTCAACCTGAATATACTCCCCGCAGAAAGTAACCGCACCTGAAATATTTTTATCAGGCAGATATTGCAATGCTGTTTCATATTCCGCCGCAGAAAAATGTTCCGGAAAAACCATCTTTTCCCAAAGATAGCCGTAATCCCACATGAATTTCCCGCAGTTTTCAAACTGACAGTTGAATACTTCGATATTCTTCGCCCGGTTTTTCGGGCTGCCGGAACAACCGTAAACCGATACCACACTTCCGGCACAATTTTTCCCTTTGATATTTCTGAAACAAAGATTTGAAGTTACGCCGTGTTCAGAGGTTTGAACGGCGATACCTCTGCTGCACGCATCCGGACGCCACCGGGAGAGGGCAGGGGGGACATCGTATACAAAACCGTAAAACGCACCGCCCTGCCAGAAAAAATTCTGAATATCGGTTCCAAGAAACATGGTTCTGTGTTTCGGGAAATCCATGTTTTCCGGAAAATAAAACGAGGCTCCCTCGGCAAAAACACTCAAGCAGGAAAAAAGTTCAACAGGCTCTGTCGCGTTCAGATGATACTCTCCGGGCGGGATGATAATCTGAACATTTTCTCCGCATTTTTTTGCAGTTTCAAAACAACTGATAAAAGCCGCAGTCATGTCAGCCTGCGGCATAATGTTTCCGATAAAATCTGAAAGATTAAACGTTTTCATGGATGGAATTCACTTTTTGTAAGCATCGGGATGAACCAGAAAAACACGGCTGGTCAAAGTCTTTCTGAACCGGGTATCCTGACGCAGTTCAATAAATATACTGAACTTTGTCTTGAGGGATTCCGGATCATCGTAATGCGTAACTTTTTTCCCGACCGGAACTTCAAGTTTCCGGTGAAGAATGATTACTGAATCAGGGGTCAGGGTTGCATCCGCAACTTTGAACAGTTTATAAGATTTTGCCGGAATATCCTTGACAAGAACACGTTTTTTCAGAGATTTTCCGGTTGACTTGTCTTTGATATTCATTTCAAAAAAACTGTTTCCGTTAGGGACACTTAATGCTGCGCCCCGGTTGGCAAGTACATCAGCCTGACGGTCTGAAATTGCATATTTCAGGATTTCCGGTGTAATGACGGTAACTTTATTTTGCGGCATTTTCTGAAATTCTGCAGGGAGCGGTTTTTCTTTCTGGGCATTTTTTACGGAGTCGGCAAAAATTGCAAATGCCTGACCGAGAGTCTTTTTATCCCTGCGTCTTCTGAATTTCAGTTTTTTCTCCATTTCAGCAATGGTCTGACTCATCCGTTTGCGGCAGGCCTGATACGTTTTTTCATTGAAGTCAAACTTCAAGTGTTCCAGAATAGTTGAATCCAACCCCAAACGCAGCTGGCGGACGTGGAAATTATATATGCCTTTTTCAGCTTTTTCTGCTTTATCAAGCAAGGCACTCCACTTCATCATCTGCGGAAGGGTTAAGTATCCCTGACGTTTCCAGTGCGTCCAGGAACCGCCGGATTTGATAAACTGCTGATGTGCATCTCTCAACTCATTGTAGTACTGCTGAACAAAGGGCGCAGCCTTGCCGTAATAAAGACGGATGAATTTTGCAACCAGTTTGTCAAGATCCAGCCGGGGATTCTGAAACAGTTTCAACATCACATAGTTCTGCAAAGCGGTAAAGTTTGTGAATTCAAGCAAACCGCCTGCATCCTGCTCAAAAAATGTGCCGTCAGCACCAACGGCTGCAAGGTGGCGGATATCAGTTGCTGTTCTTTCAAGGTTGGCGTCAGGGGACTCCATAAAACGGCCGTCGCGGATATAGGGATTGGGGTAATACCAGCTGTGGATACGTTTGGTAAGTTTACTCCAGTTCCGCAGATTTTTCAATGCATGACGATTCAGTTCAGTACTGTCCCAGTCATGAGAAAAGTTTGCATTTATAGGCGCAAGGCAGATAACCAGATTCGGCGGAAATTTACCCTGCATAACGGGCGGATTTTCAGTCAACGCCCGCTGATATGCAGACAACTCAAAGAGTATATCCGGATGAGCTTCTGCCAGTTCCTTCATATATAACAGATACGTTGCACCGGGCGTCTGATATTGTTTCTGCATGGCCTGACAGGGCTTGCAAAAACACATATTGATTGCTTTATCGTTGAGTCCGAGGCGGACAAGCAGCTTTTTTCCGGCAAACTGCGGTAAATTTTTTTGTTCGTTATAATAACGCAGCATATTTCTGGTGAGTTCTTTCTTGAATTCCGCATTTGAGAAACAATAGTGCAGATCGGGAATGCGCTTGCCCTGTTTATTCATTGAAAAATATTCGGGATTGGTTTCAAAATATGCCTTTTTTCTCAACCATACCGGCGGATGAATGAATTTCAGCAGCCGTTTTTCATAAGTGTACGGCGGTATGAACATGGCAATACCATGATGCGCAATAAACTGTTCGTAAATATTCTCAATGCCCTCCGGATTTTTGTCGCCCAGGTCAAAATTCTGCCGGTTTCGGTAGAGAAATTGAACTGCATTTTTTCTGTCCATATAGATGTAACTCATAATGGAGCGAACTTTAAAAGCATATTTTGCCCGATGCTGTTTGCGTGACAAAGTTAATTTTTTGTGATAGGGGATATGGGTAAATCCGGTCACATCAAGGAAGGCGACACCGAGTTTGTGTTCAATAAACTCATAAACAGCCCAGAGATTGCCGTATTTTCCTTTTCCGTAAAGAAAGACATCATCTCCGATGCACTGGATAACGGATTCCTGATCTGCCAGTTTATCAAGCAGAAAATTATTCCCGGAAACCAGAATTTTTTTTGCAGCATTACTGACACCGAAAAAGATTCTGTTTTTCTTCGGAAGTTTTTTGCCGGTAACAAGGGGAAAATCGGCTTTTGTGGTTTTTTTCAGAAAAGTTGCCAATTCTTTAACTGCCAGGGTATCAATTTTGCTCAAACGCTCCGGCAGAACGATGGAATACTTTGTCTTGCCGTTTTCAGCCAGCACAAGCGGTGTCGCCTGCAGGTATATCCCGGTACAAAAAAGAATGGGAAAGATAAAGGTTTTCAACATAAACAAATCTCCTGCAAAAGTTTTTCTTACTGATTAAGCGGAAGAGCGTAGAAAAATTCGTATTCCGTTGACAGATTTCCGGTGGGTGTCTGCAGGGCTGAACGGGAGATTGCGGCGGCATGTCCATCAACATAGAGAACATTGATATTACCGTTGTGCCGTGCAAAGGCGGCACCGGATGCAGTTAAATGAGAAGAAGAGAGATAATGGTAACCGCCCCAGACACCGCCGGAACCGAGTTTTCTGTAATCCATAACGTTGAACATCACAGACGGTTTCTTGCATTTTTCTCTTTTCCAGAGCGGATATCCGCTGACTCCGATGAGACCGGTCCAGATATTTTTGGCATACTGATAAGTGTTTGAGTTGCGGGTATAAGTGCCGGGATAGTGGACTGAGCTTACAGTAAATCCGACTTCAGAGGGGCATTTGAGGATTGCCGGATGATTTTCAGGACGTTTTGCGTGATCAGATTCTCCGGATGTAATTGGACCGAAATATCCCAAACTTGAAAGAACTGCCGCCCAGCGTTTTGTCATATCCGTCTGACCGCCGGCAAACTGAGCCGGAACAATATATCCGTCATAAGCATCGGAGTAACTGTTATCAATCATACCCAGTTGTTTAAGTTGATTCAAACACGAAACGGCGCGTCCTTTTTCTCTTGCCTGCTGGAGAGCCGGCATAAGCATTCCTGCTAAAATAGCGATAATGGCAATCACAACCAGCAGTTCTATGAGAGTAAAGGGGCTGGATGCGAGGGGAAAAGACAACTTTTTTTCACGGGAAAAAGCCGAACGTCGGCACCGAAGTTTTCTTTTCCTATTCCCGTTCTCCTCCATAGCCTTGGCGCAGG
>SUVX01000085.1 GCA_015061725.1 Lentisphaerota bacterium
TTGCCACGGCGTAGCCCGTCAGGGCGAAGACGGGCGCACCCATCTTGTCAGACAGGTCAGACAGGTCAGACAGGTCAGACACAAGCGCCACGCCCCCGCCACCCGCATACCGCCGTTGCCTAATTGATTATATCGCAAAGTTTGAATTCCACCGGCGGAAGAGGTTTATCCTGCAAAAAGAGTTCAATCAATTTTACTGCTTCGTCAAAGTTGCCCTGTTTCAACCAGTGGATAGCGTGTCCCTCACGCTCCATTTTGCGGAAAAAGATATCCTGACGTTTCGCAAATTGACGGATTTTATTGAGCAAAGTATCGCGCATTTCAGAAAGAGTCTGTTTTCCCGCAAGATATAATGCCATTTCACGGTATTCAAGTCCGAAAAATTCCAGCTGCTGTAAAGTTACTCCCGACTCAACCAGACGTTTTTCTTCTTCTATCATGCCATCTTCAAGTCTTTTATCCAGACGGATTTGAATACGTTCACGCACCTGAGCTCTCGGAAAATAAACGCCAAGCAAAAGTGCTTCCAGTGCAAACGGAGGCGTAAAAGAATTTGCCTGATCCTGATTTTGTTTTATCCTGGGCTGTCCTGAACAGCGGGGCGGAAGTTCTCCTCCGGGCAGCGTGTATCCGTCAAGCAGCGCAAGCAGATAAAGTGCCGTTCCGCCGCAGAGAATCGGCAGTTTGCCCCGGCGTGTGATATCGTCTATCGCAGCAAAGGCATCGCGGCAGAAACGTGCAAGATTATAGACTTCCTTTGCCGGATCGGCAATGTCGATTAAGTGATATGGCACATTTTCATATTCTTCAATGTCCTTGCCGGAACCGATATCAAGGCCTTTGTAGACCTGACGGGAATCCACGCTGATGATTTCGCCGTCAAACTGTTTGGCAAGTTTTACAGCAAGCGAAGTTTTGCCGGTGGCGGTCGGACCCGTTACAACGGCAACTTTTATTCTTTTTTCTGCCTTTGAGGCATTTTTTTCTGAAAAATCGTTCATGTTCTCTTAAAAAAATCCGGTTCTGAAGTTTACTTTTTTTTTTACTGTATTATATTATGATGTATAATTGTGAAAAAATCAACCTCAAAGGATAATATTTTATGGAAAAACAGCAAACTTTGGCACAAAAGGTCCGTCTTTCAGGCATTGCGCTGCATACCGGAATACGCGCAACGCTGAACCTTGTGCCTGCCGATGAGAATACAGGCATCGTTTTCCGGAGAATTGATATTGACGGTCAGCCCGAAGTAAAAGCAAGTGCGCTCAACGTGGTCGATGTCCAGCGCGGCACCACCATTGCCAGCGGAAAAGCGGTGGTTTATACCGTTGAACACATCATGTCCGCACTTCACTCTCAGGGCATTGACAACTGTATCGTTGAAATGGATGGTCAGGAGCCGCCCATCTGTGACGGTTCAAGTCTGCCCTTCCTGGAACTGGTCAAATCCGCCGGAACCGTTCAACAGACTGCCGAAGCAAAAATTTATACCCCTTCCGTTCCTCTGATGGTCTCCCACGGACACACGCAGGTTATGATTTTCCCCGATCCTGAACAGCTTTCCATCTCCTGCGTGACCAGTTTTAAAGGTTGTCCCTTTGATCCGCAGTTCTATGAATATGTGCTGGATAAAGACACCTACGGTGCGGAAATTGCTCCCGGACGCACCTTTGTTGACTTTAAAGATTTGAAAATGCTCCTGGGTATGGGACTTGTCAAAGGCGGCAGTCTTGATGCGGCGGCAATTATCCACAACGGCGCCATCATCTGCAAAGAGGAACTGCGTTTCCAGAATGAAATCGTCCGTCACAAGATTCTTGACCTGATCGGTGACCTCTATCTTACCGGCGTGCGGATTCGCGGAAAAGTCGTCGCAATCCGTCCCGGACACCCCATGAATGTTAAACTTGCGGGTGAAATCATTAAAAATATGCAACAAAATTAATATATAAGGATTTTTCACCATGCAAAAAGTTTACGGTATCAAAGACATCATGAAAATCATGCCGCAGCGCAACCCCATGCTGCTGCTGGACCGCGCTCAGGAAATTGACGAAAAAAACTGGGTCGGCGTGAAAAATGTTTCAATGGATGAGGCTTTCTTTCAGGGACACTTTCCCGGACACCCCATCATGCCCGGCGTTCTTCAGCTCGAAGCGATGAAGCAGCTCAGTGAACTTGCTGTCCGCTCCATCCTTGACCCCGCCGGTGCCGCTGATGTTTATCTCAAAGAGGTGAACAAAGTCAAGTTCCGCCGTCCCGCCAATCCCGGCGACCGTATTAAAATTGAAACCGAAATTCTTGAACTTGAAGCCAATATTGCCAAATTCAAGGCGAAACTTTCCACTTCAGGCGGCGTCGCCAGCGAAGCGCAGATTACCCTTGCTGTCCGTGACAAAAATGCTGCTCCTGAAGCCATGCCCTGTCTTTTCAACGAGTTTGATAAACAGGATACTGACTTGATGGATATTTCCAAAGTCATGGATCTTATGCCCCACCGTTTCCCCTTCCTCCTCATTGATTACGTCAAGAGCATGGAAGGCGAAAAGATTATCGCTGTCAAGAACGTGACTGCCAATGAACCCATTTTCGCCAATGACTCCGAGCTCAAAACTGTTCCTGAAGCCATTCTCTGCGAAATCGCCGCCCAGTCCGGCTGCGCCTGCGTTCTGGCACGTCCCGAAAATAAAGGCAAAATCGGTTACTTCATGTCCATCGACAAAGCCGAATCCCTCGCACCCGTCTATCCCGGAGATCAGCTGGTCATCGATTTGACTCTTCCCGAATCCAAATCCAGATTCGGCAAAGGCGGATGCATCATGAGAGTTGACGGCAAAGAAGTCTTCCGCATCAACCTCATGTTTGCCATTGTTGACGCCTGATTTTTCTTGTAAAGGCGGTGGGAGCCGGGGGGAGGCGTAGTTCCGTCGGAACCCCCCTCCACTTTTCAAAAGGCGCTGTTCCCTATACGGGTAGATAATTACCCGTAGGGTACTGTTCTTACTTTATAAAATACTTCGCTTTTCTTGAAAAGGGTTGGGGTTTGGGGAAGGGAAAAACTTCTTTTCTCGTGAAAAGAAGTTTTCCCCTTCCCCAAGAACCATCTACCCTTGTTGGTCGCAGCGGGAGATTTTTTGCAACATATTCGTTTTGAGTCTTTTTTTGTGTTGAAATTAGCGTAATTTGTGCTATCTTAAATAACTTTAAGATAGTGTTATTACGGATTTGTTGCATAATGAAAAGCAGTTTTGAAGAACGTTTGACTGAACTTGCGGGCGCAGAGGGTTTTGCTTCCGGCAAACAGCTGCTCAAAAAGAAAATGCTCTCCGGCGGCGCCTGGCGCAACCGGACGGGCAGATTGTGCGGACGTTTTACTTCAGCAAACGGTATTATTGATATCGAAGTTGAGACCGGTGATACGCCCCGCGGTTTCTGTTCCTGCGGTAAAAAAGAATATCCATTCTGCGAACACGCTGTGGCTCTGGTGATGTATGCCGGAAGATTCAGCCAGGTTCTGAATATGCCCATCCCCGGAGATGAGGTTCCGACATATTACGGCGGTCTGCGGCAGGAATCCCTTGACCGGCTCGGAGAAAGACTCCGCCGCCGTCAGGGAGCGATTCTTATTCTTGAAGTCAGAAGTGCGCTCCCCCACGTTCCGAGCAAATGGGAAAATGTGGCTGTCACCGTCAAACTGAAAACTCAGGAAAGAGAGTACCTGGGCAATCTCAATAATTTGAGAAAACTCTACTTTGACAAAATCCTCAGTGCGGTTCTCAAATTTGACCACTTTTCTCTGCAGGATCAGCAGATTATCCGTTTTCTTGCAATCAACGGTGAAGCTGAGGGAGGACAGATTTCTCTTTCGGCTGAACTTGCAGCGGAGTTTTTCCATTCCCTGATTGAACATCCGCGTTTTTTCCGCGACGGCAGAAGATTGATGGTGCGCGGAGACAAAGCCTCGGCTGTCATTATCCGCAAAGATGATAAAATCATGCCGGGACTTCAGGTTGCCAACGGTGTTCTTCCTGTTGCAAATGCCAAAATCGTTGCCGGTAAGTCCGGCTGCTGGATCGGTTGCAGCAGTGAATATTATTTTCTGCCGGCGGTTTATGAAATCGGATTCATGCGCAACTTTTTCCGTTCCGGAATTTCAAAAATGCCCTCGGGTACAGACTTGCAGAAATATCTGGAAAATTTCCCCTTTCCCGTTATCAAAATGCAGAATCCCGACCCGGAGATCCGTACCGCCAGTGTTCTGCTTGACGGAAAACTCTCTTCTGATGACGAATTGATTCTTTATCCGCGTTATATCTATCCTCTGGGCGGATCGGAGATGTCCTGCCGTATGCGGTCAGGAGAATTTCTTGCTGACGGCGGCAGGTTCTGGAAACGTGACCTTGCCTTTGAGCGCAAATTTGAACTGACTCTTGAAATGGCGGGATTCATCCTCGATGAAAACAGTGCCGTTCTGCGCGGAAGCGATGCTGTCGGTCTCTTTCTGGATAGAATTCTTCCGGAATATCTGGCAACGGAGCCGGCTCTGGCGTTATCCGGTCCTTTGGGACTTCTTCTGCGCGGCGGTGCCGGTGTTCCTGAACCGCAGTTGATTTGTCATGCTTCAGAAAAACTGGCTGACGGATACCGTATCTCTTACCAATTCACCGCTTCAGGAAGAGTGATTGACTGGCAGCTTGCCGCCGGATGTGCCGCTGATTACAAGGAATATATGCATTGTTCCGGAGCAGGTATCGTCAAACTCCCGCCGGAGTTCGGCAGATTTTTCCGTGCTGTCGGCAGTGCCGTAAGAAAACTGGATACATCTTCCTGTACTTTTGAAGTTCCTTTTTTCAATGCCAGATATTATTCTTCCATTGCCGCAGATATTCCCGGAGCATTGATTCCCGAATTGATTTCAGGTGAAGAATCTGTTACCGTTCATGCGCCTGAATTCAAATTCAACGGCACTTTGCGTCCCTATCAGGAAGAGGGCGTTTCTTTTCTTGCATGGATGACTGACCGCAATCTCAATGTGATCCTTGCTGATGAAATGGGATTGGGTAAAACGGTTCAGCTTCTGGCATTTCTTGCCTCACGTCTGCGTCCCGGGAATGCGCCTGCACTTATTGTCTGTCCGGCATCACTGGTCCCCAACTGGGAACGTGAGGCTGAAAAATTTGTCCCCGGATTGCGGCTGACAGCTCCCAAGGGCGCAGATCGTGAAGATTGCCTGAAAAAATGTGCGGATTATGATTTGATCATTCTCTCTTACACCGCTGCCCGTCTCAGCCGCAATCTTCTGCGCCGCATACAGTTTTCTTATCTGATTCTTGACGAAGCGCAGCATATCAAAAATCCGGGTTCGACCAATGCCAAAAGCTGCAAGGATCTGGCGGCGGCGCATAAAATCGTTCTTTCCGGAACGCCGTTGGAAAACTCTCCCGAGGATTTGTGGAGCATTATGGATTTTCTGCATCCGGGTATGCTGGGAACTCTGCCGGCATTCCGCAAACGTTATGCCGGAATCGCTGAATCTCAGGAATTGCGCGATGATCTTGCCCGCCGTGTCGGACCCTTTATCAAACGCAGAACCAAGGCGGAAGTCGCCGCCGATCTGCCGCCCCGGACTGAAAAAATCATTTACTGCGAATTTTCTCCTGAACAGCAGGAACTTTACGATAAAGTTCTTGCCGACGGCAGAGCTGAAATTGCCAGAACCAGAGGCGATGACCGCAACTTCAGCGCGGCGATTTTCACCACGCTTCTGCGTTTGCGGCAGATTTGCTGCAATCCGGCACTTCTGCCCGACGGTGCAGGCGGGGGAGTTCCCTCCGCCAAGTCCGAACTGCTGGCTGAACTTCTGCATGAAAACATTGACAGTTCGCATAAAATGCTGCTTTTCAGTCAGTTTACAAGTCTGCTGCAATTGATAATTCCCGAACTTGAAAAAGAGGGGATTGCCTTTGAATATCTGGACGGTGCCACTGTTGACCGCATGAAAAGAGTGGATAATTTCAATCAATCTTCTGATATTCCCCTCTTTCTGCTCAGCTTAAAGGCGGGCGGAACGGGATTGAATTTAACTTCTGCGGATACAGTCATCATCTACGATCCCTGGTGGAATCCCGCTGTTGAACTGCAGGCGGCGGATAGAAGTCACCGTATCGGTCAGCAGAACCCTGTTACCATCTTCAGGCTGGTCGTACGCAATTCGGTGGAGGAAAAGATCCTCGCACTTCAGGGACGCAAACGCAAACTCTTTGATGCCGTTGTGGAGGCTTCTTCCTCCGGCAGCGGACTTTCTCTGGAAGAACTTTCATTTCTTATTGAAAATAACTGATAAATTTAAAACTGACAGGAAAAATCATGAAAAAAATTATTACCACCGCACTGATGTTGTCCTGCGCCGGCACTTTTGCCGGTATTTCAGGACTGACCGCCGTTTACCGCAATCAGCAGGTGTTTCTCCAGTGGCAGGAGCAGAAACTCCCCGCCGATGCCCGCCTTGCGGTCTGGAGCAGTTCTTCTCCCATTACATCTGAAAATTACAAGAAGGCAGTCTGCATTGCCGATCTTCTCAACCGTAACAGCGCAGAGGACTGGTGGCTGGACGGCGCCAACTTTCTGGTCAAACGTACCAAAAAAATCGCCGCAGATGAACCCTTTGCCAATACCGGAGCGGATTTGAAAAGCAAGGCAAAACAGCGTCTCGGCTTTATTATTTCAGACGGCGGCAAGCCCATTCCCGCCAACGGCGGACTGCATGTCCACACCCCCCGCAAAGAGGAAACAGGACTGCGTTATTTTGCTGTGACAGCAACAAGCAAAGGTAAAAATTGCGGTTTTACCGCGCTTTCAACGCCTGTTCGGGTCGGTTCAGGAAAGAGTATTCCCATTTCTCTGCGTAAAAACGGACTCAAACAGAACAGCTGCAAAGGACTTCCGCTGATTGTCGAACTTCACGGACGCGGCGGCGGTGTCGGCGTGGATAAAAGAGGCAGAGCGTTGGGAACGCATATTATTTATTCTTCAAGAGATTTCGCCTGGCGCGAAGGTATCCCCTTCAAATTCACCGTTTCCAAAGGCAAAAATGATGTCAGACTGATTCTCAATGACCGTGTCTGGATTGGACGCATTATGAATAAATCCGAAATTTCCGACGGTCGTGACCGGGTCAAAGCCATTTCGACATTCTGGTTCGGATACAATCCTGATATCGCCCGTTCCATCAAAGGACCGAAGTTTGTCTGCGATAATTATACGGAACGATACATTCTCCACTTGATCCGCTGGGCGCAGGAATATCTGGGAACGGACCCTGCGGCAACGTATGTTTCCGGCGGTTCCATGGGCGGTTCGGGCGCCATCCAGCTGGCGACACGTTATCCTGAAGTCTTTGCCGCCGCTGCCGCCTGGGTCCCTGTTTACAGTTACACCTGGAAAACCATTCCCAAAGATAAAAACGGCAAAGCTCAGAAGCCCGGCGGTTATACCATGACCCGTCTGATTTGCAGTATCGGTAAATTCACGGCAAAAAATCCCGCTGTTCTGACTGACGGAAGACCGCTGGAGCCCTTTGTGGACGGTGCAGCAAACATCAACCGTCCGGCGGTGGATATCACACCGATCGTTGCAACCAACGGCAGGCAGGATATGTCCATCCACTGGGTCAACAATCCGCGTTTCTACCGTGCCGCCAACGAAGCCCGTCAGGCGTTCACAGTTTACTGGAACAACGGCGGACACGGTATGTCCGGTCAGGCACCTGCTGATATGAAAATCCACAAAAATCTTTCAATGCTTTTCCGTTACCGTCTGGATAAGAGTTATCCTGCATTCAGCAACAGCAGCGACAATCGGAATTACGGCAGCGGCGATCCGAAAGAGGGCGATCTTCAGGGCTGGATCAACCGCGGATTTTCCTGGGAGGTAAAACAGGATTCTCCCGGACGTTACGAAATTGCCGTCGGCATCAATTATCCCGGAATCGTCTATCCCGTCACTGCAGATATGACCTTGCGCCGCCGTCAGCAGTTCAAATTCCCCGCAGGCACTCAGCTTGAAGTGCTTGTCAACGGCGAAAAGCGGACTGCGGTCATTGATAAAAACAATCTGCTCACGATTGAAAAAATCAAGTTCCCCTCTTCCGGCAAAATAACTGTCGTCATCACCGGAAAATAATTTTCTGATAAGGGTAGATGGTTCTTGGGGAAGGGGAAAACTTCTTTTCACGAGAAAAGAAGCCGAAACGCCGGCTCCGGTATATTTTCTCTCCCCTTGTCCTCCGCAGCCTTGCGCGAAGGCAGAAACCTTTTTCCGGTATCATTCTTGTTTCCCGGAAAGTATACAGTCTGTTTTTTATTTTTTTATCTCTAAAATAATTCTCAGTATTTTTAATTGAATTGTAATAAAATTACTTGAATTTGATGTTTTTCAGTGCTATAGTATAACAGTTGACCGGGAAAATTTTTTCTTTTTTGCAGTTATGCAGTCATTCTGGCTGTTTTTCAGAGGGGAGTAATTATGAGGTCCTCCCGTATCGGAATTGACAGATTCCGGTACGGGAGGGGACGGAAGAAGTTCAACTCCCGACAAAGAATTTGTAAAAAACCCTCTGTATAGCAGCATGTTTACTTGAAAAAAGCTCCTTCAGTGCGTATATTCTATAAACGTTATCAATAATTCAGTGCGGTTGCACGCTTAATTTTTCAGGAGTACCTTTCCGGATGCAGACAGAAAAATATTTTTACCTCGTTTCATTGGGATGCCCCAAAAATCTGGTCGATTCCGAAATCATTGCTGCAAATCTTCTCGAAGCAGGCTGGGGACTTGCCATGACTCCTGATATGGCGCAGCTGTATATCATCAATACCTGCGCTTTTATCCCGTCCGCCCGGCAGGAGGCCGCAGAAGAAATCAACTGCGCTTCTCAGTGGAAAGAAGAAGAGCCTGAACGCAAAATTATTGTTACCGGCTGTCTCAGTCAGTACGGCAAAGATATCCGCAAAGAATTTCCGCAGGTGGATTTCTGGGCGGGTGTGGATGATGTTGTCCGTCTGCCTGAAATTCTCAACGGCGCCGCTCCCTCTGCCGGCTGCAGTTATCTGCACTCTGCCGATACGCCCATGCTCCAGCTGACCATGCCGCATGTGGCGTATGTCAAAATTGCCGACGGATGCAACAACTGCTGCTCTTACTGTATTATTCCGCGTCTGCGCGGCAAACTCCGCAGCCGTCCGATGGCGGATGTTCTGGCGGAAATTTCAGGACTTGTTTCCAACGGCGTCAAAGAAATTATCATTATCGCTCAGGATGTGACCGCTTTCGGCATGGATCGTCCCGGATCAGGTGATTCTCTTGCCGGACTTTTAACGCAAATTGAAAAAATCGACGGTGATTTCAAAGTCCGTCTGCTCTACACCCATCCGGCGCACTATACCGATGAATTGATCAGCGTTCTGGCGCAGAGCAAAAAAGTCATGCCCTATTTGGATATGCCGCTTCAGCATATTTCAGACCGTATCCTCAAAGCGATGAACCGCCATATTGATACGGCAGGCATTAAAACGCTGCTGAAAAAACTGCGGCAGAATATTCCCGGCCTGGTACTTCGGACAACTTTCATTACGGGACTTCCCGGAGAAACTGAAGAAGAATTTGCCGAACTTGAAGAATTTATCCGCGAACAGAAATTTGAACGTCTGGGGGTATTTCCCTATGCTCCGGAACCCGGCAGTAAAGCCGCCGCCATGCCGGATATTCCCTCTGCGGAAACGGCTGCTGCACGGGCTGAAAAAATCATGAAAGCTCAGGTCGCACGCATGAAACGCCGCAGCACCGCTTTGATTGGTACGCAGATGGAGGTTCTGGTCGATCAGATCGATGAAGATATTGCCATTGCCAGGGGTGTCTGGGATGCTCCGGATATTGACAATGTTGTTTATATAGTCAATGCCGCACGGATCAAAGAGGGAGACAGACTTCTTGTCCGTATCACTTCACGGCATGATTGCGATTTAGTAGCAGAAAAAATACAGAAAATCAAAAAATGAGTATGAAAAACGTTCCCAACATTCTCACGGTCAGCCGGATTTTTGCCGTGCTGATTTTCGTTGTTCTGGCAACTTTTGCCGAAAAAGATAATATGTCCGCCCAGGCGGTTTTCGGTGTGCGTCTTGCCGCCTATATTCTTGCCATTCTTGCCGGACTTACCGATTTGCTTGACGGTTACATTGCCCGGCGTTACAATTTTGTCAGTGACTTCGGCGCCTTGATGGACCCGCTTGCCGACAAAATTTTTGTAACCGGCACAATGCTGATGGCGGTGGAATACCGTCTGATGCCCGCCTGGATTGCAGTTGCTGTACTCTGCCGTGAATTCATGGTGACGGGTTTGCGGACACTTGCCGCCAAAAAACAGGTGGTGATTTCCGCCGACCGCTGGGGAAAACTCAAAACCGCGCTTCAGATGGTCATGCTCGGCATTGCCGGAGCCGCCTGGGTTATTGACGGCGGAACGCAATATATGCACGATGCCGTCTGGTTCGGAGTCCGCCTCTGGCATCTCTGGCTGATTTACCTGACCGGAATCGTTATCGTCACCATCGGTTCCGGACTCGGATACTTCATTAAATACAGAAAATTGTATCTTCCTGAAAAATAATTATTTTTTCACTTGAATTTTTAAAATCACGGGTTATATTAAATAAACACACTGCGGAGAGATGGTCGAGTGGTCGAAGGCGCAGCATTGGAAATGCTGTGAGGGGGCAACTTCTCCGAGGGTTCGAATCCCTCTCTCTCCGCCATTTTTTTTGTCCCCCTTTTAATCTACCTGAAAAAATCATCCTTGCTATTATTTTGTAAAACTCGTTGACTCAAAGGATTTTACAACATTTCTGCCAGTGTGTAAGAAACACACTCAGACTCTGAAATCAGACCGTTTTGCCCCGGATTTTGTCTGAAATCTGTCTGAATTCTGAGTTTTTCTGAAAAGTGTAAAAATCAAGGTTCTTTTTGTAAGTGCTTGATTATTAACAAAGTCTTGTTTTTGAACCTTACCGAGCAAGGGGGAACATACGAAAACGGAGCGTGTTTTTATCAGCCCCCATTTTTGTCTGGAAAATTTACCCTCAAAATTCTTACCTTGCAAACTTACCTTGTGGGGGGAAGAAATGAAAACGATGGCAAGTTTTTATCTTCACCCAACAGTCTATTTGGATTTTTACCGACATTTTACCACTTTGTGATCCCGGAAAGCAAAAATGCACCCAACAGTCTATTTGGATTTTTACCGACATTTTACCCTCAAAAAGTATCAATTCTTACCGAGGTAATGGGGGAAGATAAAAAAACGCTGACCATTTTTTCAAGTCTAACAAAAATTCTGTGAAGTTTTTTTCACAAAACCGCTTCACGAGGGCTTTTTCGCTGCTTTTTGCCACTGCCCCGACCACTCCGCAACCGCCGCGACACGCCTCTGTAAACGCAAAAAAGGCGGCAAGATTTCTCCTGCCGCCGGGGTTCGGTTGTTTACCGTTCCGGGAAACCGAAAAGCCTCCGCTGTTCGTTCCAGTCTTCCGGAATGTTTTTCATAATTTGTGCGATGGATAATCCATTGGGTTCTGCTCCGTTCACGATTGCTTCAACAATGTCCGGAGCAAGGTTGTTCAAGCCAAGTACCCGCGTTACATATGGCGGTTTCAAACCGAGCTTTGCCGCCAGGTCTGTGACGTTCTTTGCTTCGCCATTGATAAGCATTTCCATCCACCGCTGCCCGTTGCAGATTGCCCGGAGTAAGGACTGCTGCTTCATCCGGTCTGCACCGGGAGCTGGAATCACTACTCGGCGGTGTCCATCAATTTTCTTGCTTTCCAACTGCATGGTCATCCGGATTGAACTCCGGATTGTAAAGGGTTTGTTAGGAGAAAAATAGTTGTTGGTTATAAATTGCAGTTATTCCATTGTTGCATTTATAGGTAAGTAAAAATGATTGTTGACTTGAAAAATCGATATTTCGGGTGTATTTTACCACGATGTGTTCTTGATTTAACAACGGAGGTACAATACCCTGCAAAACAGAAAATTTGCAAATTACATAACCGTCTTATGACGGTGTTATATACAATTACGCGCTTCCCAGTGAAAATCGCCAGTTTTTAAGGTAGTAGCGCGCACAGTCGAGCTGTATTTACGGCCCGGCTCGTTGCGCTACTACGGGTTCTGGCGAGCCTCACTGGGAACAATGAGTCGAGGCCGTTCTTTTTTACCATAACTCCTCGTCTCATAAACAGATGAGGGAATCCTGCCGGATGGTAAAGTATAAATCAAAACCTTTATTCAAACTCATACTCACTCTCTGTTTTATTTTTTCCTGTTTCTGCTTTGCTGGCGAGCAAGAACCTCAATACGACAACCTCTCTTTCGGTGTCCCCGGCAAAGCCGATACCATCATAGACCGCCCCGGTTATGCACTTGGTTACATTGAATACCACGAACAACCTGCATGGGTCATTTACATAATGACCAAAGCGGAGGCTACCACAAAAGTTGCGAAGCGGACAAACAAATTCCGCACTGACCCCGAAATCCCCACAGGAAGCGCGACAACGGGGGATTATCGCCGTTCGGGTTACGATCGCGGACACCTTGCTCCCGCTGCTGACATGGCCTTTTCTTGGCAAACAATGACCGACAGCTTCTTCATGAGCAACATGAGTCCGCAGAAGCCAGCCTTTAACCGTGGGATATGGAAGGATTTAGAAGCATTGGTGAGGTGCTTTGCCATCACGGAACGGAAGATTGTTGTGGTCACAGGACCGATTCTCCCGAAAAAGAAAACGGTTACCATTGGCACAAATCAAGTCACCGTACCAACACACTATTATAAAGTAATCTTTGACCTGACACCGCCACAGAAGATGATTGGATTCATTCTGCCTAACGAAGGAAGTGATGAGTCATTGGCGACTTTTGCCGTAACAGTTGATGCGGTCGAAAAAGCAACGGGACTGAATTTCTTTTCAAGAGTCCCTAAAGAAGAACAGGAAAGGCTTGAACGTACAATCTCTACAAAAACATGGAAGGGACTATAAGTAAAAATCATGAAGATATATACCGGAAAAATTAAAAATTACTTGTATTTTGCATAAAATGGAGTATATTTAAACCGCAAAGGAAAAGTCGCAAGTTACCATCTTTTTTCGGGACATTTTGCAGTTGTTTCGGAATGGAGGTCGTTCTGATTTTCGCTTTGAACGGAAAGCCGTCATCTCCCAAACGCGGCAAAGGGAAAGCCGCAAACCGACCGTTTACCCATCCAGACCGTCAATCGCCACAACACGCCCCACAAAATGCAAAAAGGCGGCAGGATAACTCCAGCCGCCAATCTCTCAGGAAAATTATTTTCCAGCCATCATTGCTTTGATATCTGTTTGCGGATCAGTGATCCCTTTGATATCAAAAGTTTCGACCAGGATCTTTGCAACATTGGGAGAGAGAAACGCCGGAAGTGTCGGACCAAGCCGGAGATTTTTGAATCCCAGATGCAGCAAGGCAAGCAATACCGCTACTGCTTTTTGTTCATACCACGCTATATCGAAGGAGATCGGAAGATCGTTGATATCCTTTACTCCGAAAACTTCTTTAAGCTTCAAGGCAATCACTGCCAGCGAATAACAATCATTGCACTGTCCTGCATCCAGCACCCGGGGAATACCGCCGATATCACCGGTCACAAGTTTGTTGTACCGATACTTTGCGCATCCGGCAGTGAGTATGACCGTATCTTTCGGCAGATTTTCAGCGACTTCCGTATAATATGAGCGTTCTTTATGTCTGCCGTCACAACCGGCCATTACCACAAAACGTCTGATTGCGCCGGACTTGACTGCTTCCACCACTTTATCGGCAAGAGCAAAGACTTGAGCGTGGGCAAATCCACCGGTAAGCGTGCCGTCTTCCAATTTTTCCGGAGGCGGACACGTTTTTGCCAGTTCGATGACAGCCGAAAAATCTTTGGGTTTGCCATCTTTGCCTCCTGCAATATGCGGCACTCCCGGATAACCTGCCATGCCGGTTGTAAAAATCCGGTCTTTATAAGAATCCTGTACCGGTGTGATGCAGTTGGTGGTCATCAAAATCGGACCATTGAACGATGCGAACTCCTTATTCTGCAAATGCCAGGCATTTCCGTAATTACCATACAAGTGCGGATATTTTTTCAATTCCGGGTAGTAGTGTGCCGGGAGCATTTCACTGTGAGTGTAGATGTCGATTCCGGCATCCTTACTCTGTTCCAGAAGTTCTTTCATATCCAATAAATCGTGGCCGGAAATCAGAATCCCGGGACGATTGCCAACTCCGGTTTTTACGGTGGTGATTTCCGGATTTCCAAAGTTTTCCGTATTGGCACTGTCAAGAAGAGCCATAGTTTTGACAGCGACTGCTCCGGCTTCCAGAACCAGGGCAGTTAAGTTGTCGGCATTTTCTTCCGTTACCGTTGCCTTGAGTGCTTTGAAAAAGAATTCATAAATGCTTTCCTCTTCTTTTCCCAACACAGCCGCGTGTTCAGCGTACGCTGCGATACCTTTCAGCCCATAAGTGAGCAACTCCCGCAAAGAGCGGATATCTTCATTTTCGCAAGCCATAACTCCGGAAGGGAATGCGATATCTGCATCGCCAGTCAAAATGATTGCTCTGTCCAGCTGTTTTTTCAATGCGTCATTGTCAAAATTTGCATTGGTGATAGTCATAAAAAGCGATTGGATAACAAAGCGTCCCAATTTTTTATCGGGTTTCCGTGAAAGAGCAATGAGTTTAAGCTGACGGATGATTTCATCCATCAAATGTGCAGTTTCTGCTTTTTTACCACACATTCCGGCAAACGTACATCCGGTGTTTCTGCA
>SUVX01000008.1 GCA_015061725.1 Lentisphaerota bacterium
ACTTGAAAAAGAGCGTTCCGGAAGTACCGTCAAGTCCTTGAAAAAGGATAACTCCGCAAGGACTTATTTGCATATTTTGAGCAGAAAGTTTGTCGGAATATCAACTCTGCATACCAGTAAAAGTGCGACAAACTCCCGCTATCAAGGATTGGAGTTTACTGCTGTTCCCCTGACAGGCATTGCCCTGTAAAAACCAACTTTTTTCACTCCCGTTTCTTTCCCTTATAAGAGTCCGAAGCGGAGATTTTCGGTTTCGCCGCCTGTTAACCTCCACCATAAAAAATTCCAAGCCGCTCATTGAGCGGCTTTTATTTTTTATGGTGGAACGAAGCCGCAAGGCTTCACTTCACGCGGCGGCAGCAGCTCTTCACTCAAAACCGAAGGTTTTCTTCACATCTTCACCAATTCCAGTAAGCCTTGCTTGTGAAGACGTTCGCTCTGCTCACTTGTGAAGCCGCTCATTTCATTCGCTTGTGAAGTTTTCCCGCTGTCGCGGGTAATGATGGTGTTGTTTTATTTTTTTATAAGAGATGACAGTAGCAAGGTCATTCATTTCTGAAATCATCAAAAACACCTCCTGCATTTGCAAACGCTTGTAATAGGCAGTATATTACGATCAGACAACAAAAATAGGTTTTTATATGGAAATAGCGAGAATATTCTTCTTTATAGCATTATACTCTTTGGTGGCGTGTTGGCTTTGTAATATAATGATGTTGTTTACCAAACCGCACAAATTGTGTGAATTGCTGATATTTCCTCAACTTGTTTGGTTTGCTCTTGGAATTATTGTATTCGGATATGGAGAAATATATTTTGATCTGCAGACAAAAACACAATGGTATCTCGTAACTTATGGATATCCTATTTTTCTTTTGCCGGTACAAATTTGGTCGTGCAACAAGTTTTTTTCTTTATACAGAAAACAAAAGCAGGACAATGAAAAATTTTTATATTTGGCGATTTCTCAAATGATTTCAATGCTTATGTTTTCTTCAGTTTGGATTTTATTGGGATATGCAGTTATATGGTCACAAGCAACATAATTACCGGAATGATGCAAATTTCAGAAAATTGACCGGGAAAGTCCTCTGCATTGCATTTTAACGATTTTTGATTTCACAAGACTTTTTTTGCAGTTTTATACCTCTCTATCAAATGGGGTATTGCTCCGACAACCTTTTTTATTCTTTGAGCGTAAAAAATCACAGAGAGAAAAGGTTGCTGAAAAGTTGCGTCAGCTCCACCATCCTTCGCTAAAGCTACGGATGGCAAGCCGTAAGGATTGCTATCCGTAGATTTTTTTTGCTTGCAAAAATAAGCGGAGTGCAACGGAGCGGGCGAAGGATGCCCTCCAAAGCCTATACTTTATGCTCAAATCAGCCGACTTATTTGCCAAAATTTGCCAATCTGAATTTTCTGGAAGATACGACACCTTCTGCAACACTCAAAAACGTAATATTACGATTTTGAGTTATTGCAGAATATTTCGAAAATTAGTTAGATAACAATGTTAATAGTAATCAAACTGATTGTAAATGAATAGCATTTTACAAAGCAAATCGCTATTTGCGTTATTTCTCTGTTATTCTTCCTGACATAACAATACGCAATTGTTGACGGAGTTCCAACAAGATAGAATCTATTTTTTCTTTGTTTTGCTGACAATACTCGATAACAGATTGTCGCTTATGAACACATCCATTAAACTGACTTACTGATGTTTTTATATCAAAACTGATAGTAAAAATATCAGTAATTCTTTTATTAAAATCTTCCTCAAAAAATATCTTATTTCTACTCCAGATATTTTTTGCATTTTTATAGGAATTTTGCAATGCTGGATCACAATTAGAACAACTGTTGTTCTTGTTCATGCAACAGAGTTTTGAATCAATACTTAAATAAAGTTCTGAAAGAGCGGCATAAGTCTCTTTTATTGCTTTGGCTTGTTCTTCATGCCACCAACTATATGCGATACGATTTTCATCTAAGAGTTTTTGATATCCTGCTTTATATCCTTCCAATTTAACATCATATTCATGCTGAATTGATTTTTTCAAACGATTAGAAATCCATTCACGGAGCAAGAAGGTCAATGCGATACTACAAATCGAGGCACCTCCGACTGAAAAACTGAATATAGACCAGAAATCATTCATTTTATTCCTCTGTGCATCTTATCATCAATAATCATTTTATTACACCATGTAAACAAGCACAGATTATTCTGATCTGCCCAAGTTAAGGTTTTATCATTACGAATATTTTGTTGAATTTGATTTGAAAGAATTTCAAGCACGAAACTATTGGGAGATTGCCTTTGAGCAAAAACAATTTCTAACACGATTTGACTGGCTCTTGCCCGTGTTAAGTTTGACGGAGCATTTATGCAACGGCTCATAAACAAATTTGCAATACTGTTAGCAAATATGTGATGCTGGAACTCTTGTTGCTTTTGATTGTACTTATTTACTTCATCGACAATTGCCTTACCTATCTTTAAACAATCCTCTAAACATTCAATAGAAGAATATTGTAATGGTTTGTTTTCTGCAACTGCCTCAATACTGTTTTGGGTCAAATTACTTTTTAAAACTTCTAAAATTACATCATCCATTTTACACCTTATGTCCGTACATACCAGCCGCCGGTTCGTTTTGAACCGCGGTACTCTATTTTTTCATCGTCGGTCAGGCGTCTGACGATACGATCGATCGTTCGCAGAGAAATTCCTGTAATGGCTCGCAAACGGTCCCGTTTGATCCCCGGATTTTCAGTGATGGCCTCCAAAATTTTCATTTCGCCATTTATCTCGCCAACTTCCGGTTTTATTTCGCCATTTGAGGTGGTTATTTCGCCATTTATCTCGCCATTTGCCGGACAAAGTGTTACTCTGAACTCTGTCCGTTTATTATAATCAAACACCGGCAGCGGATTGCCGTTGCGTTCCAATTCATTTTTAACTTTGGCAATTCCGCGGTTGAATTTATTGACATATCCCATAATTTTCATTGCTTCTGCCAAAAGCGGATTGCGGTAATCGTTGACATAGGGAAAGTTTTCCGGCGTTGCCTGACCATACAAACCGCCCGGGTTAGAGATCTCGATACGGTTGTTATATTCATAAAATTTTACCGGAGCATTTCCAATCTGGTAATCTCGATGAATGATCGCATTCAATAACAATTCCCGGATTGACCAGTCGGGATAATCACATACTGTTTCTTCCTGCAATGCAGATATTTTTACCGGATGCGGCGAAGCTATCCCCACTTTAACAAACGCATTCAAATCAGCAATCGTTTGCAATAATGGACCTTTATAGGCGTGTTCCGCTAAAATATCACCGCCATTGTCGGCAGCATTAAATTTTACATACTGTAAATAAGCGGACGGAATATACATTTCCGGATGTTTGCCGAACAGCATCATTCCCAAGTTAGTGGGGGCTTTGTGTGTGCGGTCATAAAATCGCAAAGCCGCCATTTGTTCCTCAACAGAACGTTGATCATCTTCTATAACATCTGCCTGTATTGCCCTGGGCAAGTAGTGATTACGAAATAAATTCAAGTCCAAATCTTCAAGGCTTGCCGCAGTACAAGGCATTTCTTCAAAACGGATTCCGGCTGACTTGCTGCGTTCATTTAAGATATGGAGATCTTCATCTGTCGCTAAAGCTTTTCTTGCTCCGACCCGAACCCAGGCTTGCCCTTTGTAACGGATCGGAGGATATGCTGACGGGAAAACTTCAATAACAGCTACATCTCCCTCCTGAAAATTGAATATTTCTATCGCCATAGATGGTGGCGGCAATAACGCACCTTCGGTTTTAAGTCCGCCTAAAGAAGTCAATTGCTCATCACTGATCCTCTTTCCGGAAATCTGTCCATCATTTTCTACTCCAAGCAGAAGATATCCCGGTTGTTTCCGTCCCGGCAAGTCGTTGGCAAAAGCACTGATAGCCTGTCCCATTTTTTCAGCCTTATCAAAAGCTCTGGAACGTTCGACTGTTTCAGATTCAAGATCTGTCAATAATTTTTTCAGTTCAGCTTCTGTCAACATTTTTACCTCTATTTTTATTCATCCGTAACTTCGATGGTAATATACCACAGCAAATGGCTTTTTTCAATCCAAATTACAATATTTGTCTAATTTCTCATTTTTTTACTATACTTCCATTTCCTTTGCTGGATGTAACGATAACACGGGGCGTTACGTTAATTGAATGCTCTTCGCCGCTGTTGAACGCTTTTTGCGTGTAAAATGCTGGAAATCAACGAAAAACGCTTTTGAGTGTTGAAGAGTGTTGAATATTTCAACGCTCTTCAATGCTCTTCAACTTTTCATAATATCGTTAGGGGTATTGCGTTTTTCAAAATGTAACTTTTCAGCTATCGTTACATCCGGATTTTGAATTTCGATTGCTTTCTTTTTTGCACTGTTTTACATTATTTTCAAAGCAAAAATCAAGCATTTTTCAGGAGTTTTCCATGTTTTCAATGACAAAAATCAAAGCAGTCAATGGTGCTGGCAAGGCGTTCTATACTTACATTTTACGCAGTCTTTCCCAGCCGGAACAGCGTTATATCGGCAGTACAAGTGATTTAAAATCCCGACTTGCAAAACATAACGCCGGGGAAGTTTCGCATACATCTAAATTCAAACCGTGGAAAATAGAAGCATATTTTGCCTTTGAAACCAAAGAAAAGGCTGCCGCATTTTGAAGCCTGTCTTAAAACCGGCAGCGGACACGCTTTCGCCAAACGCCATTTTTAATCCTCTCTTTCTCTCCAAATTGAGGACGACGTCTCTTACCCGAGTTGAGCTAAAAATAGCCGTTTTTGATATAAAAGACATAATTTTAATGATGCGGTTTTGCAAGAGAATACTCTTCACCTTGTCTTATATCAATAAAAAGTAACACCTCCCCGCAATTCCCTGAAAAATGTTGTTTTCACCTTACCGGAAGTGTCCGAACAGTAAAAAAGCCTCCAAGAGTAATTCCCGGAGGCTTTCGTGTAAATCTGGCTGTTTTTTTGCAGCAATACGCTCTCATTCTTTATTTTATCCCAATCCACTCATTGCAGGGTGACGAGTGCCGTTTGTTGTAGAGAGGCACGTTGTTTCTCGTATGACAACATCAACAGAAAGGAAAATCAAATGGATTTTGAAAAAATCATGTCAATGCTTCAGGGAAAAACAGAACCCCAACTTGTCCGGTTTGTTTCAGATAAAGGTCCTAACAGCTGTAAAAAGTGTCTCATGTATCATGGGGAAATCTTTCGACTTAATGCCCCTGAAAATCCTAAACTTCCAATCCATCCTAACTGTCGCTGTAAGTATGAACTGTTAACTTACAAAGAAAGTATTACTTATCAAGAAAATGTACAGAAAATCAAAGCGCAACTCGTTAATTACGGAACTCGAATTGCTATTCGATCAACTCAATTACTAACGGAATACGAAAAAGTGATAAAAGCTCATGCAACAATTACTACAACCAACACCGTTACAACTGCACTGGTCACAGCTCTTCAAGTTAGCCTTTGGACTATGGAAAAAATTGATATCGCAAATAAATTTTTACAAGAGAAAATGGAAAACACTGGACTCAATCCAGTACTTGACGAACTGATATCTTGGCTCTCGCCGATGCAAAAAATTGAAGATTCATTGAAAAAATGGCATTACAACAGATTGAATAATCCAATGCAGCAACCCTGGTCATTACCGCAGTCTCCGGAAGAAGCAATACAGCGAGGATTTGTACAGGTCCCCGACGACCAAAATTGGTACCACAGAAATAAAGGACAACTGGATAATGTAAAGTATCAACAGCCAGCAACCGGTCAGGAGGTTATTTTTAATGGCCAAGGAAAAGTTGTAAATGACATTGAAAATATCGGAACTTATAATTACTTTCCTATCACTGAAACTGACGATAACATAACTGATTTGATAAACGCTATTTTGCATATCGCTTTTGATGTCGTCCCCTATTACAGATGGGGAAACGATGAAGATGATACCACATCGTTGGGAAATCGCCTTTTAGGACCTAAAAATGGTCCTGTATTTGATGACTGCTTAACGATATTGAAAATCATTCTTGAATTTGAAAAGCATAATTTTAAGTTGCGAATATCTCAAATTTTATAATTTGATGAGCAGTTTGGTACAAGCACATCTGGTCATTGTTGTTTCTGTAACCACATAAAATAAAGAAAAAGATTAGATGTGCTATACAATTGCTCTGAAAATGTCGCTTTATCCACCACAGAAAACTTTTTTAGAAGAACTTGAAAAAAATTTCACAAGAATGTATTTTATACTTCAATAATTTTACCATGGAGATCAAGATATCATGTTCAGCCTTGAAACGTCCTTGGGCAGAATATTATTTGCTGTTTTTGCGCAAATCGTTTGCCTGATGACAGCAATTTTTGGAATGAGTTGCGCAGGGGAGCGCGATAAATGGCGGGGAATCATAAAATTTGTATCCTGTCTGGCTGTTTCCTGTGTCTGGCTGATAACAGGTGCTGCAAGTTTCTCTTATTTTGTTTTCAGTCGTTCTCTGTTGTGGTTGGCGGCACATACTGCCTGGGGAGCCTTGGGTGTTGTACCATTTGTGTTTTCTTTGTTCAAAACGTGGAAAAAAGGAGAGACTGCGGTTTGGAAAGAAACAGTATGGGGCGTAATGACTGTACTGTTATTTTGCGGAAGTTTATCAGTTTTGCTTTATTACGAATGCGTGGCAGAGGCTGTTCCACTCTCATATAAATTATTCCATGAAAAATGTCTGGAAGTAATTTTCCTTTGCCTTATACCGCCTGTAAGTCTGTTTTTTACGCCGGTATTTTCCATTTCTGCACTTGTATTGGGAACACTCCGTAAAAAGTTATCGGGATTTCTCAAAAACTTACTGCTGCTGGCAGCTGCTCCGGGAGCTTTTCTGGCATTTACGGTAACAGTTGCCCGGCAGCTTGACAAAATTCATTCCGGACAACCTGACAATATATTGACAATGCTTGCCGCAGCTGTCAGCTGGCTGATGTTTATGTTTTTACCTTACGGATTCATGTTACTGCGGGGAAAAAAAGAGAAAGATAAAATGAAATTTTACAACGGCCTTGTCGGCTTGGAAGCTGTCAATTCTTTCATGCTGGGGCTTTTTCTTTTGGCATATATCTGCAGAAATCGTTAGGATAAAAATTCAATGAAAAAGTGTTTGAAAAAATTTATTTTTATACCGGTTGTATCGGCAATCGAAATCTATTTTGTTCTTCAAACAGCTTTTTTATCGTATTATTATTTCAGCTGTGTCCGTTTGAAACAAGTTGAAATCACACGCTGGAATACCACGCCGTATAAAACAATCATTCCGGTCAAATATTGCCGGTATGATCGGCGTGATTTCCGGGATCACACCCCGCTTTTTACCGCATCCGGCAGGCGGTATAATCTTATGTGTGCGCCGGAAAAATCTCTTTTGCGTTTAACTGAACACCGGCATCTTTTGTATGGTTTTATCTGTTGGAAATCCATGTATCAGATCACCGATCCTGAAATTGAAAAACAGCTCCTTGAAATGTGGAATAATAAAATGCAAAATTCCGGTGAGGACAATATTGAAATCTCCGGAAATTGATTTGTATTTTTCAAACTCAATGATAAATCAGAAACAGGCATCTTTAACAAAACGGATGCTGAAAATTATGTGTTCAAAGGTACTGAGACAGAGGGTAAAAAAGGTGCCGTTTCAGTACCATTTCACAACGCAAGAGTATCATTTTGTACCATTTTTGCCGAAGATGACAAAAATAAACCCGAGATACCGATTCATCCCAATTGCAGATGCAAATATGAAGAGCTGACAACTGACAAGGTTGCCGAGTTGCAGCAGAATGTGCAAACAGCACAGGCAGAACTTATCAAATAGGGTACTCCTATAGCGGAAACCGCAATCAGACTTTTGGCAGAATTTGAAAATGAAATCAAAGAGAGTGCTGTTTCCAACACACTCTCCGGCACTCTTCAGATGCTTTCTTATGCCGAAAAAATCAACAGAGTTCAAAAAGAACTTGAGAGCAAGGTTGAAATGACAGTCGAAACAAACCAATTGAAGGCAAAATTCACTACTCTTCAAATAACCCTTGCCGCAATGCAGAAAATAAATCAAACAGCAGAAATTGTGCAAAGCACAATGCGAAATACTGGGAAAACTGACTCTATCAGCGAGTTCATGCTTTGGGAAAGTCTTGTCGAAGAATTAACAAAATGTTGCTTATGGCACTATGACAGATTGAATTTGCCGGAACAACAACTGGATGTTTTACCCAAATCACCGGAAGATGCCGAAAAACAGGGCTTTATCAAGCAGCCAGACGATAAAACTGCATATCATCGGCATAAAGGGCAAACAGGTAATCTAAAATATTGTCATCCTACCACCGGACAGGAAATTATTTTCAACGAATATGGAAAAGTCGTAACCATTCCAGAAAACATCGGGACTAAAAATTATGGAGTTAATCCAGTTAGTATAGCTCATGTATGGTACGATATTTTACCATATTGGTTTTGGGGAAATTCTGCCAATGACAGAACTCCATGGCAAGATAGAGTATTGGGGGCAGAAAAAGGTGCAAAAATTAAAACATTTTTTGAAAATCTTCAAAAAAATCTTGATAACATTTTAAAACAACTCAACTTCAATTAAACAACTTTTTCATAACAACATATTTGAAAATTCTTTTTTTTATGCTATATTCACGGTCTGTGATATTTTCTTCAAAAGAAAGACTGTAAAATATGGATATTCCGTTTGATATAAAAATTTTCAACTGGATTTACGAAAGCGGCAAATATCTGCTGCCGCTTTTGTTTGTTTTGTGGCTGACATGGCTGTTTGGTGTGATCATTTTACGCAAGCGGAAACAGTTTTTGCTGACTTCGGCTGCATTTTTGATTTTTTATATTCTCAGTGCGGCTTTTACATGGTGCGGCTGGCATTACCGGATGGAATTACGCGAACGCTATGCCGTTGTTCAGCCCTCATCCGCAAACGGGGAGAAAACTTATAATATCAACCGTATGCCCGCAGATGTCCGCAGAGAATACGCCAAAGACGGTTACCGTCCGCGCAAAAGGGGCGTTGTTGCTCAAGTTGTCTGGGTGATTTTACTTACGCCTGTAACACTGTTGGTGCAGAGAATACTCTATTGGATCTTTTTCCGCCGTAAAAAGGGAGAAAATGCCCCCAACATTCCGCCAGACGGTTGGGAAAATCGTCTGGCGCGGGCTGGATTTTTTATCGGAGCCGTTATCGGTATTTTGAATTTCCTTTTCGTTGGAAGCGGAAATATCTGGCAGCTGTGGTCTTGTATCCCGCTTGCTCTTGCCCTGCGTTTCGGCAATTGGAAAAGCTGGCGGATTCCGGCACTTGTGCTGACATTGCTTTTTATTTGGGGCGGAATTGCTTCGTGCGTCCGGGATATAAAACTTACTGCCAATCTTAAAATGCTGCAAAACATGTATCATAACCGGGCAGGATTTGATTTTGAAAAAGTCTTTCCCTCCCTGCCGGAAAAAGTTGCCGTCGGCGCAGAAGGCAGCGGCGGCATGCGGATTAAAAGTTTGGACGGCACCGACACTCCGTACAAACAATTTTTGAATGCCCTTCCCGCCAAAGGTTTCACTCCGTTGCCGGAAAAAACAGTTGTCTTGCGTTTCAACGGCAGAGAAGATACGCAAAAACAAATCATCTCCGGCAAAGCCTTTTACAAAGACCTTGGCAAAGGCTTCGGCGCAGTTGCCGAATACACCGGGAAATACTGTGCGCTCTATATCATCCGCGGATTGGGAGAATGAAGTCTCTGACAACCGGAACCGGAGAAATCATCGGAGGAGTGAAAGTTGCATCAATTCTTGTAACCGATTATAAAATATGGGCTGCCAGAGCAAGAGATGCTGTTTTAAAATCAAAAACATTGAGCTTGGAAGAGCAAATGAATATTTACGATAAACTTGAAAAAGCACTTGAAAAAAAGGATATTCGTACTATTTTAATGATATACAATAAATACAAATAAGAGAGAAAATGTACAAAAAAATCCTTTTGTTACTCGCTGCAACTTTATTGCTTCCGGGGAATATTTATCTTGTTTACAATTATTTTTCATCTGCTTCTGCAAAAAAAACAGGCTTTGAAGTGGAAGGGGATAAAAATAATTTTCTTTGCCGGTGGGGGAGTAATGCTGCTTCTGTCATTGTTGACAACAACAATATTACTGCAGTCGGAGCTGCTGCCCCTGACAGTGATTTTTATTGGGCGGCCATTGGAAATTTGTTTATGCTGAATTACAATAATTGCATGGTGATTGACTATAACCGGGATTTTATCGCCGATTATATCTCAATGCCGGAAGAAAGAAAATATATTCAGATAAATGGCAAACTCATACCGATTGCAAGCAGTGACCTGAAAACCAGCAGTGTTACTTTGCCGAATGGAAAAATCCTCACCTGGCAAAAAGATCATTGGCAGGAAATTTCAAAAAAAAAACAGCGTTGAAATATGCATCCTCAACCGTTTGGTGGCGAAGGTAATCAGGAACAGTATTATGAAATTCATATGGAATGGAAAAGGTAAAAATATTTTTCTTGCCTGTCTGGCGGGGATGATACTTTTCTTTTTTCCGGGGTGTGATTTCGGTCCGGAACGCCCGAATGAAGGCTTTTTCTACTATACCGGATTCCGGGACTGGTGGAGAATACCTCTGGTGTATCCGTTTCAAATTCAAGTGATTGATTGTTTTGACTCCGGTTCTTTTACCAGACACAAGATTCCGTCTCTTGTTGCTCATTCGGAGTCAACGCAGCTTCTTTCTGAAGTAACAGCTTTTTGTGATTACGGAGATTACTGGTTGTTCAAAGGAGCAGAATCTTTTTCCGCCTTTCACATCGCAACAGCAAAAATAACACACTTCGAATCAGGGGAGGTACTGGAGCGTTTTCTCGCCTCTCAAAAACTTTCAACTCCTGAGTGGAAAGATTTGAAAACTTTATATAACGAACGCTGGAAACTGGCAGATAATGTCCGTCAAAATCCGGCACTGGGATTTTGGACTCAGCGGAAAAATTCTTATGGAAAGCGTTTCCCTTTAAGAATGCCGTGGCAGGTGATTTTAACTGATTCAGATGTTTTTATCGGTAAATACGATCCGCGGCAGGCTTATTCCAAACGGAAATCTCCGTTGGAGTGGGAAAAGGTGGTTGAAAATATCGTTCTTATCCATTACGAAAGAGCTTTTGCCGCTTTCAAACAAAAAGATGGAGAAAAACCTTACGGCTGTCTGATATATGCTTCCGGAAAATCTTTTTATTTTTCCTCTCCTGAAGAATTAAATGAATTTGTTAATCTCAACTATATAGACATTGCACCTCTGGAATTGGTGGAACCTGTCAAATTACATGACATGATGTGGAAAGCTGTTGATAAAATCAAACGCACCAATCCCAAAACTCTGCCCATTGATTGAGCAACCGGCAAAATAAAGAAAGATGTTGAATATAAAGTATATGACAAATGCCGCAACTGGCAAAAGAGCCAATACCAGTAAACATCCAAATAAATTCTTCATTTCTGCCTCTATCGTTAAAGATTATTCCTCGTCGTCCTCATCATCGTCCTCATCATCGTCATCATCAGAAGGAGGATTGATAAGTTCTTCCAACTGCTGAATCAGATTTTCATACTTGCTCTGCTTTTCAGAGTCAGGCATTTCTGCGATTTCAGCTTCAAGGTGGCTTGCTTCAGCGATGATGCGTTCAGCTTGCAGCATAAACTCTTCTGAAACAAGGGGGACATATTTGTCAAGAGTTTGCTTGTGCTTGAGCGTTTTCAAACCTCCTGCAATGGCAGTAAGCAATCCCATACCGACACCGCCGACAACGGCAGCTGCGCCATAAACAGGCAATGCCCCCATTGCTCCGAAAAGGAGAGCAGAGTGTTTGAATTCTTTGCGTAACAAATCCAATGCCTTGCGATAAGTTGAACTCATTTCGCCATCGGCAAGACCGAGGGTGAGCCAGAGGGCAAAGGCCCGGCGGCTGGGGATGAGCATACCGTCAAAGGCTTCGCAGTAGGAACGGCATTCGGCGATAAAGGCTCCAAGCAGTTCATCTTCTGTCACCCGTTCACGGATGTGGGCAAGTTTTGCATTAAGCCCCACGGCATGAGCTGAAACATCGGAAGGATTTTTGCCAAGAGATGCTGCAATCTTTTCAAAACAAGTTTCCTGTTTTTCGCTGAACCAGCCGTCAATGTTGGCAAGCAGATAAGCCACATCGAGCGTTGCCATAGTACGGCGTTCAATGCGCTCAGCAGAATTGACATTGATTGCATTAACAATTGTCCCGGCATTGAGCGACTTCACAGTTTCAACAGCCTTTTTTTCAGCTTGTTCAAGATCAATACGACTTGCTTTTTCAGCAACTTTCAAAACAGAATCAACGATTTCAGTTCCACTCATTTTTTCTCCTTTTGTTTGTGCAGGAGGCAAAGAAAAACCTCCTGCGAATTTAAGGTTGTCTACCCTATTATTCGCAGGAGGTTGAAAAATTTGTCACAATGAACGATAGATTATTCTTCAAAAAAATGTAAGCATTTATGATAAGTTCCATTGGGAGAAATCACTCCCAAATCTTTACCTGCATTACACTTAACTGGTACCTTTTGATGAAAACGATCAAATATATCAGCTGGGTGCTTACGACATTTGCAAATCATTTCATCACAAAAACTGAAAGGAATTCCGCAATCTTTCATATTACGGATTGCATTTTTGACTTCTTCCCATTCTGCTCTGGATAATGCAAGTTCCAAATGTTGCTTCCCACGTCCCTGTGGCATCATTGCACCAAGCTGAATTGAATTTGCCCCGGCAGCGACGGCTGTCTCGAACATAGTGCATACTTCAGATTTATTCGCCTGCGTAATAGTCATACTTACTGCCATTGGCCACTGCAAGGCTGCTGCCACACGCAAAACATCAAGGATATGCTCTGCCTGTCCCGTGGAACCTGTCATCGCCGCATAGCTTTTTAAACCTTGCAAACTGGTTGAAAGATAGACTTTTTTTTCTCTGAAATATTCTATCCAGGCGTCATTCAATAGAATTCCGTTGGTAAAAAGCGAAAGTCGGCCTTGGGGCAAAAGATTACGAGTGTATGTTATAATTTGCTTCAGGTCGCTTCGCATTAAGACTTCTCCTCCAGTGAATGAGAAAGATGCAACTTGCCGTTCAACTAAAAAAAGGATGATTTTTTGCCAATCCCCGGCAGTCAAATCCCGATCAGCCAAACAAGGAAATTCATGCCATAAGCAGTAACAATATGGGCAATTGAGATTACATGACTTTGTCAATTCCAAGATAAAACTTTCCGGCAATAAATCAGGAATGTTGCCAGAAATCGGAACTGTAAGCTCAGAAAATAAATTTTTAACGACAGAAAACATGGATTATTGGTCAGAATCGTTTAATTCTTCTGTTTTTTTGTCTTGCGAATGCTGCTCAGGTTGTTCGTTTACTTCTCTCCTCTTGTCTTGTTCATCCTCTTTCCCGCAGTAGATCACCTTCCCCATAAATCCGGACATTTTCAGTTCATTCCGGGCATTATGTTCCAATTCTTTCTTAAGCTGTTCATTCAGGTTGATATTCAGTCCCATACATTACCTCAAATTATATTTCAAGTATAGTAACAAAATGCGAAAAATTCAGTACTATCAATAGTGGATATTGATATTTTTACCTGTCTTCGGCAGCTTGTTTCAATACTTTGCAGGAATTACTCATCAACTGCAGATATTCTTCTTCGCTCATCTGCTCTTTGAAAAAAACATACATCTTTTCCACATTGCAAATGTCAGGGCGTGATTCATAGATGGAACATAAATTATCCTTCAAATGAATACACACCCCGTCGCCGCGGTCAAACGCCGCAAGCTGTGGAATACCTTTCAACAGCTTGCAGCAAATACCACATTTATCACATTGAAAATTCATCAGGCTTCCAGTAATCCTTGGACAGTATTGATGACATTCTTGGATTCTGCAGTAAGAGTACCATTTTCATCAAGCAGCGGTGTGTCAAGAATTGCTTTAACAGCCTGAACAGTTCCTAAAAGCATCGCAACCAGATTTTTGGAACCTTCACTGAACAGAGAGTAATCAACGCCCTCGGTCGCAATAATATATTCAAATTTTGCCAACTGCATGTTGAGAATTGATTCCAATTTGATCAACGTCTTGGTAAAAAGGTCAGAACGCTTCTTGATACCATTGCAAACCGTAGTCAAAACAGCCAATTCCTCTTTTACTTTTTTGGCAGTAGCCAAGTTGGAATAGGCATTATCCAAATTTGCGCTGGCTTTAGCTCCCATCACACATCCGATAACTGCCAATGCGGGACCTGCGACCAACCCACCGAGAATCGCTGTACCTCCTGCAATACCCAGGCCTCCTGCCGCAATAGCTCCACCTCCAAAAAATGCAAGAGTTGCATTAGTTGCCGCGGCACCGCTTAATGTTGCGATTGCAGTTCCGGTTGAAGCGGTAGCCAATGCACCAGCTGCACCGTAAGCTCCGAATGCCACTGCAGCTCCGGCAACAGCGCCACCCGCCGTACCGGCAGCAAGAGATGTTGCTATAAGTGTGATTTTTTTCAAATCAATAATGGACTGTTTGTCTATTTTGAACTTGCTGAGTTCTTCCAGACCAACAGAAGTTTCCAGTTCTACATTTTTAAGTTTCTCAAAACTGGCAATAAAGTGTGCAAGGTGTTTATCACAAATATCAATTTTTTTGTTTCCCAAATCCGTCAGAGCCTTTGAAGTTCTGTCTCTTGAAGTCTGTAATTTTTCCTGTGCAGTATCAATGATGTCTTGAGCATTTGCGTTGACTTCATTGGCTTCATTGTTATCTTTTATAGCCTTGGCTCCTTTTGCAACACCAACACCACCAGCAGCAAGAGCGGCAATACCTGCGATAATAGGAATGAGAGGTAACGGCATGATTCAATCTCCTTTATTTATCAGTTCAATCCGTTTTTGATCAATTCTTTCAAGCTGTCTTCGATATAGTTGAAAGAGTTTTGCAAACTTGCCTTTTGTGCCGCATCTGCAGTGGAATCAATTTGTACTTTCAAATTGCTGAGCATCTTGCAATCTTCTTCAAGTTCTGCCAGAAACTCATCAGAAATCACCTGTTCAGATTCCTGGGCTTTGTATTCGCCGGAAACGATAGCTTTCCCCATTTTTCCTGCGGTAATCAAACTTCCTACACCGGGCACGAATGCCCCCATAAGTGCTCCGGTACGCAATTCAGATAATACATTGCTGGAATCAATTTTCCTGACAAATATCTGCTGAAGAGTCTTTATCAACTGTCGTTCAACTTCGGAATATTTACCATCTGCCATACACAAGCCGATCCAAACCGCAAAAGCTTTTCTGCTGACAACGGGATCTGCTTTCAACTTTTCGCAATCGGCACCGACTTTTGAGATAAATGCAAGAATTTGTTCTTCCGCATTATAAAATTTCTTCAGCTTCTGAAATTTTTCAGCTTCAGTCACGACTTCTTCCAAAAAAGAATTTGCCTCTTTCGAACCGGGAGTCATTGTATTATTAGCGAAACACAGGGTTTTAAATGCTTCGCACTCCAGTTTCCCGATTTCGCCATTTATGCTTGAAAGCAAATAAGCTACCTTAAGCATGGTACGATCAGTTGTTGACATTTTTCCCATTCGTACTTTCCTTTCTTTGTGAAATTAGAATTTTATAGGACTATCGTTTTGCATAAGCAAATCAACATCCTTACGATTGCTTGCAATGGGATTTTTGCCGCAAAATTCTGTAATTTTATTTATAGACCGGATATATCCATCAGCATCACCGATTGTAAGTTTTTCTTTGATCTCTGCAAAAACTTCATTGAAAGTATCTTCAGCTTCTTTCAAATAATCTTCAATGAATTTTTCCAGTTCTCTGCGGTATTCCTGAAGCATTTTTACTGCTTCAGCACACTCTGCTTCGATACGAATTCGTTCAGCTTTGGCAAGTTTTGCCTCTTTCAAGCTGTCAAGAAGAATATGGTAAGAAGCTGAGCTCAAAGCGTATCCCAACATACTGCCAGCCATTGCGCCAAGTATGGGAATGGGAATCACTATTTGTCCAACTGCAGCAAACATGGCACTTGTTACCATACCAAAGCCTTTTTCTCCCAACTCTTCAAGACATTCTGTGTCATCTATTTTTCCGGAAAAATAGGAATGCATTGTTTTACCGATTTCCAGAGTGGATGTAGCAATATAAGCCGGAAGGTTTGTTTTGGAAATGCCTCTTAACATCGCAGATGACGAGTTTTGCATAGTACCTTTTATTGCAGCTCCGCCGAAACCGGTAACATAACTTACTCCGGCGGCTCCTGCTGTATCTACTGCTACGTCTTTAAGAGCTTCAATACTTCGTTTATCGCCCTTGTATAAAGCAACCGCGTTTCTTACAATGGAAACGCCGCTGCCAACAGCAGCTCCAATCGCAGCCTGTTGAACTCCGGCTCGATGAGCCAATTTGGCAATATCCTTTGCCGTGGAAAGCGTTGGATTGGTTCTTGCTTCCATTGCTTCAGCATTGGTAACTTTGCTTTCCAGCAAATTTTTCTGAAGAGTTTTGCAATTTTCGAGCTGCTTTACCTTGGCATTGATTGCATCCTGCGAATATCCTCTTGCCCGCATTGTGGAGATTTGATCTTCCAGAGAAGTAATTTTATTCTGCAAAGCCTCTTTCATTCCGGGATAATAATCTTTCGGAACCATGATCTTTACATCATTGTCATGGTATTTCTGATATTGCTTTGTCAGCATCTTGTCCACAGCAGCCTCAGGTGAACTGCCGACAAATTTCATTTGCGCACTGGCTCCGGGAATGGGGTTGCCTTTGGCATCAACTTCACAAGTTATATCAAAAAAAGGATCATTGACATGCCCGGGAAGATCATCTGTACGAACTGTTTGGGGATCTTTACCGGCAACAACTTCTTCAGCTCTTTGCCTGGCAACTTCTTTGACTTCAGCGGAAAAGCCAGCCTGCTGTTTCAGATTTTGTTCAGCAAATTCCGGATTGACTCTGCTTTGGGCAATTTGGGCTAAACTTCGCTTATTGACAATTCCTTCAAGTTCGTTGATGTTAACATCCAATTGAGTATGCAGTTGGTCTCCTGTAAATTCCACCTGAATGTTGTTTCTGTCTGCAATATTTTTTATCACGACAGGAATATCATTACCGTTCCAATTAAACAGAACTGTATTTCCAACAGCGAGTTTGTCTACGCTAATCTCACGGTCAATTCCCTCCAATGCAACAAGATGTTCTTTGATTCCACTGCCGAAACGGCGGACGACATCTTCGGCAATACCTGCAAGAGCGGCATTAGTTAATGTTTTTTCTTTTTTATCCATAGGGCAGATTTGCTCTCCCTGTCGTCAATTCAACAGGGAGATGTTAATTGTAATTGTTTTATTCGGCAATGCTGACTTCAGCAACAGCATATTCCAAATGAGTACCGAACAAACGCAAAGTACCTTCATGGAAAAACATACCTTTTACATCAAAAGGAGCCTCTGCAAGTTTGTGCTTTTTTCCTTTAGGTAACTCTTTCGCATAAATCCCCCGATTATTTTCACAGAAAAAGAAAATATTTTCGCCATATATTCTATCTGAATCATAAGGAGCAGCTTTCTTGCAAAGATAAAGATTATCATCATCTTCATCTTCCTCGATATAGTATTCTCCAATTTCAACATCATCCGGGTCACTTGCATCTGACTCATCCGCTTCACACCAGTATTCCGCATCATCGGATGTATATACTACCGTTAAGCCGTCTTCATTTTGCCCTTCCAAGTAATAGGTGTCGTCAGAAAAGCCGAGTTCCCAACATTCTGCCTCAACATCATCCAGTTCAAAACATTCCCAGCCGGTCTTAATTTTTTTGGCTTTTGCTATGTATTGAACATCATCAGAGTCATCAAAAAGGACAATATATTTTTTTCCATCGTGAATTATATCTCTGATATAGCTGCAATCTTCAGAAATATCCTCTTCAGAAACATATTCCCAGTTATATCCGCTTTTTGAATAATAAATACCGTGCAGATCATTGATTATAAAGCGACCATTGATAAATTGAACCCCTTGTAACTTTTCAGAAACAATCTCTTGGGAAAACTCTTCGCCATCTTCACTGACAAAGAGCGCAGATTTTTCTCTGCGAGGGTTTCCAAATGTGTTTTTTAAAATATCCAAACGCACAAAAATTTTTTCGTTGAGATAATAAACTTTCAAATCACTTTGGGTTGTGGTAATAGCCTGACCGGAAAATGCTTTACTTAAAGCTGCTGAGAAATGCTCAGCAGCCAACTCTTCCGGTGTAGAGGCTTTTGAAGGAGTATAAGAGTATTTTTCGGTCTTTTCTTTAATACCATCCCACGGGGTTGTTTTCAGTTCAAGGTCAAGTTTGATTTGTTCAATGTTCATTTTGTGTACTCCAATATTTTTTTCGTTTATTTCAGTTTTAATTTCTGTCCAACCAAATCGCATACTTATGAAAACCACGCTGTTCAATTTCACCGGGATGTCTCATTTCACACAATTCCATGACAAATTTTTCACTGCCGTGAACTCCAAACGCTTCTCCCTCTCTTGCTCTATCAACAGCTTTACTAAATGTTTCTATGTCAATGCCAAGTCTGTAATTCTCTTTATTGACAAAATAACAGTAATTTCTGGAGCAAAAAACATAATCCGGTATAATAGCGATGTCTCCCGGACACCGTTCTCCATAACGATTCTCTAAAACCGTTAAAATTTTATTACTGGGACAACATATCCCCCAACTCCCATTATCAGAAATGACAACACCTCTTACTGAGGGAACACCGCGACTTGCATGTTCAATAGCTTCTCCTGCAATTTTAGCCGCTCCTTTGGCTGTTGCTTTAGCAATTTCTCCCGTTTTTTTAAGCACATCCTTTGTCTTCCCGGAACCAATCACTGCTCCAGCAACTGCCCCGGCAGGACCTCCCAACAAACCACCGACAACAGCCCCTCCAATAGTTTTCCAAATGCTCATCTAATTTTTCCCCTATGTTTTTATAATGAAATAAAAAAAGACGTACTCCATTTGATGACTCAGGAGGTACGCCAATACCCGAAAAAGACCATGCAAACAGAGTACGTCTGTTTAGACAGACGCACTCCAAGCAAGTCGATCTTTTTCTCTGTACTTTGGCGTTTTCCTGAGTTTCGATCCGCTTGAAAAATGCGAATTATTCAATTTTTAAATTTTTGTGATTACTGTTTTGTTTTTCACCTCTCATTTCCAGTTTGGTAAATAACATAGCACCACAATCCTTTAAAATCAAATCGCATTTCTGTCTGCATGGAAGAAATTTCTTCCTTTTGAGGCAATTTCAAAACTCATCAAAATTATCAAAGCGCCCTCGCTTCGATCTGCAAGAGGGAGCGTTTTCACCTGTTACCATGCAGGTAACAGGTTCAAACTACCCTTTGCAGCTCTTTGCGAATGGTATTTTTGCTATCTTTCGAATGACTTTTGAAATTACCTCTTCACCCTATTATTCGCAAACTTTTCTGCAATTTGTCGCAGAATTGTGATTTTTTTTCTATTTTTTTAATGAATTTTCTTTGCGGTTGATGTAAAGTTCACCAGTTCAACCTCTTCCACTTTCTGCTCCTGCTCTCCGGAATAGATCACACAGCCATCCGCAGTTTTATCATTGAGCTTACTGAATATCTTGATATTTTTGGCAAACTCTCTGCTGTATGTCCTTGCCGCTTTGATCTCAATCGGATAAAGTTTTCTGGCAGACGCTTGCAATAAATCAATCTCCATTCCATTGGAATCGCGGAAGAAGTATAATCCTGCATCCTTACCCATATTGTATCGTTTTTTCAGAGCTTCAACGATGACCATATTTTCAAAAAGATTTCCCATCAACGGGTCGCGTGTCACCATGCCCGGATTTTCCAACTCCAGCAAGTATGCCGCCAGACCGACTTCCGTAAAATAAATTTTCGCTGATTTGGTCAGGCGTTTGCCGAAGTTTTCAAAGTAAGGGGGCAAACGGAAAATAATGTAACTTGCTTCCAGTATGGAGAGCCATTCTGAAATCGTGGTCGAAGATACGCCTACATCATTTGAAAGGCTTTGCATATTGACCAACTGCCCGACTCTGCCCGCCAGAAGTTTGATAAAAGTTTCAAACGCTGTGAAGTTACGAATATTCACCAGTTGTCTTGCATCCCGTTCCACATAGGTCATGTAGTAATTGCGGTAGAAGCGGGTGATGTCGATATTTTCTTCATAAAGCTGCGGCATGAATCCTTTGAAAATATACTCATCACGGTCAAGAACGATTCCTGCTTCGCTCAACTCTTCAATAGAAAGCGGCAAAAGCTGCAGTACGGCAGTACGACCTGCCAAGGATTGGGAAATCCCTGCTTTCAAAGCCGGTTGATGACTGCCGGTCAGGATGTATTGCCCTTTTTTATTGCTCTTGTCGCATTCGACTTGAATATAGCTCAACAGCATCGGCAATCTTTGAATTTCGTCAATAATAATCGGAGCCGGATGCCGATGCAGAAACTCTCTGGCATCTTTTTCTGCCAAACTGCGGGTTTCCGGATCTTCCAGATTGACATAATCATAATCCGGGAACTGCATCTTTGCCAAGGTGGTTTTTCCTGACTGTCTTGGCCCGGTAATGGTAACGACCTTATATTCCTGTGCCAACAGGGCAAGTTCTGTTTGAATTTTTCGCTGTATCATATTGCTTTCTCCGTATGGTTTCAGGAGTAATATAACACAAAATGTGCAAATCTCAAGTAGAAGTTGTGATTTTCACAAATATTAAAGCCGATTCAATGCAAATTTTTTGGCATAAACTGCAATTTTCCCCATTCCGGATCCAACAGAGCAAGACGCAGATCAAGCAAGTTTTTAAGTTCAACTTCTTCGTTGTCACGGAATCCCCCATGTTCCAATACTTTGTTGATCCCGTGACGGATAACCGCATCCAACGCAACGACTTGCATCACGGGATCAGTGGTCAGCATTTCTTTCAGCATCTGTGCAGAATCTCCATTGCGGCTTCTCCAATAACGCTGACGCTCCTGAACATTCGCAACATCAAAGTCAGGATAATGAACACCATGAAGCATCCCCCATAATTTCGACTCAAGCGGTGTAACTCCACGAACTTTTTTGCGATAAACTCCATGGATCGGTTTCAAACGGGGATTGTCAGTGCTGTTAAAAAGCAGACCTTGCATATCCTCCCGTTTCATGACTTTGTAATCAAGCAGAAAAGGCAGTATTTTGCCATTATCAAGCCAGCCTGATTTTTTGAAAAATGCCTGTACTTCTGTTTGAATCTTTTTTTGAAAATCCTTATCAACACTCTGAAGCTGTTTCAACTTTGGGAAGTTTGCCGTATTTATAAATTCTTTGCTGGTAACACTGCGGCGGATGGATTTGATGCCTTGTTATACTTGGTTCATGGATACCAATGGAGGACATTTCCTTATCCTCTGGCTCAATGGTTATTTCCGCAATGATCTATCCGATGTAACGCCGGTCGTCTTCCGATTGTGGCAGATTCAAAATATATTACCGTTGACCGTCATTGACAGCATACCGCTTACTGCGGATAATCCGGAATACGGCAAGAGCCGGTTAAAGCAGTTTCTTTATTCCCCGGGATTGAATCAGATGTTTACAATAAACTGGCATCAACGCACTTTCGGAATGTCACGGTTCAGTAATTATTTTGTAAAATAGCCGCCGTTTTTGGGGGCTCCCCGGAATTCGATCAACTCTTTTTCCCGCAATTGCCGCAGATAACGTTCCACAGTAGGGCGACTCTTTTGCATTTGCTTCATCAATTCCGGAACCCGTAAGCCGGGCTCATTTTTCAGAATTTGCAGCAATTTCTCACAATCGGCTGGCAATGGCGTTTCGGCAGCCGCAGCAACATCATCTCCCAGCAATCGAAGCAATTCCCGCAGTGTGTCAATTTCCCGATAGACAATAAAATCAATAAATTTTTCCGGAGCCTGGTGGGCAACTTCCAAGAGAGTGATATATTCAGAACGCAGAATCGGCGGAATGATCGCAACCGGATAACCGTGCCTGATCAGAATCAAATTCATCAGCAGTCTTGCAACTCTGCCATTCCCGTCAATAAAAGGATGGATGAAAACAAAACGCTTATGCACTTCAGCTGCAAGTGTTACCGGGTGCAGCTTATTCTCATTTTCATTCAGCCATGCAATAAACTCATCCATTAATGCCGCGATTTTTTCCGGTGCCGGCAATGGATAGCGGCTGCCGCTGATAAAAACTTTCACGCTCCGGAATTTTCCTGATTGCTCCAGATTTATCCGTTTGTAAAAAAGTTCGTGCAGTTTGAGAATATCGTTGATTTCCAAATCTTTATCAACTGCCATGGAGTGAACGTAATCGTATGCGTCAGCATGTCCCAACGCTTCGTATACATCGTGCAAAGGTTTGCCATGAACGGTAAGACCATCTTCAATAATAACTTTGGTTTCGGACTCGGTCAGGCTGTTACCCTCCAATGCGTTGCTCGACCAGGTCAAGCCCACCCGGTAATAGTTACGCAACGAAGCCAATGTTTCCGGCGGGAAAGGGCGGAAGCGGTCAAGTCCGGCTTTCAAATTATCGCACAAAATGGTTTTACTCATAGAAAATACTCCATCATTACTCCATCACGAATTAATATAACCCATGATGGAGTATTTTTCAAATACGATTTGACAAACTGGTGGGCAAACTGTATACTAAGGATAGGTTGTTTGAGAATTGAAGAGCCGTTATGGTAATATATGGTAACGAATGGTAATGATTTGCCGCAAAACCGGTCGTTCAGAAATCGGAGTCTTACAGAGAATTTATCACGTTTTTTAGAAATTCAACCGGGTTACACAGTTCGCAAAGCTGCCTCCGACGAGTTGGAAGCAACTTTGCGCCCTATGCATAACTCTGCGCTTCCGGCATGCGCTATTTTACAGAAAATCCGTTACACGCCCGGCTGAGCAAGTCTATGCAAATCTGCTGCCAGACCGGGATAGTATTCCTCAAGAGCCTCCATGCATTCTTCGCTGATTTTGTTGTGTGCAAGAAGTTTTGCACAGGTTGACAAAGGCAGAAGAGTAAGTGCGCCCTCATCCGCTTCAAGCTGATCGGTCATGATCAGATGAAAAATCTCCTCGCGGGGAATAAGAACCCCGTCACGATAGATATATTGAGCCGGAAAAGCCTCTTCAAAGGCAATTCTGATTTCAGAATCTTCAGGATTGTCGAGGGCAAATTCCTCAGCAGTCATGCCGCACAGACTTTCTCTGTTGGTTCTGTCGCATCTGCCGTCATACAGCAGTGCTTCCACGGCACAGGCGTTCTCTGAAACGACTGCCGATATAAGCATATCATAGCCGTCATCGCATTGTTCGTTGAGACATCGGGCAGACAACTTTTCCACGGCGGCAACGCAGCCGTCAAAATCGTTTCTGTTGGCACATTCTGTAAATTCACGCAAAATTTCTTTTTCAGTCATAAATAACTCCTGCATTTTTCGTTTATGTTCAGTCTATCAATATCATTTCCGTCATGGTGTCTTCCATCCTGCCGCCGCAGCGGGGACATTTGTAAGCTTTGACATTTTTACGTCCGCGCGTGAGACTTTCAAAATCTTTCAGACACGTTCCATCGCAGTTTTTGCAGGATTCCGGAGCGTCATCTTGTCTTTCTTTCAGACAACTGATTTCCGGCGGCCCCGCGTTCAGTTCACGGAAAACATGAACGGTCTGCCCTGTTTCCGGACAATATTTATCCGTAAGAGAACCAGACATGATAAAATACGGCTGCTGCGTGCCGAGTTCTGCATGGAAACCGCATTTTTTGCACATGAATCCTGCCATCTGTCCCATAAAATATTCCTTTCGTGTTAAATTTAAATTACAGGAAATCAGCGAATTTTTCTTTTTTGATTTGCCTGTTTTCTTCTTACTCTTGCGCGTTCTCTTGCGCGTTCATTCCGGGCGAGTTTTGCTTCTTCTGCTTTTGCCTTGAGATTTTCAAGGTGCGCTGCCAGTTCGTTGCATGAAAAGCCCGCCATGTTTTTTTCATCGGGGTCAAGTCCCTGTTGCAGGAGAAAGTTGTAACGGCTCAAGTCGTTTGAAACCAGTCCCCGCACCAAGGCTGCAAGAAGATGAGAATTGCCTCCGGAGTCCCGTTCTTTCAGATCAAAGAGGGGAAAGAGTTTTTCAAAAACAGAATCCGGCGCTTCGAGAGTCATGAAAAAGCGGATGTGCTTTTTAGAGGAAACATCAAGAGCATCTTCGGGCGAAATGTCGCAGAGAGCATCCGCAAAATCCCAGTTGCCATCTGTCAGCTGCTTTTTCAGAAAATGTTTGCTGTTTGTCCGATCCATCTGCTTGAAAATGAGAAAAGTTGCGGCATCGGAAACGCCTTGTTCAAATATTCCTTTGCAGGCGTGTTTTTCCCCGAAATAGCAGCTTTTGAGAATTCTGCGGAAGGATGATGCGCTGCTGAGATACTCCAATGTCAAATATTTCAGACATTTCCCGTTCGGATTGAGGACATCGCACCAGTTGTCAGCAGAAAATTTTTTCCAAGGACAAAATTCTCCCAGCCGGGGGTGTCTTTTCAATATATTGCACCAGGTGGAAACATAAAGGTACGCGGTGGTTTCCGGCGTTGCAATTTCAGGACGCTTGAGAAAAAGACAGCGGTTTTCGCCATCCCGGAGTTTTGAGAAATCAAAGTAAGGAGCCAGCTGCGGTTGTTCAAGCAGTATCTTGTATATATCGTGATGGTGGATTTTTTCAAAATCGGCAACATCCGTAAATCCCGGCTGAGCGATCAGCAGATTGCGCCACATACAGGAAAGGAAGGTGTGATATCTGAAATTTCCCCGTACTTCGGGATGGGCAATCAGATAATTGACAAGATCGTGTCCTGAAAGTTTTTCAGGATTGCAGGAAAGTTGTTTATTTGTATTTGCGCTCATTGGAAAAATCTCCGGTTATGTTTTTGTACAAAGAAAATCAGCTGTTTGCTCACTGCTTTTTTTTCGTCGGCCAGAAAAGATAGATCCAGATCAGAGGCCAGAAAAATGCGCAGAGGATGGAATACACACCCCAGTTCCAATATCTGTGATCGACACAGCAAATGAAAATAAATGTGATCAAATAGCAGATAAGCCAAAGTTCAACCATGATATTGTTCTCCTGTATGTTTCTGTTTTTATCCGGTCAAATGCGTCATCAGAAAAGCTGAAGACACAATTATCCTTTTTTTATTTTTAAATTTGCTGTCTCAATGCCTTGAAATTTGTTTTTATTTTCTTGACAGGGACTTAATATACCCCCGGAAGTCCGCCATTTTATGTCAGAGTATTTTATCCGTGTCACCGGGACGTCAGAATTCTTTTCCAGAAACGCTCATGCGGAACGTTTGAATATCCGAAGATGATTGCGTGGATGCAAGGCCAAATGTAATCACCGTGCCGGAAACGTATTAAAATTTCTTCAAAATTGCACTTGCTGCCAAAGGTGGCATTGAACATGGATTCATTGGTTGCATATTCATAAATTTCTTGTATATGCGGCTCTTTTTTCAGCAATCGGGCGATGAATTTCTTTTTGTCGAAAACGCCTGTATGATTGCGGCGTTCTGCCTCCCATACCCGATCTCTGAAAACTTTGAGACTCATGATTCTGCAGTTGCCTTCAAGGAATCCTTCCGGCATGAAATACCGCGGAGTGAGTCGGCATCTTCTGCAAAAGATATCCGGGAGAGCGCCTTGCTGGTAAAGATATCTTGCTGTTCCCAGACGACCTTCATAAAAAGCCTCTATCAACGGCAGGCGGAGAAGCCTGTGTCTGAATGGTTCTCTTATGTTTTTATTCAGGAGCAATTTTCCATTTTCAAAGTGGTACTGTTGTAATTTCTCAAGATCACCGGAGGAAACGGCATTGTAAAAATCCAAGTAATTCATACAATCATCTCTTTCTGAATTCAACATTGGAAAACTTGCGGATAACGGATAAATACTCTTCAGGTGTTTCATCCGGATAACAAACAAACTTTATGCCGCCGGGAATGGCTTGAAACAGATTCTCCTCATCAACAGTCAGTCCGACATCTTCGTAAGGAACCGGCGGATATTTTTCCCAGTCATCGGTATATTCCACGTCCATAAAGGTCTTGAAACGCAAATCGGGTCCTGTGTAACTTTTTGGGCGATGTCTGCGGATAAGAGTATGTTCATAAGTTTCCGCACTGCTGATTTGAGCAATGCCTTTGCGGAGTCGGGCAAGTTCCTGATTTCTGACAGCACAGATACGATTCAGAAGTTGCGGCGGCACTTCATCGGCATAACAAACCCGTTCCGCACCGGTTGAACTGTTATTTATTTCTTCTTCAGAAAGAGGTGTTGTATAATATTCTATTTCCCAACAGCCGTACATACTCAACATAAGCGTATTTCCTTTGCATTGTTTTTGTTTCTGTGATATAATATAGTCCCCGACCCCTGACAAAAGTTGTCATGCTGAAAAACGGAGATTGCAGGAAGCGTATTCTTCGCGGCACCGGGAGTCGAACTCCCGTTTTTCCCAAGCCAGTCTGCACTGTTTGTAAATTTTGCGAGCCTGACGTCCGGATGAGTCTGCTGCCGGTAAACTTCCAGCTTCTGGCTCTGGATAAACCGTTGGATATTATTATCCTCTGCGGATTTTTTTGGGGGGCAGTAAAAACAATGGCGGAATCCGCACCGGACTTTTTTCTTCAAACCGGCACTTGATGGACCGGGTGGACCAAGTGGACAAAATGGACAATATACTTTACTTGCCGGCAAAGCTGTCCATCTGGTCCATTGGGTCCACCAGGTCTGTTAAAAGCTCTTTTTTGGCGCATCTGACAACAGGCGTACACAAAACACCTTTAAGTGTTTCATGAAGCTTTTAAGCAACTTTTAATGACTTCAGATAAAATATACTCTTTGTCAAAAGGCTCTGTTCCCTATATGGGTAGATAACTACCCGTAGGGGACTGTTCTTACTTTATAAAATACTTCGCTTTTCTTGAAAAGGGTTGGGGTTTGGGGAAGGGGAAAACTTCTTTTCTCGTGAAAAGAAGTTTTCCCCTTCCCCAAGAACCATCTACCCTTGTCAGGAAAAAAACGGTTTATTCCGTTTTTTCCGGAGTGCCGTGTTTGCGGCGGTACTGTGCCGGAGTCAGTCCGCAGTTGCGCTTGAAGATTTTTATAAAGTAGGACGTATCAAAAAATCCGGTTTCCTGAGCAATTTCATCAATGGATTTTTTCGCCGTTTCAAGTTCGTAACAGGCGCGTTCGATCCGGCGGCTGCAGATGTATTCTGAAATACCGACACCGATTTCTTTGCGGAAAAGTCTGCCGAAATAGTCCGGTTGATAACCTGAGATTTCTGAAAGATGCTGTAAAGAGAGTTTGGAATCCAGGTGATCTGTGATGTAACTTAAAACCCGTCCCAACTGCCGCTGGGCATGTGAGGCGCAAATCCCCGGCGCGTGAACGGTGTTGCGGAAAATGAATATCAGCAGTTCAATAAAAAGAATACGTCCCCGCTGAAGATGCAAGGGGAGGGGGGAACACAATTCTGTCTGCAATTCGTCAATGCGGGAGATGATTTTTTTCTGCAAATCCGGACCGAAGGTGTATTTGTCCGGCATCTTATCGGCAGTTTGCCCGGCAAAAGAGCGGAACAGTTCAAGTTCATCTTCTCTGAAAATGGATTCGTTGAATAACAGATTGATGTAACTGAAATTTTTTTCACAGCAGTATTCATGGGTGGCTCCGACCGGGATGACATAGAGATCTCCGGTCAGCATGGGGTGAACGATTCCGTTGACGGCGCACCAGCCGGAACCGTGTTCGATATACACCAACTCAACCGCATTGTGCCGGTGGGCAAACTGGTGACTTGGTCCGTGCAGTTTCTGAATGACAAGCGGCAGTTCGTTTTTACAGAGTTCTTCCAGTTTGAATTCCCGCATTTGATTCCCTCCGGAAAGATAATTTAGTCTACTTTTTCTTAAAATCAATACTTATATAAAAAATAACCGTGCTTTTTTTTATATTTTATCTGCCGGAAAAATGTTTGAAAATCTGAAAACCTGTCAATACAAGCAGATAATACTGTCGCAAATGATATTAACAGGGCTTTTTTATAAAAGTTGTATTTTTGTTGAAAAAGTCGTTAAAATACCATTTTTTGTTCTGAAAAATCCTATGCTTCTGCCGGAAAATAGTGTACATTATATGCAGAAACAGTAAGATCGTGACTTTTTAAGAGAGCAGATATGAGAAGAAATATTTTAAAGGGATTTGCCGGAAAAGCTCTGGCAAAGACGATAGAGAACCGTTTTAAAAAAGTTGATTATAAACTGCTGACGGAGCCTTTTTTTCTGCGCAGTGAAGATGACCGGGCATGGCGCGGGGAATTCTGGGGAAAAGTCATCCGTCCTGCGATTACCTGTGCATTTCTGACCGGGGCTCCCGGGTTGCGTGCGCTCATAGATGATTCTGTTGCGGATATGATGAAAACTCAGACCTCTGACGGCAGCATAAGCACTTATCCCGACGATCAGAAACTGACCGCCTGGGATATCTGGGGACGGAAATATGCTGTTCTGGGATTGATCCGCTATTATGAACTGCTCAATCCGGATCCGGCGGTGCTTGGATGCTGCTGCCGTGCCGTTGATTATCTGATTTCTCTTATCGGACCGGGTAAAATGGATATTCTTGAATGCGGCAATCACAACGGACTGCCTGCTTCAAGTATTCTCGGCGCAGTTGTCTCTCTCTGGAAACTGACCGGAAACAGCAAATACCGCGAATTTGCTCAATATATCATTGAACGCGGCTGTTCCGGACTGGGAAATATTTATGAATGTTGTGATCTTGGCATTGCTCCCGCTGTTCTCGGCAACGGTAAAGCCTATGAAATGACCAGCTGCTTTCAGGGACTTGCCGAACTTGCCATGCTTGAAGAAAATCCCGACTGGTGCCGCATTGTTGCAAAATACGGCAAAGCTGTTCTTGAACATGAAATTTTCATTACCGGCACGGGCGGCGCAAAAGATAAAATGGGCGAATTCTGGTTTGACAGCGCACTCCGTCAGACCCGCGGCGACTGCGGTTCTTTGGGAGAAACCTGTGTGACGGTGACCTGGATGCGTTACTGTCTGCGCCTTTTGCAGTTGACAGATGATATGACTTTTGCCGATGCGATTGAAAGAGCCCTTTACAACGCTCTGCTGGGTGCATGGGGACCGGACGGTTCCCATTGGGTCCATGCCAATCCGACACCGCTGACGGGAGGCGGATACAAAAAATATGCCGATGACCAGATTCTGCGTGCTGTCGGCAAAGCCTTCGGCGGCAATGACTGCTGCCGCGCTCAGGGACCTGAGGGGCTGGTTGTTGCAGCGGAGTTTGCTGTTCTTGAAGCCGGAAACTGCGTAACAGTCAATTTATTTGAAGCCCTTGACTCCGGAGCGCTGCATATTACCGGCAATTATCCTTTTGAACCGCAGGCAAAGATTTCCTTTGATGATCCTGAAGATAAAGTTCTGCGCCTGAGAACGCCCGCATTTTTAAGAAGTGTGAAGTTCAACGGTATTTCCGTTGAGTTTACGCCGGGTGTGTATCTTGAATTATCCCACAAGGGAGGCGCGGCGGATACGGTTGAACTGGAATTTGATTTTACTTTGAAAGAAATTCCCTCACCTGACGGAAAATTTACGGCGGTCATGCGCGGACCGCTGGTTCTTGCCGAAGACTCCAGGGGCAAAGTTGCGGATTCCGGCGTATCTGTGCAATGGCGCGGCAGAGAACTTTGTGAATATGCAACGGCAGGAAATCTTATTTGTGAAGAAAATACCCTGACTGTCTGGTTCCGGAATGAACAGTAATTTGTGATCAGAAATGAATCACACCCCGGAAAATACCGTCAAAGTCATCATGCCGTCCGATCTGCCGTTGAGCAGATGAGACGTCCATACCCGTCTTGCGGTAAATGAATATCGACAAAGAATACGCCCCCCCCGCAGAAGATGACAGGGGGACGGAAGAAAAAGAATTTTGTATTCATCTATTCCCTGACGGGATCAAAGACGCGGATGTAATCCACGGTGAAAACCTCTTTACCTGCAAGGTCAAAGGCACTTTGCAGAGGCTGGTGATCTGCGTTGCGGTAACCCTGAACTTCTGTTCCGATCAAAATAAATTGCGGACGTTTTGAGACGGATTGATCAATATGTCCGTCTTCAATCCCGTCAATATAAAAGGTGTATCCGCTCTCGTCCCAGAGAACGCCGAAACGGTGAAATTCACCGGTATCTGAAATTTCTCTGCCGCCGGTACAGGATTGTTTGCAGTCCTGCCCGTAACCGCCGGTATAGACACAGTGCTTATCGATTTTTCCCGTCTTGAAATACTCCATGATATCAATTTCTGAACCGCTTTCAGCCGGATCAAGAGAGGAACCTATGATCGGAGACTGCAGCCAGAACGCGCTCCACCAGGCTTCGGGCGTCTGCTGAAGTTTGCAGCGGCATTCAAAATAACCGAAAGTGTGCGTATAAAGACTTTTTTTGAGTTTTCCGATATTCCATTGCAAAGAACTGCCGAGAAAATCTGTCGGCAGAACCGGCTCATCCATAAAGTTGTATCCGGTTTGTATCTGGGAACTTACCGGACGGCCGTCTTCCATTAAAAGAGAAAAGACTGCATTGCCTTTTCCGTCCAGACGGACACCTTTATCTGTCCATGCCGGATGACGTTTGCCCATCATGGACAGGCGGTAATCCCATTTGGTGCTGTCCAGTTCAGTACCGTCAAATTCATCGTGCCAGACCAACTGCCATTTGCCGTCGGGCAGAAAACTTTTTTCATATCCTTCAACATCAAAGGTATTCATTTTACACCTCTTTAAATTTCAATTTCTTCAGCGGGAGGTGCTTCAGGTTCGCCGAGCAGACTCAAAAGCTGTTCAGCGGGCGTGAGACAACTTTTGCTCTGATTGCAGGGCTTGCAGCAGACGACCATGTTTCCCCGGGTGCTGCGTCCGCCGCGGACGACGGGAACGATATGGTCAAAGGTCAATTCTTCAGGCGGAAACTTTTTGCCGCAATAGTGACAGATACCCTTTCTCAGCAATTCCTGAAAATAGGGTGTTTTCCGCAGTTCTCTTGCTTTTGCGCGTTCACGTTTGATATGGCGTTCATCGCGCTCAAAATAGACCCAGTCATCCATTGCTGTTGACCTTTTTACCGTCGAGAACATCGCGGATGGCGTGAATCACGACCGGCAGACGGTGGGGTTTTGAAAGAAATCCGCAGGCGCCGGCTTTGAGCAGATACTGCACCTCTTCTTCGCTGACAAAACCGCTGGAAAGCAGGATTTTGGCATCGGGATTGATTTCTTTGATACGGTGGAACGTTTCGTGACCTCCGGCTTTGGGCATGATCATATCCAGAAGCACCATGTCAACGACACCGGGATTGGAAGAGTAAATTTCAACGGCATCAAGTCCGTTTTCTGCCAGAAGAACATTGTATCCCAACTCCTGAAGTGCTTCGATCAGAAAGTCCCAAATCGTTTCGTGATCGTCCACGATAAGTACTGTTTCACTGCCGCCGGGCAGATCATTGAGTCCCGCCATAAAAAAAAGTTACCTTTCATTTTCTTGTATTGATGAATCTTTGCTGTTATATTATAGCAGATTTAAATATCAATAGCAAGAGTATATTGTAAAAAAATCCGGAATTTTGTGTATAAAATGAGTAAAAAAACAGTATGTCCCGTTGTCCCCGGCGGATTTTGCGCAGGCGTGCGCGGCGCGTTGGATATTTTTGAGGAGACACGGAAGAAGTTTCCCGCTCCTGTTTATGTTCTGCATGAACTGGTCCACAACCGCCGTGTCGGAGAAAAAATGCGGCAGAACGGCGCAATTTTTGTGGATGATTTATCTCAGGTTCCCGAAGGAAGTGTCGTCCTTTTCGGCGCCCACGGTGTCGGCAGAAAAGAAGAAACGGATGCTGCCGCCCGTCATCTGCACGTCATTGATGCCGGATGTCCCCGGGTCAAACGTCTGCACCGCGCCGCTTCTGCGCTGGGAAAAGATGATGAATTGATCATATTCGGCAATCCCTCTCATCCTGAAGTGCGGGGCGTTGCCGGACACGCGGGAACTGAAAAAGTTTTTGTTGTCAACAGCAAAGAGGAAATTCCGCAACTGCCTGAGATGAAAAATCCGACTCTGCTCTGCCAGACCACCCGTGATCATCTGGAAATAGAGGAATTTACCCGTCTGCTCAAAGAGCGTTTTCCGCTTCTCCACGCCAACGGCGGCGTGTGCGACGCGGTGTACCGCCGTCAGCAGGCAGTTGAAAAGATGATCCCGCAGGTGGATGTTATGCTCATTGCCGGTTCAGCCCACAGCTCCAATGCCAACAGAATGTGCGATGTGGCGCGCCGTTCCGGAAAAGCGGCTTTTCTCATTGACGGTGTTGAAAATCTGCCGGATTTATCCGGCTTTGACCGTATCGGTCTGGGGGCAGGCGCAAGTACGCCGGATGAGATTGTTCAGGAAATTCTTGAGCATCTGATTAAAAAAGGGTACACTTTGATTGAAAAATAAGGAGTTTTTCTTTATGGATATAACGACACTTTCCCCCGCTGAAGTCTGGAAAAATTTTGCTGAAATCTGTGCCATCCCCCACGCTTCAGGAAACGAAAAACAACTCTCCTGTTTTCTTGCGGAAAAAGCAGAAAAAATGGGATTTGAAGTCCGTCAGGATGAATTTTACAATCTGCGTATTGACCGCAAAGAGGTGATTCCCGGCTGTCCGCGCATACTTTTGCAGGGACACATGGATATGGTGCCGCAGGTTGCACCCGGCAAAGTCTTTGATTTTGCCAAAGACCCTGTGACGCCCTTGATACAGGGGGATTTTGTCTGTGCCGACGGAACGACGCTCGGGGCGGATGACGGTATCGGGGTTGCGATCGCCCTGGCTGCGCTTGCCGATAAAAATATCCGCGGCAATATCTCGGCGGTGTTGACCGTCAATGAAGAAACAGGTCTGATCGGTGCCGGGAAACTTTCTCCTGAGTTCCTTGAGGGAGATATTCTTATCAATCTTGACCACGGAGACTCCTCAAAGGTATGTATCGGCTGTGCCGGAGGTGTGCGCATTGCTTTTGATTTTGATACCGGAAAGTGCAGTACGCCTGCGGGAACAGCCGTTGAAATCACTCTTTCCGGACTGCCCGGCGGTCACTCCGGCTCCTGTATCCACCAGAAACGCGGCAATGCCTTGCAGATGCTTGCGCAAATTGTGAAAGATCTGCCGCTTGCGATTTTTTCTTTCAACGGCGGAACGGTGGATAATGCCATTCCCGACAGTGCGGTCATCGGCTGTGTTCTCACTTCTGACGGTGTTGCAAGTGAACTGTTTGATCGTGCGGAAGAAATGAAAAAAGAACTTGAATCACATTTCACCCTTGATCTGGATGTCCGTTTCGTTGCAGTGCCTGAGCAGGTTTGGGATATGGATTTTCAGAAAAAGTTTCTTGAAATTTTTTCAACTCTTCCCAACGGCGTTGTGGAATTTGCGCCTGAATACGGCGTGCCGCGCACCAGCAGCAATCTGGCAATTTTGAAAAATACGCAAGGCGTTCTGCATCTGATTTTAAGCGCGCGCAGTCTGGATGATAAAAAACGCAAACAGCATACAGATGATCTTGTGGAAAAATTAAGTATCCTTGAACCTCAGGTGAAGTACAATTCAGAATATCCCGGCTGGACGCCGGATACAAGTTCAAAACTGCCTGAAATGATCTGCCGTCTGCGTAAAGAACTTTTTAACAAAGAAACTGAGATAGAAGTCATCCACGCAGGCCTTGAGGCCGGACTTTTTGCAGGAAAAAATCCGCGTCTGCAAATGGTGAGTATTTCTCCAGACTCCTTTGATATCCATACTGTAAAAGAGCGTGTGAGTATCTCTTCAGTACAGGAATTTTATACATTTTTTTCAGCTTTCCTGAATAAACTTGCCTGAACGTTTGCATTTTGCGTATAAAACGGCTATATTAACGGCGGAATTGAACAACGGAAAAAGGGATTTTTCAGTATGACGACAAAAAAAGATATGCCTCCTGTGATGATCCTCTGCGGCGGCAAGGGAACACGTCTGCGTGATGTGACGGAACTTCTGCCCAAACCCATGGTCTCCATCGGTGAACAGCCGATTGTCTGGCATATCATGAAAACCTATGCCTCTTTCGGCGTGAAACGCTTTATTCTGTGTCTGGGGTACAAACGTGAAGCATTTGTCGATTACTTTATGAATTATCACTTGCGCACCTCTGATGCCACCATCAAACTCGGACACGCTCCTGAAATTACTTTTCACGGCGAATCTGATGAGTCCGACTGGGAGGTGACTCTCGCGGGAACCGGTCTTGAAACCATGACAGGCGGACGCGTTTTCCGTGCTTCAAAATATTTGAAAGATACCGATGAAAACTTCTTTTTGACCTACGGTGACGGTGTGTGCGATGTGGATATAGCCTCATTGTATCAGCACCATCTGAACGGAAACAAACTGCTTACTTTGACTGCCGTTCAGCCCGAAGCGCGTTTCGGAACCATGAACCTTGACGGCGATACGGTGACAGGATTCGCAGAAAAACAGGCTCAGGCAGATGATTACATCAACGGCGGATTCATGGTTATCCGCAAGGAATTCATCAAACGCTATCTCAACGGTCAGGAAGACCAGTCCTTTGAACGCGAACCCATGACCTGCTGCGCTGCTGACGGTCAAATGCAGGTTTTCAAGCACAAAGGTTTCTGGCAGTGCATGGATAATCAGCGCGAATACAATATGCTCAACGCCATGTGGGAAAGGGGCGAAGCCCCCTGGACAAAATATTGGAAGTAATTTGAATGTTCAATAACGTTTACAACGGCAGAAAAGTTCTTTTGACCGGACACTCGGGGTTCAAAGGCTCATGGCTTGCCTTCTGGCTGAATCAGCTCGGCGCAGAAGTTTGCGGTGTCGCTTTGCCGATGGAAACACAATATTGTCACTTTGATCTTCTGAAACTGGATATGCGTTCGGAATATGCCGATATCCGGGACCGGGAAAAAATTTCGCAGATTGTTGGTGATTTCAAGCCGGAGATCGTCTTTCACCTTGCAGCTCAGCCGCTGGTACGGCTCTCTTATCTTGAACCGGTGGAAACATTTGCGGCAAATGTCATGGGAACAGTTCATGTGCTTGACGCCTGCAGAAAAGTTGATTCCGTCCGGGCAATCGTTGCCATCAGTTCCGACAAGTGTTACGAAAACAGAGAGCAGACGGCAGGATACAAAGAAACCGATCCCATGGGGGGCTATGACCCTTACAGCGCCAGCAAAGGGTGTACGGAACTTGTGATTTCAAGTTACCGCAGAAGTTTTTTCAACAATGATGAATACGGGAAAAAACATCACACGCTTTTGGCTTCAGGACGGGCGGGAAATGTTATCGGCGGCGGCGACTGGGCGCAGGACAGATTAGTTCCTGATATTATGAAAGCCGCGGCAAAAGGAGAGACTGTCACCATCCGCAGTCCCTATGCAACAAGACCCTGGCAGCATGTTCTGGAACCGCTTTCAGGTTATCTGGCACTGGGACAGAAACTTCTTGAAGGACAGAGTTCCTTTGCCTGCGGCTGGAATTTCGGTCCGTCGGGCGAGGGAAATATCTGCGTTGAAAAAGTCACCTCTGCTTTAGCGCAGGAGTGGCGCGATATCAAAATCAAAATCGATCCCCCTGCCGATGCGCCGCACGAAGCGGGATTGCTGGCGCTTGACTGCTCAAAAGCAAAAAAAGAATTGAACTGGCACGGTGTCTGGACTCCGGAAGAAACTTTCAGACATACCGCCAGCTGGTATAAGGAATTTTACACAAAAAGCAGAATTTCAACCGCTGAAAACTGGGCGGATTATATTTCTTCTGCACAAAAGGAAGGTCTTGCATGGACAAAGTAAAACAGCTTCATGATGAAATCATGGAAAAGGTCAAAGAGTATTACCGCCTTTGCCATGCGCCGGCGCAGAATACGGCTTTTGTTCCCGGTGAAAGCAAAGTCAACTATGCCGGAAGAGTCTTTGATGAAAAAGAGTTGTGCAATCTCGTTGATTCAAGTCTGGAGTTCTGGCTGACCTACGGGCGTTATTCCAGAGAGTTTGAAAAGAAACTTTCAGAATACCTCGGGGTGCGCTTTGCGCTTCTGGTCAATTCGGGCAGTTCCGCCAATTTGCTTGCTTTTTCGGCATTGACTTCTCCGCTTTTAAAAGAACGTCAGATCAGACGGAAAGATGAAGTCATTACCGTTGCCGCAGGATTTCCCACAACGATTGCCCCCATCATCCAGTACGGTGCTGTTCCTGTTTTTGTTGATGTTGAACTTGAAACGGCGAATATTGATACGTCACTTCTGGAACAGGCGTTTTCAGAAAAGACCAAAGCGGTGATGATCGCTCATACGCTGGGCAATCCGTTTAACATCAAAGAAGTGAAAGCCTTTTGTGAAAAACACAACTTGTGGCTGATTGAAGACAACTGCGACGCTCTTGGTTCAAAATATGACGGAAAATTCACGGGAACGTGGGGTGATATCGGCACATCCAGTTTTTATCCGCCGCACCATATGACAATGGGCGAAGGCGGTGCCGTTTACACCGATGACCCGCTGTTGAAAAAAATCATGCTGTCCATCCGCGACTGGGGCCGTGACTGCTGGTGTGAGTCCGGCGTGGACAACACCTGCGGCTGCCGTTTCACCAGACAGTTCGGAAAACTTCCCGTCGGCTACGATCACAAATACGTTTACAGTCATTTCGGATATAACTTGAAAGCAAGCGACATGCAGGCGGCAATCGGCTGTGCGCAGCTGGAAAAATTTCCGTCATTTGTTGAAAAGCGCAAAGAAAACTTTGCCCGTCTTTACAATGGCTTGAAAGATATTCCGCAGTTGAAACTTTTTGCAAAATATCCTGAAAGCGACCCGTCGTGGTTCGGGTTTCTGATCACGCTTGCTGATAATGCGGACTTCACCCGAAATGACCTTGCCGAATATCTTGAAGCGCACAAGATCCAGACCCGCAATCTCTTTGCCGGAAACATTTTGAAACATCCCTGTTTTGAAACGCTTGTTGAGGGCGTGGATTACCGTGTTGCGGGCGCATTGACCAACACCGACAAAATAATGAACGATTCCCTCTGGATCGGACTTTACCCCGGCATGGGAAATGAAAAATTGGATTATATGATTTCGGTAATAAGGGAATTTTGCAGTGAGAAAATAAAATGAAACCTCTGGCAGCGATTACTGATAATTTGACCGGTCAACCGATGTTCAAAGTGTTGAATGAAGTTCAAAAACTTGAACGCTCCAATCGCAAGATACTTCATTTTGAATTGGGAGAGCCGGATTTCAATACACCACCGAATATTGTCGGAGCAGGGTTGGATGCGATTTCCAGCGGAGACACGCATTATGTAAACTCTCAGGGTTTGTTTGAATTTTTGGTAGCGGTTCAGAATGCAACAGAACATTCCCGGAATTTCCGTCCGGATTTATCTCAAATTCTTGTGACACCGGGAGCTAATGCCATTATCTATTATACGATAAAATGTGTGGCGGACCCCGGAGATGAAATATTGGTTCCCGATCCGGGATTCCCCAGTTATAATGCTGCCGCCGCCGCTTGCGGAGTTGTACCTGTACCTGTGCCACTCCGGCAGAAAAATAATTTTATCATGCAGCCTGAAGATGTTGAAGCAGCTGTTACTGATCGTACAAAATTGCTGATAATCAACAGTCCCAGCAATCCGACCGGAGCAGTTATCCCTGCCGGAATTCTCAAGGAACTCTGGAGGGTTGCTCAAAAACATGATTTGTATGTGCTGAGTGATGAAATCTATGCCCGTTTGGTCTACAACAATAATGTTTTTTTCTCACCTGCAGAATTGGATTTCTGTCAGGAGAGAACGATTGTTTGTAATGGTTTCAGTAAAGCATTTGCAATGACAGGCTGGCGTTTGGGCGTTGCTATCGGACCGTCCTTGCTGATTCGGAAAATGACGTTGCTGAATGAGACAATCGTTTCCTGCATACCTCCATTTGTTCAACGGGCGGGGATTGAGGCTATTTGCGGAGAACAAAAATACCAGAGAACAATGGCTGATGAATACAAAAAACGTTGCATGCTTCTGGCAGAAGGTTTGAATTCTTTGCCGGGAGTTTCCTGCATGGTTCCGTCCGGAGCAATTTATGTTTTTCCGAATGTACATGGTACCGGAATGACCGATCAGGAATTTGCCTCATTTGCTCTCAATGAAGCTTCTGTCGCAATGTTGCCCGGCAGTTGTTTCGGCAGACAGGGAACCGGATTTGTCCGTCTCAGTTGTGTTACGAATCAGGATAATATAAATGCTGCCGTTCATCAACTGAAATTAGCGTTGGAGAGGAGAATATAAGAATATGCGTGTCGCTGATTACATCGTGAAATTTATCTGCGAAACTGTAAAATGTGATCATATTTTTCTGGTTACCGGCGGCGGTATGATGTTTTTGAGTGATGCAGTCGCTTGCAATTCGTCAGTCAATGCAGTTTGCACGCATCATGAACAGGCCGCGGCCATGGCAGCTGTCGGATATGCAAAATATACGAATAAATTTGGTTGTGCCATGGTTACAACTGGTTGTGGCGGAACCAATGCAATTACCGGTTTACTGAATGCCTGGCAGGATGGTGCAAAAGTTATTTTTATATCCGGTCAGGTCAAAAGAAAACAGACAATCAGGAGCAGTGGTCTGCCGTTGAGACAATTCGGAGTTCAGGAAGCCGATATTGTTGAAATTGTCAAGCCGATCACGAAATACGCGGTGATGGTTGAGGAACCGCAATCTATTGCATATCATTTGGAAAAAGCTCTCTTTTTGGCATCTCAAGGCAATCCCGGACCTGTGTGGTTGGATATTCCGATGGATGTTCAAAGTACAGTTATTCAAGAGGAGAACTTGAAACATTTTCACGTTCAGCCGGCAGCTTCAACAGATTTTGAACAAAGCATTGCTTTTCTCAAGCAGTATGCTGTTCATGCAGAACGTCCGGTTATTCTTGCCGGTCAGGGTATTGATTTAAGTAATACGCGTAATGAATTTTATCAGTTGATCTCCCAATGGAATATTCCGGTTGTCACAAGTTTTCTCGGAGGAAACTCCATTGCCGGAACTCATCCGAATTATATAGGCAGAATTGGAACAAAAGGAAACCGGGCGGGGAATTTTGCAGTTCAAAATGCTGATTTTCTTTTGGTTTTGGGATGTCGGTTGAGTGTCAGTTCAACCGGACACGAATATTCATTATTTGCCCGGGAAGCCAAAATTATGGTTGTTGATATTGATCCGACAGTTTATCAAAAGAAAACAGTTGAAATAGATCATTTCTGTCAAGCTGATTTGCGTGACTTTTTACCCGCGGCACAAACAATCAGCGGTATTGACGGCAGGACATACCTGACCCAATGCCGGAAATGGAAAAAGTCTTATCCCCAGTGTCTTCCGTCTTTTTATAATGATTCAAACGGAATAAATTTATATTGCTTTCTTGAAGTACTTTCCCGGACCTTGGCAAAACAGGAGAGTGCTGCGGTTGTATCCGATGCCGGTTCTGCTTTTTATGCGACAACTCAAGCTGTTGAACTGAATGATTCTCAACGTTATATTACCAGCGGCGGACAAGCGGAAATGGGATTCAGTCTGCCTGCCGCCATCGGCGTTTCTGCGGCTGCCGGCAAGCAGACAAAAGTCGCAGCCATTACCGGAGACGGTTCGTTGCAAATGAATATTCAGGAACTGCAAACACTCAAAGAATATCAGTACCCCGTTAAATTATTCGTTTGGAATAACAACGGCTATTTGTCGATCCGTGCAACGCAACGAAAATTTTTCAATGGTCGTTTGATCGGAACCGATGCCGGTTGCGGCGTTTCTTTTCCGGATTTGAAAAAAATAGCTGAAGCTTACGGATTATGTTATATACGGATTGAACATTCTGCGGAATTAAGTTCAAAATTGACAGAGGTGTTTCAAGACAGCAGACCGGTGGTTTGTGAAGTTATTTGTAATCCGGATCAGGAAATTATTCCATCTGTTTCCGCGATACGAACTGCTGACGGCACGCTGAAGTCTCTTCCGTTGGAAGATATGTATCCGTTTTTGGATTGGGACACTTTGTGCAGTGAGTTATTTATCCGACCGGTTTCCCGTGAAAAAATATTATGATAAAAGTTACAGAGACTGTATAAGAACGATTTTTTAAAGAGATGACAACGGCTGAGTATATATTCAAATATCTTGCAGATAAAGGTGTCCGTCATGTTTTTCTCGTTACCGGCGGCGGTGCCATGTTTCTGAATGACGCATTGGGGAAGGAAAAGCGTTTGAAATATGTCTGCAATCTGCATGAACAGGCTTGTGCAATCGCTGCGGAGGGATATGCCCGGGTGACAGGAACTCCCGGAGTGGTCAGTGTGACCACCGGTCCCGGTGGAACCAATGCCGTTACCGGCGTTGCCGGTGCATGGTTGGATTCAATTCCGATGTTGATTATTTCAGGTCAGGTCAAATGTGAAAACTGTATGACCTTTTATCCTGAACTTACTTTGCGGCAGTTGGGAGATCAGGAGCTGAATATAATTGATGTCGTCCGCCCGATTACCAAATATGCTGCGATAATCCGTAAGCCGGAGGACATCCGTTTTGAACTGGAAAAGGCGTGGTATCTGTGTCAGAGCGGTCGCCCCGGTCCGGTATGGCTGGATGTGCCGCTGGATATTCAATCTTCTGTGATTGACGCGTCTCAGTTACGCGGTTATGTGCCGGAACAGGATGTTCTGCCGCCGGCTGTGACTGATATGCAAATTGCAGAAATTGTTGAAAAAATCAAAAATGCCAAACGTCCTGTGATCGTGGCAGGCAACGGGGTCCGTTGCGGAAAAGCCGTTTCTCTGCTGCATGAATTTGCAGAAAAGCATGATGTTCCGTTTTTGACTTCCATATCCGGCATAGATCTGATCGAGTCAGAGCATCCGCTGTTTTTCGGACGTCCCGGGATTCTGGGAGAACGAAGTGCCAACTTTATCATGCAGAACAGTGATTTTCTTCTGGTTCTCGGCACAAGAATGGGATTGCGGGTCATTGGCTATGCGTATGAAAAAACAGCCCGTGCCGCCTTTAAAGTCATGGTTGATGCCGATGCCGGAGAACTGCAGAAACCGACTTTCAAACCGGATATTCCCGTCCACGCTGATGCCGGGAACTTTTTGAAAAAACTTCTGCCTGCCGTGCCGCAGGATTGGCGCAGTTCTCAGGATTGGCTTGATTATTGCCGCAGACTGAAAAATCAATATCCTGTTGTTACGGATGAACACCGCAGCCGTACAGATTATGTTTCCACTTATGCGTTTGCTGAACTTATCGGGAAAAAGTGTGCCGATAATGCTGTTGTCGTCACCGGTAACGGCGTGGCTTATACCAGCACGTTTCAGGCAATTCCCGTTCAGAAAAATATGCGTGTATTCGCCAATCAGGGATGCGCCTCAATGGGATACGGACTTCCTGCCGCCATCGGCGCCGCTTTTGCCGGAAAAGGGAAAGAGGTGATTTGTCTGACCGGAGACGGTTCTCTGCAGATGAATATTCAGGAATTGCAGACAATCAAAAATTATGATTTACCGTTGAAACTTTTTGTGTATAATAATGGCGGATATCTTTCCATCAAATTGACACAGAAAGCGTTTTTTAACGGACATTTCGTCGGTTCCGAAGCCGGTTCCGGCATTGTTCTGCCGGATTTGGAAAAACTTGCCGCCGCTTACGGTTTGCCGTTCCGGAGATTCCGCAATAATGCCGAAGCAGAAAAATATCTGCCCGGAGTGTTGTCGCATTCAGGGCCTGTGATTGTTGAAGTGATGACAGATCCCTTTGAAGTGTTGTCCCCCAAGGCTGCTTCCAAACAGTTGTCTGACGGCAGGATTGTATCTGCACCGCTGGAAGATTTGTCCCCGTTTTTACCCAGAGATGAATTTTTTGCAAATATGTTTATCCCCCCTGTTGAAGAGGAGTGAAAAATGTCCCGAAAACTTATCAGTATTGTTACAAATTGTTGGAATGAGGTTGAGAATATACCCCTGTTTTACGATCGGAGCAAAGCGGAACTTGCCAAACATCCGCAATATGACTACGAGTTTATCGTAGAAGATAATCTTTCCACTGACGGCACCCGTGAAGTGCTGCGTGAAATCGCGGCAAAAGATCCGAAGTTCAAAGTTATTCTCAATGCCAACAATTTCGGACATATCCGTTCGCCATTCAACTGTCTGCTCAATGCTTCCGGAGATGCGGTTTTCTTTCTCTGCAGCGATTTGCAGGAACCTCCTGAAATGCTGACGCCGTTCCTTGAAAAATACGAGCAGGGTTTCAAAGTTGTCTGCGGCGTCCGTTCTGATACGCATGCCAGCAAGAGTATGGAATTCATGCGTGACTGTTATTACCGTCTGCTGCAGAAATTTGCGCCGGATCAGCGGATCATCCGCAAATTCACCGGTTTCGGACTTTATGACAAAAGTTTCATTGAAGCTTTAAAAAAATTCAACGAACCCTATCCCTATTTCCGCGGACTGGTCGGAGAAATCGGATTCAAACAGTGTGAAGTTCCTTTCGTCCAGGCGGCAAGAGAACACGGTGTCACCAAAAACAACTTTTTCACGCTTTACGATATGGCAATGACAGGATTCGTCAATCACACCAAACTGCCGCTGAGACTTGCGATTTTTTCAGGATTTGTCATCGGTATATTCAGCGTGTTGATCGCCTTTGCATATCTTGTTTTGAAATTGATCTGGTGGAAAACTTTCAATCTGGGACTTGCCCCGCTTGTGATCGGTATGTTTTTTCTCGGTGCGATTCAACTCTTTTTCATCGGTATCATCGGGGAATATATCGGCGCCATTTACACGCAGGTCAAAAATAAACCTCTGGTGATCGAGGAAGAAAGAATCAACTTCTGATGGATTTTTCCAAACTGCCGATACTGAATAAACTTTCTCCGCGCCAGTACGAGGTGCTTGCATACCTTGTTTCGGGCGGGTGGAACACCCTTTTCGGACTTGGGTTGTATACTCTTTGTTATTGGCTGTGGGGGAATAAAGTTCATTATCTTCTGTTGGCAGTATTGGTCAATATCGCTGCGATCACCAATGCCTTTTTGTGTTACAAACTTTTTGTTTTCCGCACCCGAGGCAACTGGCTCAAAGAATATCTCAAGTGTTACATCGTTTACGGAACCGGAACCCTTGCCGGTATGGGACTCTTATATCTCTTTGTTTCGCTCTTTAAATTCAACCCCGTCTTTGCCAACTTGCTCTCAACTGCCGCTGTTGTCATTGCAAGCTACTTCGGGCACAAGTATTTTTCATTTGGGAAATAGGGGGGGAGAATGGGAACTTTGAAAACTTTGGAAACTTTGAAAACTTTGAAAACTTTGGGAACTTTGGGAATTATGGGAGTTATGGGATGAGTGATCATAAGCCAATGCATCCGATTTTCCGCTGTAAGCCCTATAAGGAGCTTTTATCTTATCAGCGTGCTGAAATGGTATATCTTGCCACAGTCAGGTTTACAGAACGTTTCCTCTGCAAAGGAGACCGGACAATAGATCAGATGATACAGGCAGCTCGCAGTGGAAAACAAAATATTGTTGAAGGCTCAATGGCAAGCGCCGCAAGTAAACAGACTGAATTGTTTTTAACCTCTGTTGCATTCGCCAGTTTAGCAGAGCTGTTGGAAGATTATGAGGATTATTTGAAAACACACAATGCTCCGGTTTGGTCAAAGGATTCGCGGGAGGCTGTTTTTGTGCGTAAACTTTGCCGTAAACCCGGAGCAGATTACGACATTTACAGAGAATTTATAGAAACCAGATCTGCCGAAGTTGTTGCCAATATCATAATCACGCTTATACACCAAACCTCTTTTTTATTGAATCGCCAGATTGCTGCTCTGGAAGAAAAATTTTTACAGGATGGCGGTGTTAAAGAAAAAATGACCGCATTGCGTCTGGCAGCAAGGCAGAAAAAATCAACGGATTGATTTTTATGGGAACTATGGGAACTGTGGGAACTGTGGGAACTATGGGAACTATGGGAACTATGGGAGTTGCAGTCTGCATACTATTCCCACAATTCTCAAAAATCCCATAATTCTCAAAAATCCCATAATTCTCAAAAATCCCATTATAAAACAGCTTAACCCCCCGGGAGATACTCTATGCCTCTTGAAAAAATCTTTCTTACCGGCGGAACCGGATTTTTCGGAAAAAGCATACTTGATATGCTCAAATCAGGATTCCGCAAAAACACAGAATTTGTCATTCTTTCGCGTGATCCTGAAAAATTTTTGCGGGAATATCCTGAGTATGCGGAACTTTGCAACGTGCGCTTTGTTGCGGGGGATGTGCGGGACTTTCCTTTTTTTGAGGAAAAATTTGACAGTATCATCCATGCGGCGACACCGGCGGTAACGACGTTGCAGCCGGGAGAAATGCGCTCCATTATCATTGACGGCACAAAACATGTACTCTCTTTTGCCCGGTTCTGCGGCGCAAAAAAGATTCTTTTTACAAGTTCCGGTGCCGTGTATGGACCTCTGCCGCCTGGAATGACTTGTGTTTCTGAGGACTTTTCATGCAATCCTGTTACGGAATACGGTATCGCCAAACTCGAAGCTGAAAAAATGTGCCTGTCTTCAGGAATTTCCACCCGCATTGCCCGGTGTTTTGCTTTTACCGGACCGCGATTGAATCTTGATATCCACTTCGCCATCGGCAACTTCATCCGCAACGGACTGGATCATAAAGATATTATCATCAAGGGAGACGGCACACCTTTCAGGTCTTATCTTTACGCTGATGATCTTGTCCGCTGGCTGTTTGCGATTTACGATTGCGATATTGAAAACGCTGTTTTCAACGTCGGGTCTCCGGAGGGAATTTCCATTGCCGATCTTGCCCGGCAAATTTCCGCACATTTTACTCCTTCTCCGCAGGTGAAAGTTCTCGGAATCCCTGTTCCGGGCGCGCCGCCGCAAATTTATGTTCCTGATGTGGAAAAAATTCAGAAAACTCTGGGCGTTGTGATGGAAAACAACTTGCAGCAGAGTATTGAAAAAACAATTTTATCTCACCTTGCTTGACAAGAACGCAATTTGCTGTTATATTAAAATCTTAAACGGGTAACCTATGTTAGTTGGTTTTGAAGGAAGATTTCAGCAATGGTCAGTATGAAAGAAATCGCGCAGGCTGTCGGAGTGAGCCGTACAACGGTGTCATTTGTCCTCAACGGCAAGGCGGAAGAGATGAAAATTTCCCGGAGTATGGCTGAGAAAATCCGGCGGACTGCCCGGCGTATGGGGTATATCCGCAACGACTTGGTCCGTTCCGTCATCACGGGTGAAAGCTGTTCGATAGCGGTTTTGACCATGAGTAAAAACTATATGCTCCCCGCAATTTTCGGATTCATCGAAGAAGCGCACGCCTGTAACTATCATGTGAATCTTATTCCGGTACACGAACGTGATATCAATGCGGCACTGACCCGGGCGGTCGCATTCCGTCCGGCGGGGATCTGTGTGATGACATCTGACTTTAATTATCAGGATATCGATCCTGTTTTTCACCGTCTGGATATTCCCGCTATCGGACTCGGTATACACTCCGGACGTATGAATTTTGATCAGAAAATGTCCTCGCGCGCCGGAACGGAGCATTTGCTTTCTCTCGGACACAAAAAGATTTTTTATGTGGCGGGACACAGTGCGATCGGTTCCGAAAGACGGCAGGGGTATATTGATGCCATGACAGAATGCGGTCTTGAGTGCTGTGTCGCCGTTCCGGAGGATTTTGAAACTGTTGATGAACTGCTGGATGAAATCATTTCAAGAAAAGTGACTGCCGTTCAGTGCTTTAATGATTATTGTGCATTGCAGTTGCTTCAGAGCTGCTTTCGGCGCAGAATGTTTGTTCCGGAGTGTTTTTCTCTGCTGGGATTCGGAAACATCCCTGCCGGAGAATGGTCAACGCCCGCCCTCTCAACAGTCGATGAACCTTATCACGAAACGGGGATCCTTATGTTCAAACGTATGCGGGATCTGATCAAATACGGTCGTGAACAGGATTACGGACTTATTTGCGGAAATGTTATTCAGCGGGAAACAACTGTTTCTCTGTATTGATAAAAAAGGAATAAAAAATGACGGTCAAAAAAATTTTTCTGTCGGCAGTTCTGCTTTTTGCGGCGGCATTTTGTCTTGCCGCCAACGAGCGCGCACTGATTGCGCAGGGGCAGAAACTTGAACGCGCAAGAAAGTATGCCGAAGCGGTGGCATTTTATGACAAAGCCGTCCGCGAAAATCCGAAACTTTCTGTCAATACACAGCGTTTCTTTCTCAACCGCTGCGGTTATTGGGAAAGGGATGTCCGTAAAAAGATGGATTTTTTCCGCCGTGCCTGTCTGATCAAAAGCCGGAACGCTACCGAAAATTACCGCACCTGTCTGTGGCTGGGCGGCTGTTACCGGCAGTTCAGCCTGTCAAAAGCGCTCGGATATTTTCAGAATATGCATAATATCAAAGAGATACACCCTTCTCTGATTTATCAGGGGAATATGGAAATCGGCAAAGTTTATGAGCAGTTCGGCAAAAAAGATCTTGCCGTTGCCGCCTATAAACGCGCACTTGCCGCCGGAAAAAGTATTACTTACAAATATAACTACTCCGCCGCCGAAAAAGCTCTGGCGCGGTTGAAGCAGAAATAAGGAGAAATATTTTTATGAAATTACGTTTTGTTTTTATGCTTGCCGCGTTGGCATTTGTGCCGCAGATGGTGTCGGCTCTGACTTTTTCTGATGCGGATATCGTCATCCCTGAAAGACCCTCTGCCTATATCCGTTTCTGTGCTGAGGAACTTTCAAAACACCTGAAAATGATTACGGGCGGCAAGTTTGTTATCACCTCCCGTCCGCAGAATAAAGTGCGGATCTATCCCGGCAAAGTCCCGCCGGGAAAAGATGTGAAAAAACTTGAACGCGATGCATTCTATACCGGAGTTGTCGGCAACGAAATCTTTATTGCCGGAAAGGATACTGTTTCAACAGTCAATCCGGTTGCCATGAGTATCACCCCGCAATCAAAGGGAACGCTTGCCGGTGTGCATACCTTTCTTGAAGAGGCGGGTATCCGCTGGCTGGCGCCGGGAGATCACAATACTTTTGCTTATAAAAAGAAAAGTATCACCATTCCCGACGGTGTCAGAGTCAATACGCCTGTTTTTGAAGAACGAACCATCTGCGATCACTATAATTTTGCCGCCAATTTCAACAGAATGGATGGACTTGAATATCAGAAAAGCGGTAAAAATATTGAATCTCCGCTGTGGTATATCCGTCTGCGCTGCAATTACAGCAGCCGTCTCCGCGGTGTGCATACCGAGCAGTTCCTTGAACTTGGCAGACTGTGGGGAAAGAAGTATCCCGAACGCTTTCAGCTGGATAAGGACGGCAAGCGCAATACCCGTTATCTCTGCTGGACCGATCCTGAAGTTGCCAAAATGTGGGAGCGTGCCGCTGATGCTTTTCTCGGCGGAAAGTCCCCGGCCGCCGCTGGACTGCCGCACATCAAATCCTGGCGCGGACAGAATCTGCCGGATACCTTTATGATTGAACCCATGGACCACGGTTTGACCAATGACGGCCGCTGCCGCTGTGACCGCTGCAACGCTTTCAGAAAAAAATATCCCTGTGAAGATGACAGTGAGATTATGTGGCAGGTGATTGCGCCCATCGCTGAAAAAATGCAGAAAAAGTATCCCGGAAAATACATCTCAACTTCAGCTTATCCTCCGATGCGGCACGTTCCCCAAACGGTGAAAATCCCCTCCAATATCCGTATGCGGCTCTGTCTGCCCGGACCCAAGACGGTTGCTGTTCCCGCACAGTTCAAAAAGGATTTGAATGAAATCAAAAAGTGGAGCAAAATTGTCGGCAAAGATAATGTTGCCATCTGGACTTATCAGTGCGAAATCCACGGACGCAAACTGCCCGGACCTCCTGAAATGTATCCCGGATTGTTTGCTGAATATGCCCGTGCCGTTGCTCCGTACTGTTCGGGTGTATTCCACGAATCACACGGCTTGAGTTTTACCTACAAACTGCTGGATACCTATTTACAGGCGAAACTCTTGTGGGATCCCAAGGCGGATTATAAGGCTTTGAGAAAAGAATTTTTCACTCTGTATTACGGTCCTGCCGCCAAAGATATGGAAAAACTCTATGACCGCTTCGATGCCAACTGGAAAAAATACTGGGTTGCTGCGGATAAACTCAAATCCAGCGCCGCCGATCTGGGTACCGGCAAGGGCGGTGCGGAACGCCGCAAACTTGTCTGGAGCAAGGTTTATTCCGCCAATGAAATGAATACTTTGGATAAAATTTTATCCCAAGCTGCCCGTGCCGCTGCGGGAAAACCCGTTTACAGCAAACGTGTTCAACTGTGCCGCAGATTCATTTTTGACATCATGACTGCGGAGCGCCGCGATGTCATGAATTTGAGCGAATCCGCGCCGACTGTTCCGTTGAATGCGAATTTGTGGCGCAATCAGAAAGTGTGGCGTTTTGTTTCCGCGCACCGCGACAACACGAAGATCACCGCAGGCGCAATGTGTCAGGTGCGCCTGGAGCGCGGCATTTTCACCGCACGTCTTGAGGTGGATGAGCCCCGTAAAAAGGATATCAAAATCACGCCCTCTTATCAGAACGGCAACATGGAGCTCTGGCGCGATTCCTGTATCGAGTTTTATTTTTATACGCCTGAAACAAATACCCTGCACCACTTTATCGTCAATATGGCGGGCAAAGTCAGCTGTGTGAAAGTTTCTCCGCAGAAAACGGAGTGGGTGACACTTCCGGCTGTAAAAATTGCCGTCAGCAATACCCGCCGCGGTTATGTGGTTGAATTGACCATGCCCGTCAATGCCCTCGGCGGCAAGGCAGAAACCATGCGTTTCAACGTCACGCGTGAACGGAATTTCAAAAAGGGTCTTTCTGAATACACGACCATGAGCCCCGGCGCACTTTCGGGCAACTGGGAAAATCCCGAATGCTTCGCCCGCTTCTCTCTGAAATAATCCGCCTCTGTTCCTGATAAGGGCGGATGGGAATCGGGGGGAGGCGAAAAACTTTTTTTCACGGGAAAAAAAGTTTTTCGCCTCCCCCCAACCCCCCCACCACTTTTCAAAAAAAGCGGAGTATTTTGTTGAGGGTATTATTGTCTCAGCTGGATATTTATTTTTCCCTTGTCCTCCGTAGCCTTGTGCGAAGGAGGAACTTCTTCACTGCAAAACGGACGTTTTGCAACTTCACATCTCATGGTGGGATATTTTTATGTGTTTTCAGAAATGTGCTTATTTTACTGCTTTGATTGCAATTTGAACCAGTTCCGCAAAGTTTTTGACGGACCATGTCGGAACGGCGTTGTCAAGGAATCCGAAACCGTATTGACAGAAAATACTTGAAACTCCGGCAGCGTTGGCGGCGTTGATATCCGTGTGATTGTCTCCGGCAATCAGGGCATTTTCTTTTGCAATGCTGTATTTTTCAAGCAAATACAAGAAAGCATCCGGCGCGGGTTTCAGGGGAAAATGTCCGCCGCCGATGTTGTCGCACAAAAGCGGCATGACACCCAGTCCCGTTAAGATTTTCTCTCCGACGACCTGAGGCTTGTTGCTGACGACGGCAAGAAGAAATCCTGCTTTTGAAAGTTCCTTGAGTCCCTCAAGCACGCCGGGGTAAAGAAAGGTGTTGTGCAGAGGATCTGCCGCATAATTTTCTGTCATTTTTTTGACTGCTTCTTCAATGGGACACGGCAATACCACATCCGCACAGGAGCGTTCCAGCAGTTTTTTTGCGCCGTCGCCGGTGAAACTGGTGATTACATCTTCGGGCAGTGGCGCAAAACCGTATTGCTGACGGGTGACGTTGACTGAATTGGCAATCCCGCCGACGGAGTTGATGAGAGTCCCGTCAAGGTCAAACATAATGATTTTTTTCATGGTATAACTTTCCTTTGATATAAAAAAACTCCGGCAGGAACCGGAGTTTTCAATACAAGATAACGACTACGGAATATCAAATTCAAGATCGGTTTCGTCACCGGACTTGATATCCATCTGCATATCGTGAGATTTGAACGGAATCAGGAGGATGGACCAGTTGGTATAACTGGTGCGTGCCATGATGTTGCCGAAGATTTTGACCGGTTTGCGGGTCTTGCTTTCAAGTACCGTGAAACCGAACTTGCCGTATCCTGAACGGGTCAGTTTCTGGAACAGCGGCAGTTCCGGAATCGCAACGTTGAGAGAGGTATCCGGAATCGGAATGGGCAGCTGCGGAAGTCCGATGGTGAACTTGGTGGTATCCGTTGCCAGCACGCCGCAGAGGATCTGAATCAGAATATCAGAATCTTTGGCATCGCGGGAAACGATCACGCCGTTTTTGGCAAGCTGCTTTTCAAAAACACCCTGCACATAGGGTTTGTCAACCTGAGGAGCCAGGTAGTCGTACTCAATAAAGGCTTTTTTGCCGGCAAACTCGCTGAAATCAGCACGTCCGAGACCCAGGTCAACGACACCGGAAAGCAGCATCTGTTCGACGGCGGAGCGTCCTGTTTCAGTAATACGCGGACTGGTACAGCCGCTGAAGACGAATGCTGCAACCAGAGCGCAGAGCATAACCGGAACAAATTTCAGAAAACTTTTCATTGTAATTCCCCACATTTTATTGTAATTATTTATAAATGGTTTTACATTACACCCGAAATAACAGGAAATATAAAATACAACATCGGCAGATGATTTACAAGTATTTATGAAGAATATTTTTAAAAAAGCTCTTACTGCCGCAGCATTTTGCGGTATTGTCCCGGCGTTATGCCGGTGCATTGCTTGAAGACTCTGATAAAATGACTGGCATCATAAAAGCCGGTATCCAGGGCAATTTGCGAGATGGTATCGCGGGAATTTTCAAGAATGCGCCGTGCCTGTTCAATGCGGTAACGTGTCAGGTACTCTATGGGTCCCTGTCCGATGGTGCGCTGCATAAATTCATTGAGGTAATTGACTGACACATTGGCAACACGGGCAAGCCGGAGCAGAGAAAGATCTTCGTGATAATGTTCTGAAATAAAGTTAAAGAGCGCACTCAACTGCAAATCATTGTGCGTGCCTGAGAGTCCCTCCGGCGTGCCTTTATCCAGCGCAAAGAGCAGCAGACGGATAAACTGCGCCTTGCGGAGCATGCCGCTGTAAGAGGTGTTTTTCTGACATTCTTCGGCAAGTTCATCAAACATCGTATCCAATTCCGCTGCGGCGGCAAGAGGAAAACTCAACTTTTTTTCTTTCAGATCTCCCGGCGTACACCAGTGTTTGAAAACGGCGTTTTTCAGGAGTATTTCCTGTTCTTCTTTTCCGAGAATATCAGGCGAAAACAGCAGGGTATCGTGTGACAGGTTGCCTGAAATCGAAAATTCATGCGTATCCCCGGGCGCGAAAACATAAAAATCTCCCCTTAGAACAGGATAATGACGGTTGTTGATGTAACAGCATGCCGCCCCGCTGCGGATATACATGATCTCCATACAGTCGTGGGTGTGTGCCTCTTCGGGTCTGGTTCTGCGTTTGACGTGCTCCACCCAGACAGGAGGGGCTCCCTCGTTTTTTACATAGTTTTTTATGCTGTAATGCTTCATTGTTTTTATCCTGTATGACCGTGTGACAATTATACTATATTGCTGATAAACAGAATTTTCAAGTTTGTATGTAATTATCCTTGAAAAATACAATTTTTTCTTTTTTTTGTGCTATGTGTTCAACGGAAATTCGGGTATATTTATGAATGAAACAATAAATCATGACAAAAAAAACTCCACAGGAGGACCGCATGAATAAAAAGATTTTAACGGGAAAATCCGGTACTTTGTTTCTGGATGCGCGGGGCAGGATTACCGGACTTGTCCGCAATGATGTTGATGTTGCTGCCAAAGCCGATACGGCATTTATACTCGGATTCAGAGATGAAAAACGTGATCCTGTAATCCTTGATGACAGTGCTTTTGAACATTGCAGCGTTGAAGATAAAGGGGACGTTACCGTTTATACTTACACCGGCAACAGTTATAAACTTGAAGTTTCTGTTGAAGTTGCTTCAACGGATGCGGGGTTTGTCTTTACGCCCGAAATACGGAATATCCCTGAAAATCTGCCGCTTGAATGGGTGGATGCGCCGGCGGTCTGCGTGAAGAAAAACGGTTTTATTCTGTGGCCCCGCTGCGAGGGTGTTCTGATCGATTCTTCTGACCGGCGCGAAAACTACGGCGCCTGGCATTGGGCGGGATTTGTGGATACTTATCCCGGCGGATTCTATCCCGGACACTGTCAGATGCAGTTCCTCTGTCATTATGACGAAAGCGGCGAAGGACTTTATTTTGAGGCGGATGACAGAACTCACACACTGAAAAACGTGGACTTTGCTCCGGCGGGAGAGGATAAAAGACGCTTTTCTCTGCAGACTTTCTGCGGCGGCAGAGTTGTCAACGGCACATACCGCAGTCCTTTCGGTTATATCGTCCGCGGCTTTTCGGGCAACTGGCAGGAGGCTTGTGCCATCTACCGCGAGAGAATCGCTGATGACCCGGTGCTTCCGCAGAAATACGGATACTCTGATGTCGTGAAAAACAGTCCTGTGATTGCGATTTATCCTGTTCAGGGCGAGGGTAAAGACTGCGGAAAAATGACAACCAATGAATATTTCCCCTACTGCAATGCTCTGCAGATCGTGGATAAACTTGCTGAGCGTTTTGACAGTAAAATCATGAGTCTTTTAATGCACTGGGAGGGAACTGCACCGTGGGCGCCGCCCTACGTCTGGCCTCCGCTGGGCGGAGAAGAGATGCTTTCTGAGTTCTGTGATAAACTGCATGAAAAGGGCAATTATCTTGGCTTGTACTGTTCGGGAACTGCCTGGACACAGCAGAGTCAGATCAACAGTTACTCCTGCGAGAAAAAGTTTGAAGATGAGGGACTTATTCATGAGATGATCCGCGGACCGCACGGAGAGATCAAGGCGGTCTCCTGTACCTCTCCCGGCAGTCAGCGTTTCGGATACGATATGTGTATGGCGCGTCCCTGGTGCCGCCAAACGATCAAGGATGAAATCGCTAAAATCCGGCGTATCAATGTGGATTATATTCAGTTCTTCGATCAGAATATCGGCGGACGTTTTCTGCCCTGTTACTCCCGCGAACACGGACACCCTGAACATCCCGGCGTCTGGCAGACGGAGGCGATGAAACAGCTTTACGTTGAAAGTATCGCTGAAACAGGCGCGCTTCTCGGCGCAGAGGCGGCGGGTGCGCTCCCTTATATCAAAGAATTGCCGTTCAGTGATTTGCGGAACAACTTCAACTGGCCCTACGGCGAACCGGTCCCGGCGTATGAATTTGTGTTTCATGAATATCTTGTGAATTTTTCGGGCAACCAGTGCGGATTGAATTATCATCTGGATTTGACGGGCTGTCCTGAAAATCTGCTTTACCGTATTGCCTACGGATTTGCGGCGGGCAATCTGCTTTCTCTGGTATTGAAAGAACAGGGCAAACTGCACTGGGGCTGGGGACTGCCCTGGAGCGATCCGGAACCCGACCAGGAAAGTGCGCTTGAACTCATTGCCAATTTGAATGCGATTCGCAAAAAGTATCCGGAGTTCCTCCTCAACGGCAGAATGGAAAAACTTTCTGTTCCGTTTGAGTGCGGTGAAAGTTTTATTCTTCGCAAAAACGGCGAAAAAATTACCGTTCCCGAAGTCCTTGCCGTTGAGTGGACTGCTCCAGATGGAAAACGTGCGGTTGTTCTGACCAATTACCACAACCGGAAATCCATCTGTTCCTTCAACGGAAAAACGATTGAACTTGAACCGCTTTGCGCTGTGGTTGAAAAATTGTGAGGGGGAAATCTTATGAATAAACTTCTCAATTTCCTTGCTGCTGTAAGCGTTTTTCCTCTTGCAGCGGTAAATCTTGCGAAAAATCCCTCTTTTGAGGAACTTGCCGGAAATCTTCCTGCCGGATGGCAAGTCATCCGCCGCGGCACTTTTGAAAACACGCACTTTGTTGAAAAGAAAAACGTTCTTGACGGCAAAAACGCCATCGGTATTGAAAATCAGAATGCCGCAACAGGAAAATCTTTACTGATTTGGGGACAGGCAATCTCTGAAAAAGTTTTCAATCAAATCCCCGCCGGAACAAAAATGCAGTTAAGCGTGTATCTGCGTGCGGAATCCTCTGCGGCAAAGGCGAAGATTTATTTTGAATCCGTGCGTGCGGCAAAAACTTTCAGAGTGCGGAAAATCATTTCTCCCGGCACCTGGCAGAAGATCGAGCTTGAATTTATCAAAGAAAATATGGCGTATCCGGCACCGAATATTTATCTTCAGCTTGAGGGAACGGGCAGACTGCTTTTTGATAAAGTTTATTTCGGCAAGGCTGATGACGCAGAGAAAAATCTGCCTGTCAACTTGAATATCGCTGTCAACGGCGATGTTGAAATGCTCAATAAAAAAGGCGAACCTGCCAACTGGTACAAAATTACCCATTTCAAGGGCGGACGTTTGGCTTTGGACAAGAGTTTTTCGTACAGCGGCAAACACGCTCTTCTGATTCAGAGCAGCACCCAACCCGGAAAAGCATTGGGCTGGGGATATTTTATTGACGGAAAAGTTTTGAAAAACGTCCCTCCCGAAAGTCCTTTTAAAGTTGATTTCATGCTCAACACCCACGGTGATCCCTCCACGCAGGTGCGGTGCTATGTGGAGTTTATGGCAAAGAAAAAATATATCGGTACCACCGGAAAGAATTTTTCTGTCTACAACAACTGGAACAAAAAGACTCTTTATTTCAAAACGCCCGAAGAAAAACCGACACACTTCTGGATTTATTTCATGCTCAAAACACCGGGAAAGGCACACATTGATTCTGTGGAATTAAAGCCGTATTCCGGTGCGGAAAAGCCTGCTGCTGTTAAAGAAAACAAAGATTACTGCCGTTTGTACGGTGTGCCGCCGCAGCGGACGTGGATTTTTCCGTCAAAGCCTGAAAAATTGACACTTGAATACGCTTTATCGGGCAGGGGGTTGAAAGTTATCCTTAACGAGATTGACGGAAAAACAATTAAAAACTGGAACTTTGACAACCTTTCAGGCAGAGGCAGAAAAGTTTTATCTCTGCCGCCTCTGGGAAAAGGTGCTTATGAACTTATATTTTCAGGAAAAGGTTTGAATGACTGCGAATGGTTCAGAATCCGCGAAAAACAGACAAAAGGAGTTTGGTTTGACAGTGCAAACTTCATGGTGTTCAAAGGGAAGAGGTACTTTCCAGTTTTTATCGGACATCCCGGCGGCGGACTGGATGGTTTGCGCGTCTATTCTCAGGCTGGTATCAACGGTATCAGCGAATACTCCGTCAACGGTAAACAGCATGCGCTCTATCTTGATGCTGTCTGCAAGCAGTTTGATATGTTCCTGTTTCTGAAAGAGGACTTCGGATCAAAGACCAGTCAGAAAGGGGAAGCTCTCAAAAAATATGTGAAAGAACTGGCAGATAACGTTTCTTTGATAGACCGATTTATCGGTTTTCAGTCGGATGAGGCAGCGTGGCAGAAGTGGCCGCTGGAATCGGTGCGCCGTCACTCAAAATTCCGCTATAAATATGCTCCGGATTATCTGACGTGGCAGTGCAATGCACCGCGTTTGACGGCAAAGGACGGCAATCCACAAGGATCTTTTTCATCTGTCCGGCGTTATGCGCTGGCGGCAGATGTGACGGGCGTGGATATTTATCCGGTGCCGGAGGGAAAGACCAGTCATAACAATCTGCCTAATCAGACGATTGCCTGTGTGGGAGACTACACGGATTTGGTCACTCAGGCGGTTTGGGGAAACCGTCCGGTCTGGATGGTCCTTCAGGCAATGGGTTGGAGCGAAGAGGGTGGAAACAAGTTGACTGCCGACCGTCCGCGTCCGACGAAAAAACAACTGCGTTTCATGGTGTGGAACGCCATCACCCACGGCGCGACAGGTATCTGCTGGTACGGCAACGGTGCGTGGAACGATCATTACTCGGAGTGGTTCCGTGAATTTGCCGAAGTCAACCTTGAACTGAGAGCCGCCGCAGAAGTTATGATGTCAGGCGGCGCTCAGAAAAAACCGCAGGTTCCTGCCAAAGTCGGCGTGCTGGCGCGCAAAGGAATACTGGTTTTTGTCAATGAAGACAGTAAAAAGGCTCAAACGGTCAATATTTCAGGCAACTGGTATATATCTCCCACCGGAAAGAAACTGTCGCCGGGCAAAATCACTCTTGCGCCGCAGGAGGTTGTGATTTTGACGGAAAAACCGCTGAAACTTGCGCCGGTCAGACGTTTCGTGCCGCAGAAGACGGTTTTAAATTCAAAGTTCGGCGTTAAAAATTTTCCTGATTTGCTTAAAGGGAAATGGGTGACTCATCCGGATTATCTGCGCGGGGAACAGAAAACCTTTGCGGGAGAGTGCCGTTTTACTCTCAAGAGTTTGCCGCAGAAGGCTTTTCTTGCTTTTGCCGTGGATGATGAAGTCAAAGTTTCTGTCAACGGCAGAAGTTTTGCAGACACTTACCGCGACCACCGGGTGATTTTTAAAAAGGATATCCGCAAACTGCTTAAAAAAGGCAATAACGTCATTCGCTTTGAAGTGACCAATTATTCAGGTCCCACGGGACTGGTTTATGATTTGATGCTTGACGGAAAAATGATTTCCTCCGGAGAAGATACACTCTTTTCTCTTGACGGCGGAAAGAGTTGGAAACGCGCCCACGTTTTCGGCAGTCAGCCCGTTGCCCCCTGGGGCAAACCACGGCTGATGATTTTTGATCTTTAAAAAGTCAACCTGACACATAACATAAAGGAAAAAAACTTATGGAAAAAAGATGTGCTGAATTTGAAACCGTCCGTACCGCTTACTGTTCCTGTGTTCCGTCAACGAAGACTCCGCTTTTTTTGAAAGAAAAGTGGAGCGCACGGAGAAAAAACAACTTTACTCTCATAGAACTTCTGGTTGTTATTGCCATTATCGCAATATTGGCGGGAATGCTGATGCCGGCGCTGCAGCAGGCGCGGGCAAGGGGACGTGATACATATTGCATCAACAATTTGAAACAGCATTTTTACAGTGTGGCGATGTATATGGAAAATTACAATGATTATTTTCCGACGACATATACGGCACAATTGGCAAACGGGGGCGGCAGCAAGAATCCGGGGTTCAAACCGGCGTGGCGGCTGTTGCTTGAAAATGGTTTGAATCCGATTTCGATGGATTGTCCTGCGGATACGACCAAGGGACCGGGATTGGGATATTACACTGACGGCTGCGACTGGATGAAACAGGGGGATAAATGGCTGCCCAACCGCAGTTACGTTGTGGAGCGTTTTCTGGGACAGCCTCAGAATGGAACGACGACTAATCTTCCCTACAAAAACAGCCGCTGCAAAGTGCCGGGAATGCTGGTGACGATCTGGTGCGGTGAGGCTTCGGGCGAGGTTCCCAAGGGCTATCCGACGGAGTTCACTTCAGGACACGCCGACTGGCAGACCCATTTGAATTCCGGAAATAATTATGTTCTTGCCGGTATGATGCAGCACCGTATGAATAAAAATGTACTGACGATGAACGGTTCCGCAAAAGCGTATAAGATGTTCGGCGATTTGGAAACAAACAAACAGAATTATTATTGGCGTGTCGATACTTATGAAAACGCCATTCTCGGCGTTTGGAATAAAAACAATATCCATATGTTCGGGAAATAATGTAAAAAGGAGTATGTGTTTGATGAAAAAACTGTATTTACTGCTCGCTCTTGCCGCAGGATTCTGCCTGTACGGGGCAGATATTGACAGCCGTTATCAGGTGGTGCTGGCGGATCAAGCCATTGTCACCGAAAAAGAGGCTGCTCAGACGATTGCGGCTGATTTATCCGTTATGTTCGGTAAAAAAATAAAAGTCATTGCTGAAAAAGATTACAAAAAAGGAACACCTGCGGTTTTTGTCGGTTGGACAAAGGCGGCCCGGCAGAAAAAAATCGCTTTTGAGAAAATGCCGACGGAATCCTGGCATGTGGAAAGCTTGTCCGGCGGCAATGTGATCGTAACCGGCGGACGTCCGCGCGGAACACTTTACGGTGCGTATGAGTTTCTGGAATATGCAGGTGTGCGTTACTTTTTCCTCAATGATAAATTTATTCCTCAGAAGAAAAAAATATCTTTCCCTGCCGGTAAAAAACTTGCCGGAAAACCGTATTTTCTGAGACGCGGTATTCATTTCGGCAGCAAGACAGAAGAGGCGCATCGCTTTCAGAGATGGCACAAAATGAATCTGGATGCCGAACCCCGTAAGCCCGCCGGACTTTCAGGCTTTTATAATGAACGGCAGGATGGACAGTACAATACTTTTTTCAACTATGCCAAGGGCTTTCCCAACGGCGGCAAGCCGGAATATTTTTCTCTTCACAAAGGCAAACGTCTGAAAATCAAAAGCACTCACGGACCGGGACAGCTCTGTCTTTCTCATCCTGAAGTGCGGGTGCTGGTGAAACAGCAGCTCCGCGCCAAAATTGCCAAAGATAAAAAAGAAGCTGAAAAGAATGGATATCCTCAGTGCAAATTCTATCTGGTTTCCATCTGCGATACAGATAAAAAATGCGAGTGTGCCGGCTGTCTTGCGCTGGCTGAAAAATACGGTGCATACAGCGGCGCACTGCTGGATTTTATCAACGATATCGCGCGTGAATTTCCACAGATTTACATTGCGACCCGTGCCTATATTTTCACGGTTAATCCGCCGAAACGGGGAATCGTTCCTGAAAAAAATGTCATCATTTCTCTTGCAGTCAACTGCTGGGACTGGTCAAAGAAACGCGATACGATGTCTTATCTTTCCGCCCCTACGAATGCTTATACCAGAAAAGTTTATGACAGTTGGAAAAAGATTTCCAAACATCTGGATATCTGGGATTACAACATCCTTTTCAGGGAAAAACAGCCGACACCTTACACCAATGTTCATGTGATTCGTTACAACATGCCCGTTTTTGCAAAAATGGGCGTGAAATGCTACTTTTCTGAACTGGAATACAGCAGCCGTCAGAATGTTGAAATGCACAGTTTTCAGCACCTTTCGGGATATCTCAATATGAAACTTCAGCAGGACCCTTATGCGGAAGCTGAAAAAATCATTGCGGATTTCATGACAAATTATTTCGGAAAAGCCGCCCCCGTCATGCGTCAGCTGCTGGATTTCATCATTGAAAAACAGTTGACCAATCCCGAACCGATGGGCGAACACCGTATGCTGCATTGGAAATATACGGATGAAAAATTCTTCTCCCGCTGTGTGGAGCTGCTGCTCGAAGCTGAAAAACTGGTCAAAGATGATCCGTATCGCCTGAAACACGTCAAGCGCGAATGGCTGCCCATCGGCGGCGGACTCTGTTGGAAATGGGATCATCTTGCCGTTAAGCCTGCGATTAAAGAGACTGAAGTTATTGCGCGTATGCGTGAAGCGTTTTATACATTTATCAAAGAGTTTTCTCCCCATGCAGAAAAGGCGGCACGGGCAAAAGTGGATGCGTATTTGCGTTTTCTCTCACTTTGTCCGAGTTTGCCGCCGGAATTGATGGAAAATTATCTCTGGTATAACACAACCAGCATTACTGCAAGTCGCTTCCAGTCCGGTAAAATTTTGCTTGCAGATGCCGCAGATGCTCCCGGCGGCAAAGCCTGGGTCATGGGAAAAGAGTTCAAACATACGGGTAAAGTTGAGTTTGTCTACCGTTTCAAGAAAGATCCCCGGGAACTGCTCAAATTCACCTTTGACAGCAAAAACATTCCGCAGGATGAAAAATTCCACTGTATCAAAGTCGGAGAACTTTATCCGGCGGAACTGGATCTTTACGCAAATGATTGGGGCAGACTTTTCCGTATGCCCGGCAGACAGAAGAGCCGGATAAAAAAATATAATTACGGTCTTTATTACAACATCAAATTCACGGGGTCTGCTTATGTCAAAGGGTCAAAATCTCCCGATGCCGTTGCCATTGCTCAGGTGATTTACGTTATCCAGTAAAGGTTTTTTAAATGAAAATCAATATCGACACTCATATCCACACATTTGTTTCAAAGTGCTGTCAGGACAGGGAACGGACGCCGTTGAAAGCGGCGGAACTGCTGAGTAAAAAGGGATTCAAACTCATTGCCGTTACCGATCACCTGTGGGATAATCCTGCGGTGCAGCCCAACAACTGGCTGCGCCGCCATCCCCGTGAGGAATTGGAGAGTCTTGTCAATGAAATGCGGCAGACTGTTTTTCCCATCAAAGTCCTTGCCTCGTGCGAAGCGGATATGCAGGGCCCCGGACGTATCGGCATTACGCCTGAATTCAAAGAGAAACTGGATTTTGTTTCCGTTGCCTCAGATCACTTTCAGCTGCGTGATTTTACCGATCAGCCTGTTCCGGCTGTACCTGAAAAACTTGCGCCTCTTATGATGGCGATGTTCCGGGATGCGGTTCGTTCGGGACTGGCGGATGTTCTTCTGCATCCCCTGTTCCCCGACGGATACCATGAACTTTATGATGATACGCTTGCATGTGTCAGTGATGCTGAACTTTTTGATTCCTTGAGTGAAGCGGCAGAGAGAAAAGTTGCGCTTGAAATCAACTGCGGTGTATTGAATGCTCAGCGCAGTGGTAAGTTCAGTCTGGAGTCACTCTTTCGGGTGTTTGAAACAGCCAAAAAAGCCGGTTGTCTTTTTACCGTCGGCAGTGATTCACACAATGACGGACATTTTGAACTTTATCATCTGGCGGAAGATTTCACTGAACGGATGAATATTACAGAAGAGGATATCCATCCTCTGTTCCGGGTCTCCTGAAGAAAGTTGAGTGCAATAAAAAATGATTCTTGCTTCCTGTATGAATGATGTTCAGCGCAGGCGTTACCGTCTGCTGGCATTTGCCTCAACCTGGACAGGATGTATGTCCGAAGTATTGTTTGACAGCAGCGCGATTGTACTGCTGTTCATCACTGCGCTGGGCGGCAGTGAGGCACTGACCATGTTCAGCACCGGTTTTTCAAGTGTTGCCTGGGCGGTTTTGCTTATTCCCTGTTCGGAACTTGCCCGGAAAAAAGGGTTGAAGTGGTGTCTGTCGTGGGGTGTGTATCTGGGAATGGCAGGCATATTTCTGCTGGTTCTTTCTCCCTGTCTGGGCAGATATGCCATGTCTGCCGCCCTTGCCGGATGTGCGGTATTTGCGATTTCACGACCTGTACATCTGGCGGCGTGGACGCCTCTTCTCAACGGAATACTCCGCAAAGATGAGCGCGGCAGTTTTTTCGGATTCATGCGTTTTTCGTATCAGTTGATCGCCATGATTCTGTTTTCAAGTGTCGGTTTTTTTATGGGAGACAAGCCGCCGGTATGGGTATTGCAGCTGGTCATCGGTATCTGCGGACTGCTCCTTCTGGGCAGAAAACTCTGCATTGACCGTATTCCGGCAGTGTCTGGCGTTTCAGCCGGAGAACTCTCCTTCAAAAAGCAGTTGCGAAACACCATGCGCAACAGTGCATTGATGAGTTTTGCCGTCTACTGCGGCGGTATCTTTTTAACGACGGCGGTTTCTCTGCCTTTGACGCTGCTCTATTTGAAAAAGTCCGTTTCTCTGGGGTCGGGAACCATCCAGTTGGTCGCCGTTTGCGGAACTGTCGGCACCATGACCGGATATTTGAGTTTCGGATATCTGCTCCGGCGTTTCAACGTCAAAAAACTGCTGCTTGCAAGTCACTTGAGTATTATTCTCTTTACCTGCGCTCTTACTTTTTGCGTGCCTGAGTTTTCTTTTACGCCCGGTGCCTGTGCTGTCATCCTGCTCGGACAGAGTTTTGCCGCCGCCTGTTTCACCAACTGTTTCTCAACTGAAATGCTGGCTCTTTCCAGGCCCGGACAGTATACGACAAGTACTGCCATTTGTTCCGCTTACAACTCCGTCGGACGTGTCGCCGGCAGCTGGGCAGTTTCTTTTGCCATGGGCAGCGGACTGCTTGCCGCTTCATGGCAGAAAGGTGGATTGACTTTTACCCACTATCAGACTATTGAACTTGTCTGTGCCGGGTTTGCTTTGATTCTGCTCGCCGTTCTGCCTACGGTTCCTGCGATCATTCCCGACCGTGAAGATTATTACGATGCGGGCAAAAAGTAAGAAACATGAGGAAAGAGGCACAATAAAATCTTTTTCAGTATTTGCAATTCAGTAAATTGAGGTTATATTAGCCTCGATTGATAATTACATGATTTTTTATAATTTGAGGATATCGTAAATGACTTCATTAAATGGATTCTGGGATTTCGGATTTGTCGGAGAACTTGAGGAATACAAAGGCATTGAACAAGTGGTCTTCAATACCTCTCTGCCCGTGCCCGGGTGTTTTGATCTTGAACCGGGCTTGAAACTCCGCCGCGGTATCGGCGCCTACCGTACCCGTGTCGTTACAGGTGGAAAAGTCACGCTCCGCTTTGAGGGACTCGGTCCCCGGGCTGAAATTTACTGGGACGGAAAAAATATCGGCAGTTACGATCTGCCCTTTTCCAATGCCGAATACCGTTTTGATGCGGGAAATGAAGAGGAACACACCCTCATCGTTGCCGTGGATAACCGCGCTGATGATACCAAATCTTCTCTCTTCCCCGGATTTTATGACTTCTACCGTCACGGCGGTATCTACCGGGGCGTTTCCATTGAACGCACGCCCGAAGTTGAGATTTCTTACCTCAAAGTCATCCCCCGTGATATTCAAAAAGGAACCGTTGAAGTTACCGTTGAACTTCTCGGCAATATCCCCGCGGAAACAACTGTTGAATTTTCCTTTGACGGCAAGAACAGCGTTTCAGAAAAACTTGTCAACGGCAAAGGCACTTTTACTCTGAGTGTTCCCGACTTCAAACTCTGGAGCTGTGAAGAACCCAATCTGCACACCTTGACTTCCCGTATTCCCGGCGCTGAAAAGTGTGTCACTTTCGGTATGCGTACCATTGAAACGCGCGAGGGACAATTTTTCCTCAACGGCAAAGCTGTAAAACTTCTGGGCTACAACCGTCACGACTGCCATCCCGATTTCGGATACGCCATGCCTGAAATGCTGGTGAAACGCGATTTGGAAATCATCAAGGCGCAGGGCTGCAACTTTATCCGCGGCTGTCACTATCCTCAGAGTGAAACCGTCCTCAACTGGTGCGATAAACTGGGTATGCTCTTCTGGGAGGAATCCCTGGGCTGGGGCAACGGAGAAGAAAATCTTGTCAATGAAACTTTCCGTTCCCGTCAGCGCGAACAGACCCGTCTTATGGCGCGCAAAAGTATCAATCACCCCTGTATCATTCTGCAGGGTTTTATGAATGAACTGCGCAGCGACCTTGAACCGGGCTTGACTTTGATCCGTGAACTGGCGCAAATCCTCAAAGAGGAAGACGGTTCCCGTCCTGTGACCTATGCCTGCAACATTCCTTTTGACGATATTGCTTTGCAGGAAGTGGATGTGGTTTCTTTCAACATCTATCCCGGCTGGTACATCAATTCTCAGATGAGCGACGTTCAGCAGTTTGATGAAGCGGGGCTTATCAAGGCTCTTGAAAAATACGAGACCATTCTTGAACGTCCTGAATTGAAAGACAAACCCTTTATCATCAGTGAGATCGGCGGCGCAGCTCTTCCCGGCTGGCACGGTGATGTCCGCTGGACCGAGGAATATCAGGCGGATCTGGCAACGACGATTTTCAAACACGTTCTGGATACGCCCCGCTGTTCGGGTGTGGCGATCTGGATGTTCTGCGATACCCGCAGTTTCAACGATTACCGTATCCCCTCCCGTCCGCGCGGATTCAACAACAAGGGACTTATGGATGAATACCGCCGTCCGAAAATGGCGTGGAACGCTGTCGCAAAGTTCTTGAAGAACCGTTGAATATGAAACATCTTTTCTTTCTGCCGCTGTTCACAGCGGCACTTTGTCTTTTTTTCTGCGGATGCCGTACAATGGATGATAAAATCAAAACTCCGTCCTTCTCTGAAATGGATTTCAAAGTGGAAAAGTCCGGAAAAAAATTCCAACTTTTCCGTCACCGGTCCGGAAAGACGCTTAAGCTCTTTTCCGGTAAGCGGTATTGTTCCATTAACGGAAAACTTTACTTTTTACCCCATCCGGTTTCTGCTGATGGCAAATATCAGGTTTCCCAACTTTGTGTGGAAAAAGTCATTTATCCCCTGTTTGAAGAAAAATTTTCTCCCCGTTCCACCATCAAAACGGTGATTCTTGATCCCGGACACGGTGGAGATAATTCCGGTGCCGTCGGAGTCAAGTATAAAGAAAAAGATTTGAATCTTTCTCTGGCACGCGAAATTGCCTCTGCTTTGAAAAAACGGGGATTCAAGGTGCGTTTCACCCGTGAAGACGACCGTTTCCTGACCCTTGAAGAACGCGGAAACTTTGCCCGCAAAGAAAATGGCGATGTGTTTTTATCCATTCATCACAACGCCGGCAGAACCGGTGCCAACGGTATTGAAACTTATATCGTAACTCCCTGCAACGCCGCAAGTACCAATGACCGTGAAACTTCAGTTCACACAACCGTTGCTCCCGGAAACAGTTGCGACGCTCAAAATATTCACTTGGGCGCTCTTCTTCAGGAAAATATGGTGAAAGCAACTTCACGGCAGAATCGCGGTCTGCGTTTTGCCCGTTTCCGTGTTCTGGTTTTGTCTGAAATCCCCGCAGCCCTGATCGAGGCCGGTTTTGTTTCCAACCCTCAAGAGGAGCAGGCGTGCGGTCTTATTGCCAATCAGCGCAAAATCGCCGAAAGTATCGCAGATGCCCTCTTTTTTTTCAGATGAAAAAAAGAGGGGTGCACATCAAGCCAAACCACACTGCGACAGGCAAAACAACAGGGTTATTCTTTGCACCAAAATTCTGCATAGCTGCTGAGGTTAGCCATACCGCTGCGGGCGGCGCTGACTGGGAATACTGAGAATACTGGGAATACTGTGTTTTTTATTTGGGGCGCCGATGAGTAATACCCCTGCGGTTATTCTGCGCCCGAGCCAAACCACACTGCGACACAGCAAAACAACAGGGTTATTCTTTGCACCAAAATTCTGCATAGCTGCTGAGGTTAGCCATGCCGCTGCGGGCGGCGCTGACTGGGAATACTGAGAATACTGGGAATACTGTGTTTTTTATTTGGGGCGCCGATGAGTAATACCCTGCGGTGATTTTTCGCCCGAGCCAAACCACACTGCGACACAGCAAAACAACCGGGTTATTCTTTGCACCAAAATTCTGCATAGCTGCTGAGGTTAGCCATACCGCTGCGGGCGGCGCTGACTGGGAATACTGAGAATACTGAGAATACTGTGTTTTTTATTTGGGCGCCGATGAGTAATACCCCTGCGGTGATTTTTCGCCCGAGCCAAACCACACTGCGACAGGCAAACCCTCGGGGTATATCGTGACGCGCCCATCTTGTCCATTTGGTCCATCTGGTCTATCTGGTCCATAAGCAAGCGTCACACCACCGCAACACGCACACCCCCGCTGCCATTAAAACCGTTTGCGTTTGCGGGTGTCTGGGATTTCGAGGATATCGCGGTATTTTGCAACGGTGCGGCGCGCGATTTTGATTCCGTCTTCGGAGAGCAGTTGAGCGATTTTGTCGTCAGAGAGAGGCTTTTTCGGATCTTCTGATGCAATAAGCGCACGGATTTTTTCCTGCACGGCACGCGAGGCGATATTTTCGCCGTCACCGCTTTGGTATCCCGAAGAAAAGAAATATTTGAGGGGAAATATCCCCTGCGGCGTTTTGACGGCTTTTCCGGCAACGGCACGGCTGATGGTGGATTCGTTCAAATCCAGCATTTCTCCAACCTGTTTCATGGTCAGCGGATGGAGTTCTTCAGGTCCGGAATCCAGAAAATCCGCCTGCGTGCGGATAAGAACATTGCCGATGGCTGTGAGCGTATCGCCTCTTAAACGGAGAGATTCTATCAATTCTTTTGCCGAGCGTATTTTTTCTTCAATGTATGCTCTTGTTTCGGGCTGGAGCGCGGGATCATCCAGCATTTTCTGATAACGCAAAGAGATGGAAAGTCGGCGTTCTCTGTCATGCAGAGTCTTGACGGCATAATGTCCGTTTTTACGGATGATTTCAATTTCCGGTTCGGAAACTTCATTTTCCTTTGCTGAAAGAACTGCTCCGGGCGCGGGATCAAGTTTTTTGATTTCTGCGACAGCCCCGAGCAGTTCTTCCATGGATACATTCAGCTTTTTTGCCAGCTGCGGAATGTGGTTGGCGATAATCTCCTGAATGGAATCGTCGGTCGTGAGCTTTTCAAGAAGCGGGGTTAAAGAGCCTTTTCTTTCAAGTTGTATTTTCAGACATTCCCCGAGCGTTCTTGCAGCGATACCGGGCGGGTCAAAACTCTGGACAAGACCAAGAGCCTCTTCCATTTCTTCCATATCCGCATCGCAAAGCATGGCGATATCTGCAAGATGCGAGGCAAGATAGCCGCTTTCATTGAGGTTTGAAATGATGTTGCCGGCAAGAAAAATCATTCTTTCAGACAATCCGCTGGTGGCGATTTCAACTTCAAGCTGTTCGTCCATTGAAGGAGGAGGCGCAGCGGTTCTGCTCCAGAAATCCCCGTCGTCGTCACTGTCGGCGTAAATACTCCCCGCAGGCAGGTCATCGCCCCAGAGATTTTGCGCCGCTTCAAAATCCGTCTGACTGTCTTCGTTTGAGTCCTGATTGTCTTTTTCTGAATCAGTGATCTGTTCCCCGGCGGGGGGAAGTTCATCTTCAAGCAGAGGATTGTTTTTCAATTCTTCTGCGATGCGCTCATCCAGTTTCTGCAGGGGCAGATGCAGCAGTTCAAGGGACTGCTGTTGACGCTGCGACAACTGTTGACGCTGCTGGAGTGATATGTTCTGAGAAAGACTGTTTTCCATAAATTATCCTCGTTCATGGCATAAAGTAGCATAATATTGTCTCAGTTGCAAGAGTTTTGGCATTGACAAAAAGGGATTTTTCCATTAAATTATATGATGTGTGTATTTTTATAAAAAATAAACCGGCGAAAACCGGCTTGCAACAAAAGGTTTTTCAAAATGAAATACGAAGCAGTTATCGGACTGGAAACCCATGTGGAGATCCGTTCTGAAAGCAAAATGTTCTGTTCCTGCGCCAACCGTTCCGGCGCCGAACCCAATACCAATGTCTGCCCGGTGTGCATGGGATACCCCGGGGTGCTGCCTGTTCCCAACCGTTATGCGATCTATGCGGCAGTCCGTGCGGGACTTTTGACTGAATGCACCATCGCCAAATTCAGCAAATTTGACCGCAAGAGTTACTTTTACCCCGATATGCCCAAGAACTACCAGATCTCCCAGTACGATCTGCCCTTCTGCGAACACGGCAGAATCAAACTTGAGGGCGAGGGATTTTCAGGCGCACCCCTGCCGGATAAATACATCGGTATCACCCGTATCCACCTCGAAGAAGATGCCGCAAAACTGGTTCACTCCGGCGACAAAAGCGGTGTGGACTACAACCGCGCGGGCGTTCCTCTGATGGAAGTCGTGAGCGAACCGGATATGCGCAGTGCCGACGAAGCTTATGCGTATCTGACCAGTTTGAAAGAAATCATGCGTTACGGCGGTATTGGTGACTGCGATATGGAAAAAGGACAGATGCGCTGTGACGTCAACATCTCTCTGCGCCCCGTTGGACAGAAAGAGTTCGGTACCAAAATCGAACTTAAAAACCTCAACAGTTTCCGCGCCGTTCACCGTGCCATTGATTACGAAATCTGGCGTCAGGCGGACTTGCTTGACCGCGGCGTCGTCATCCGTCAGGAAACCCGCGGCTGGAACGATGATCTGGGCGAAAGTTACCTCATGCGTACCAAAGAAGCGGCGCACGATTACCGTTACTTCCCCGATCCGGACTTGATGCCGGTCGTGTTCACTGATGAAGAAATCGAAGCCATCCGCGCCACGCTGCCCGAACTGCCCGAAGCTATGAGAAAACGCTTTCAGGAGCAGTACGGCATTACCGCTTATGATGCCACGGTGTTGACCTCTGACAAAGAACTTGCCGCCTGGTTCGATGCGGCGGCACGTCTTGCCAAAACGCCGAAAATGGTCGCCAACTGGATTTCTTCAGAGTTGCTCCGTCTGCTGGGAGAGGATAAAATTTCCATCAACGAATGCAAAATCACCCCCGCCGCTCTGGCTGAGTTGACGGATGTGATTTCTTCAGGTGCCATCAACGGAAAAATCGGTAAAGAGGTCTTTGCCGAAATGTATGCCTCCGGCAAGACGCCGAAAGTTATCATTGAAGAAAAGGGACTTGTCCAGGTCAGCGATACCGGCGCGATTGCCGCGATCGTCGCCGAAGCAATAGAAAAGAATCCCAAGCAGGTTGATGAATACCGTGCCGGAAATGAACGTGTGCTTCAGTACATGGTCGGACAGGTGATGAAACTCTCAAAGGGCAAAGCCAATCCTCAGATGGCGATTGCCGAACTCAAGAAACAATTGGGCTGAAATGATTGTTACCACACAACTGCTGGTGCTTGAAAAGCGTCCTTACCGTGAATCCGCCCTGATTGTCCGGGGCATAAGTCCGGATTACGGCAGGATGAGTTTTGTCATTCACGGAGCGCAGAAAATCAGCGAAAAATCCATGCCGGTTGCGGATCTTTACCGGGAACTTAACATTGAATTCAAAGATGATATTCCCGGTGATCTGCACAATGCCGACAGAGTGGAACTGCTCAATGATTTTTCAGGCGTGGCAGATGTTGTCAACAATTACAAAATGGCGGTGAAAATCGGCAATTTTCTGTTGCGGAATATGCCCGACAATGTGCCGCAGCCTTATACCTATGATGCTTCTGTTTCCGTTTTCCGTCATCTTTCAGCGGAAGAGGGAACAGAAGACCCGTACCGCTGGAGTCTTGTCCAGTGTTCCGTAGTCCTCAAGTGTGCCTATCTCTATGAAAACGGTCTTCTGCCCGAAGGCGCAACGGCGGAACAGAATGATTTTCTTGAAAATCTTGTCGCATCCGGCATTGATGATTCCCCGCTGCCCGAATGCCGTCCGGAATACTGGCTCAGTCTCAATAAATGGATGAATTCCCTGTTGGAGTTTCATCATCTGGAAAGGTGAAATATGCGCTTTTTTGCTGTATTGATGTTTTTGTCGGCTCTTCTTTTATTGTGCGGCGGCTGCGGTAAACACTACAAAGTGATCAACGGTATACGCTATGAAGTTCTTTCTCCCGAAGAAGAGAATGAAATGAAAAGTATGGCGCGCGTCACGCTTTCCAAAAGCAAAGCTTTAAGTGCCAAAGAACGTGAGCTTATCAAAACGATTCAGCCGGAACTGAAAATCCGCTACTCCGGTGACCGCACCGGAGATGCCTCCGTTTCATGGAAACTCCCCACCCGCACGGTCTCGCTTTTCATGCGCGGCGCTTTCTTTGATCCCTCCTCCCAATGGATGATGAAAATCCGCGACAAACAACCGGAATATCTGGATCTCCGCCCCCGCTTTTTTAAAAAGTGAAGAAAAAGCGGGATTGAATTTTGATAAAAGTGTATTATATTACATAACAATCGTTTAATATAATTTAACTCCTGAAGAATCATTTAACTTTTTTTGCTTAGGAGAATGTGAAAATCGAAACGCAGGAAACAGTTTTCATTGTAGAACCCCGGGACTACAAGTTGACCGAACCCTTGCCTCTTGAGTGCGGCAGAGTTCTCAAAGATGTCACCATCCGCTACGAAACGGCAGGTACGCTCAATGCTGATGCCTCCAATGCGGTGCTGGTCACACATGCTCTTTCGGGTGATGCCCACGTCTGCGGACGGCACACACCTGAAGATCCCAAGCCCGGCTGGTGGGACAATATGATCGGTCCCGGCAAGTATGTGGATACCAATAAGTATTTTGTCATCTGCTCCAACGTCATCGGCGGTTGTTCCGGAACGACCGGACCTCAGTCCATTGATCCGGATACGGGCAAACCCTATAATCTGGATTTCCCCGTCATTACTGTCCGCGACATGGTGCGCGCCCAGAAAAGATTGGTTCAGCATCTGGGAATCAAAAAACTTCTGGCAGTCCTCGGCGGCTCCATGGGCGGTATGCAGGTTCTCCAGTGGGCGGTGAGTTATCCTGAGATGCTCAAAAGTTACATTGCCATTGCAACAGCATGTCAGTTCTCTCCGCAGAACATTGCCTTTGACTGGGTTGCCCGTGAGGCCATCAAAGCCGATCCCAACTTCAACAACGGCAATTATACGCCCGACAAGACCCCCGACAGAGGTCTTGCCGCCGCGCGTATGCTCGCGCATATTACCTATCTTTCAGAGGAATCCCTCGGCAGAAAGTTCGGGCGTTCTTTGCAGGATAAGCAGGAACTTGAAAAGTATGATTACGACTTTGACCGCGACTTTGCCGTAGAAAGTTATCTGCAGTATCAGGGAAAACGTTTTGTTGAGCGTTTTGATGCCAACAGTTATTTTTACATCACCCGTTCCACCGACTATTTTGACCTGACTGCCACTACCGGCGGAGATCTTGTCAAAGCCGTCAACGGCGTTCAGGCGGCGGGATTGATCGTGTCTTTTTCCAGCGACTGGCTGTTTCCCACTGCCCAGTCTCAGAGATTGACCAACGCTCTTTTGAAAAACCGCAAAGAGGTGACTTTCTGCGAAATCAAATCCGGATACGGACACGACGCCTTTTTGCTTGAAGTTGAAACCCTGGGCAGAATGGTCCGGGATTTCATCTCGCACCACGCTCAGCAGGAGGTGACAAATGATTGACCGCCGTGACCTTGATCTCAACCGCAGACGTGACCTTGAAATCATTTCTGATCTGGTTCAGCCCGGCGACCGCGTCCTTGACCTGGGCTGCGGCGACGGCAAGTTCCTCGCCCATCTGCGTAAAGAACGCAAAGCCGAAGTGCTTGGTATTGAAATTGATCAGGAATCCGTTATCCGCTGTATCGCCAACGGTATCCCCGTTATTCAGGGAGATATGGATGACGGTTTGGATTTCGCTGAAGATAACTCCTTTGATCTGATTGTTCTCAATCATACGCTTCAGGAAATCCGCCGTCCGGATCTTCTGCTGGGCAATATCGTCCGTGCCGGAAAACGCGCCGCTGTCAGCGTTATCAATTTCGGACACTGGAACTGCCGTCTGCAGCTTTGCATGAAAGGACGTATGCCCCGCAATTCACAGATTCCCTATCAGTGGTACAATACACCCAATATCCATTTCAGCACCATCAATGACTTCTGCGAACTCTGCCGCAAACTTGATATCACCATCGTCCGGCAGACGCCCATTGCCTCAAGATTTCCCCGCCTGACCAAACTGATGCCCAATCTCTTTGCCGTCGGCGCCGTCTTCGTTCTTGAAAAGAATTGATGGAAACCGGGGGAAAGGGAAAAACTTTTTTTCCATGTGAAAAAAAGTTTTTCCCTTCCCCCCGGACCCCCCAACCTTTTTCAAAAAAAGCAGAGTAGCGGTCGGGCGTTGCCCGACCGTTTGGGCGTTTTATTCTGTTAAAATTTCTGCGATTTTATTTTGTGTTTCTTCTGAAATTCCGCAGCTTTTCAGGTAATTGATCACCTGGTTTCTGACAGGTTCGCCGGGAGCGTATTCATTTAATTTTTCTTCAAATGCTTTCCATACTTTTGAAAAACGGCAGCGTTCACCGGAAACTGAAAGATTGCTGTATTCATAATCATTGATAAGATCATTGTAATCCATGCCCAGCATGGCGCCGAGCAGAAAGGCAATTGTTCCCGTACGGTCCCCGCCGCCGGCGCAGTGCATATAGACCGGATATGCTGTTTCATCAGCAAACAGAGTAAAGATTCTGCGGACTTTTTCCTTTGCCTCAGGAGAAAATATGCCTGTTTCCTGCCAGGTGGCGTAAGCCGTTGAGGGGAGTTTCTGATAGGATACTTCGTTTTCTTCCCAAACGGATTCCCCGTCACTCCGCAAATCAAGATCGGTTTTGATTTGCAATTCTTTCCAGACTTTTTTTCCCTCTGCATTAAGTCCGTTTCCGTGCGGAAGATGAGTCCACGGCTCAAGTTGTCCGCCGCGGTAGATCATACCGGGTTTTCTGCGGCGGTTCCCTGAAATCTGCCAGATGCCGCAATCGCGGACATTGGTAAGTTCAGGTATGTAAAGCACGCGCGGCAGTTCGTTTGCGATTGTAAAATCGCGTGTTTCAGAAAGGCTTTCTTTGCTTCTGACCCGCCAATAATATTTTTTACCGGGAATCAGGTTGAAGACCCGCACGTTACTTCTGCCCGGATATGTTTTTATTTCTGAAAAATCCGGAGTTTCAGATAATTCAACTTCTGCCTTTGCCGCGCCGCTCCACTTGAATATGACAGGAGAAGGAGTCGTGTTGTCCGTTTTATTCGGTTCGATTTCCGGCTCATGAAATTTTAATCTGTCGGGAGAAGAGTCAAAATTTTTCTGTTCTTCTGTTCTTAAAGACACTTCAGCGCCCGGCTGCGGCAAAATAAGTTCTATTGTATCCATGGCAGTATTTCCTTGTAAAATGTGTTTTTTAAACTATATCACCGGATTTCCCCTCTGTCAACCGGTTGATTTGACAAATAACAGAACAAATAGTATATTATGTATATACAATTAAATTTATTTGTCTTGTTTTCCTATGTCACTGAACGAATCCATTACCAGAGAATTAAAGGAGAGAATCGGGAATCTTCCTGATGGTGCGCGCTTTGCAACAGAGGCGGAGTTGTGCGGAGAATTCGGTGTTTCCCGTATGACGATCAATAAAATCGTGACAAATCTTGCGGAAGAGGGATTGTTGAAACGTTTTCCGCGCCGGGGGACTTTTGTCTGCCGTCCCGGCAGAAACGGGCATCCTGAAATTTCAGGGACGATTTTTGAAATGCGCCGGAACAGGCTCAAACTGCATATATCTGAGTATCATTACCCCCGCACCAATCTCATGTGGCAGACTCTTCTGGAAAAATTGCGCGCTCGTCTGCCTTATGCGGATATTGAGTTGACCGATGATATTGATCGCGCCGATCTCATCTGGTGTACCACCCGTCCGGATGTGGAACTGCCGGTGCTTGAATCCATCAGCCGCAATCCTGAAGATATTGAAATGCTCCGTCAGGCGGCAGGAAATACGGCGTTTTTCCCCTGCACATATCAGCAGAACTGTGCCGCACTGCCACTGGCGCTGAGTGTCAATATCAATCTCTGGAACAGAAAACATTTTGACCGGATTTTCGGTTCTGAAACACCCATTCCGGAAAAAATGGTTTCTTTTCTCCTTAAAAGCGACTGGAACAGAATAGATTATCCGCATGTGGTTTCCTATCTCTTCTGTCCGTTGATTTTAATGTCCCTTGCGGGGGAGGGAATCATCGGGTATGATCCGGATAACGGAACGTTTGATTTCAGCGGAAACGCTTTGCATGAACATTTGCATTTTCACCGTGAGATGTACCGGAAACTGTCTCCGTATTTGAGTGATTTCAATGAAGCCGATGAAATATTCCGTAAATTTCACAACGGGGAAATAATGGCATTGAATACCTTTTCGGCACAGTTGAATTACGGCTGCAATATGTCCGGCTGTGTCGTTACCGCGCGGCAGATGTCCGGCAGAATACCTGCAATCGCAAGTTACATCGGTATCGGACGCAATGCCTTCTCCCGTGCGCTTGCCGCCAAAGCCGCAGCAATCATTGCCGGAGATGAGTTGAGCCTGCTTGCTGCCGGGTTTCAATGCAATATACCTGCCAACATCAGTGCCGCATATTCAAAAGAATTTTTGAAAAATATGCCTTCCGGTACATCGGCTCTGCTGGATATGCTTAAAAGTTCTCTCATGCTGGTTGATGCCGGAGACTTTTTCGTAAAAGGAAAAGTTTTTGCAGATGCCATCGGCAAATATATTATCGGAGATTTTACATACAACGATGTTCAACAATATTTAAATTGATACAAAAAGGGAAGTAACAACATGAAAAACAATCCGCAAAAACTTTGTTTTCCTCCGCAACCCAGCCCCTCTACTCTCATAGAACTGCTGGTACGTGCTGCTTGTAAAACAGGTGTTTTGTATAACCACAGCAGTATGCTGTCTTTGTGGGGCGGCGCGTTTGTACGGATGAGTACGGATAAGTACGGAAGGGTACGGAGTCAGGCGCCGCAGAATACGGCTGGTTTCGCCCAACAACAAAATACCCCGCTTTTTTTGAAAGAAAAGGGGAGCGCGAGGGGAAAAGAAAACTTTTTTTCTCGTGAAAAAAAGTTTGCTTGTCCCCTCGCATCACATCCCTTTACTTTAATAGAACTGCTGGTGGTGATTGCGATTATCGCGATTCTGGCGGCGATGCTGATGCCGGCATTGCAGCAGGCAAGAGAAAAGGCAAAAGCGACGACGTGTTTATCCAACTTGAAACAATGCGGCAGTGCGTTGAACAGTTATGCTGAGGATTTCAAGGGATATTTTTACGTTCACAACGGTGCGACCACCTGGTTCGGTATTTTGATCAACGGGGATATCAACAGTGACAACTCTCTTACGCCTGTTGCGCCGCGCATCAATAACAACAACTGGGAGCGTCTGGGATATATCACCAACAGAAACATCACCCAGTGTCCGGCATTCGGCGCAAACAAACCTGCGGAAACCTGGCGGCATTGTTACGGCGGTATCAGTGCGCATTCACAGGGAACATTTCTTCCGAGTGAAGCGATCATTCAGTTGCCGAATGCGGCGGGATGCAATCCGTTTTTTGTTGTCTCCAGCCGTTTGAAAAAACCTTCAATGTATTACGGACTGGCTGACTCTATTCAGTTGAACGGAGGGCAATTTGTGCAGTCGGCAACGATTTCCGCCAAATACAATACGCTTACCAGTACGCGCGGAGCAATGCATATGCGCCACAACGACCGGGCGCATGCCTGGTTCTTTGACGGACACGTTGCGCCGACGTCAATCGCCGATATGTCTGCAATCATCAAAGAAAACGGTTACGCCCAGTATATTTATTTCTGGGATAAAAACAATATTATGAGTAAACACGTGCCAAGTTCCAAATAAAATACAAGGGAGTTAAAAAAATGAATGTCAGATATTTTGCCATTCTGTCAACAGTTGTTTCTGCTTTTCTTCTCTGCGGAGCAGAACCGGTTTTGAAAAACGGTGTTTTGAGTTTCGGAGGGGGCGTGAAACTTGTTCCCTACACGCAGACAGTCAAATGGATCAGTCCCGAAGAGCGTGCCGCAAAGAACCGCATGACAGAGAAGGATGTCTGGGAAACTGTTCTTCCGGGAAAGACTGCGCCCGTTGTGATTGCAACCTCTCTGAAAGCTCAGCAGGATAAAACTTTTGCCTATTCAGCTGCCTGGAAATTTCAGGATAAAAAAGATGTCAAAGAGCGTTTTCTGTTCCTCAATCTTCCGCTTGACAGCGTTAAAGGAAAGAATTTTGTGTTCAACGGCAAGACTGTTCCTGTGGTCGGAAGCAGAAAGTTTGCCTGGTATCAGCTCCGCAATCAGGTGATTTCCATGACCTTTTTCAAGGGCGAAGCGGGAAAAGAATTTACCTTGACAAGCAAGGGAAAAATCCGTGTCAGCTGTGAAACACACCCCAAAGGCAACCGGGTGTGGGTGCGGATCTATCCGGTAAATCCTGTTGAACAAATAGAATTTACTGTAAGTGTCAAGTGAGAAAAAAGTGATGAAAAAGCTGTTCTTCTTTGTTTTTTTTGCGGCGGTATTGAATCTTTCAGCGTTGACGGTTGTGCTGCCGGATAAGCCGGATGACGCTGAAAAACTGGCTCTTTCAGAGTTGACTGAAGTTCTGGAAAAAGCTCTGGCGCAAAAGATCGATGTCGTTTACGGCAAAAATCTTTCAAACGCAATTTATCTTGGAAACACTGCGCTTGCCGTAAAACACGGACTGGACTCTTTGAAGATGGCAAAGGAAGAGTGGTGTGTCAAAGCCGTTGACGGCAATCTGATTATCAACGGCGGCAGGAAGACCGGAGTCATCTATGCCGTTCTTGAATTTGCTGAAAAAGAACTGGGCGTCATTTACGCTGCCGAAGACTGTACTTTTGTTCCGGAACGTAAAAACTACACCTGGAAAAAGAATCTCCTTCTGCGTGGAAAACCTGCATTCAAAGTGCGGGGTATCTACTCTTACTCCGGTAAGGATAATCCGTCAAGAATCCGTTTCATGCTCCGCAGCCGGCTGAATCTTTTTTTTGATGAAAAACTGCCCGCAGAAGCAAAGAAGTGGGGAATCGGTCCTGTTTACGGTTCACCCCGTCCCTGCCACAACTTTTACGACTACACCCGGGGACTTGCTAAAGAAGATGAAGATATCCTTTCGGTCGATTCTGCGGGAAAAATCGTCAAAGCGGTCAATGCCTCCGGACCGGGACAGATTTGTTACAGCAACCCCAAAACACGGCGCATCATCAAAGAAAAACTTGCCGCGTATATCCGTCAGGATGAGGCAAAAGGAATCTATGCGCCCTCTTATGTGCTTGATCCCAATGACAATCCCTCTTACTGTCAGTGTGCGGCGTGCCGTGCGGCAAAGAAAAAATACGGTTCGTTTTCAGGCGTTATGCTGTCATTTATGAATGATATTGCCTCATCTTTTCCTGAAAAGGAAATTATCAGCAGTGCCTATATGGCGGCGGCAAACGCTCCCCGGGGGATAAAGCCTGCCAAAAATGTCACCATCCGTATCGCCCAGCTGGGACGGGAGTGGGGCAACGCTTACAAACGCGACACCATGCGCGGACTGCTTTCTCCTGAAAACGC
>SUVX01000086.1 GCA_015061725.1 Lentisphaerota bacterium
TGTGGCGCTTGTGTCTGACCTGTCTGACCTGTCTGACCTGTCTGACAAATTGGGGCGCCTCGGTATACCCCGTGGGTTTGCTTGCCGCTGTTTGGGGTGGCTCGGGGTGCAGATTTACCGCTGGGGTATGCCGGGCTTTTTTAATGGCAACGGCGGTGTGCGTGTTGCGTGGGCGTGGCGCTTGTGTCTGACCTGTCTGACCTGTCTGACCTGTCTGACAAATTGGGGCGCCTCGGTATACCCCGTGGGTTTGCGGGGGCGCTGTGTGGTTTGGCTCGGGGCAGATTTACCGCAGGGGTGATTATTGCAATCGGCGCACCAATCACACAATCTCATAATTCTCATAATTCCCATAATTCTCACATCAAGCGCCGCCCGATTGACTTTGCAAACCGCAACGGCTATACAGAATTTGAGTGCAAAAAATTACCATGACGGCTTATTTGCAAATTACGCCGCTTCCCCGAAGGGCAAGGCGGCGTGAGACCGGAGCCGACGTTTCGGCCTAAGCTTTTTTTTCTTCCGAAAAAAAAGCGGGTTGGCTGGAGAAGGTGGTGCCGAGGAGTTCTTCGATGGCGGGGAGATAATAGGCGCCGTATTCGCAGAGAAAACTGATCGCTTTGCCGGTGTGCCCGGCGCGTCCGGTTCTGCCGATACGGTGGATATAGTCTTCGGCGCGTTCGGGAAGATCATAATTGATAACAAGAGAGACATTATCAACGTGAATACCGCGGGCGGCGACATCGGTGGCAATAACGACCTTTTCGCTGCCGTCGCGGAATCTTTCAAGAATTTTCATACGCTTATCCTGGGGGATATCTCCGGAGAGGACGGGAACATGATAACCGCAACGGGCAAGATCGCGCTGAAGCCGCAGATTGACATCTTTTCTGTTGCCGAAAATAATCACACGTTCATAAGTTTCATTTTTAAGCAGATGGCGGACAAGATCAAGCTTTTCGTCGCGGGAAACGGCATAGAAAACCTGTTCAATGTTTTCGCTGACAAGTTTTTCGGGTTCACTTTCAACGACGAAGGGATCGGTGAGCCATCCGGAAGAGAGACGCAAAATATCTTCATCAAGGGTGGCGGAAAAGAGGAGCGTCTGCCGGTCTCCGCGGCGGGGGAGCTGGGAGACGATGCGTTTGACATCGGGAATAAATCCCATATCCAACATACGATCCGCTTCATCAATAATCAGAACTTCGACCTGAGAGAGATCAAGAAAACGGCTGCGGGAGTAATCAATGACTCTGCCGGGAGTACCGACGAGGATATCCAGTTGACAGTCAAGAGATTCCTGCTGTTTTGCGTGGTCCATACCGCCGAAAACGACAAGACTTTTGAGTCCGGTGAAAACGCCGAGCTGACAGGAATCTTTGTAGATTTGGATGGCAAGTTCTCTCGTGGGGGCAAGAATCAGAACGCGCGGGGTTGCATTTTTGCGTTCTGAGAGGGGATTGTTGAGCAGTTTGGTAAAAACGGCAAGGAGAAACGCGGCAGTTTTACCGGTACCGGTCTGAGCTTTTCCGGCGAGATCACGCCCGTTGAGGAGTTCGGGCAGAGCCATTGCCTGAATGGGGGAACAATACTTGAATCCGGCAGCCTGAACGCCGAAAAGCACCTCTTTGTGCAGGGGGAGATCACCGAAACGCATTTTGCCGTCGGCGGGAGGAACTTCTTCAAGAACTTCAGGATGGGGAATATCCGGCTGAACAAAGAGTTCACCTGAAGAATCAGAACTTCTGACGTACACTTTTTTCTCTCTGCGCTCATTTTTAACAGGCTTGCGGGATTTTACGGGCGCAGAATTCTTTTTCCGGGGAACGGCATTGTTGACCGGCTTGGCAGCGGAAGATTTTTTCTTTTTGTTCTTTTTTTTCTTTGCGGGGATATCTTTCTTTACTTCGGGGGTCCCGAAAAGAAGATTTTTGATTTTGGTAAAAATACTCACAGTAAGATTCAACTTTCAAATTTTGCGACTGTTTCGCGCAGAAATGCAAGAAATTCCTCACGGAATTCCGGACGGCGGAGAGCAAATTCAACGGTACTTTTTAAAAATCCGCTTTTACTGCCGATATCGTAGCGTTTTCCGGCAACTTTGCAGCCGTACATGGCACCGGTGGCAAGTAATTTCTGCATGGCATCAGTCAACTGTATTTCATTGTTTTTGCCCCTGCCGGTGGCGGCGAGGGCGGCGAAGATTTCCGGCGTAAAAATGTATCTGGCAGCAAAAGCCAGACGGCTCGGGGCATTTTCCGGAGAGGGTTTTTCAACCATTTTTCTGATTTTGAGGATGTCTTTTTCAACCTCATCACCGTCAGCGATACCGTATTTTGAAACGCGTTCAAGGGGAACTTCTTCAAGGGCAACGACGGAACTTGACGTGCGTTCAAAAACATCCGCAAGCTGACGGGTCACGGGCTTGTCAGTGAAGGAATCCATAACGGTATCACCGAGCAGAACGGCAAAGGGTTCATTGCCGACAAAATATTGAGCGCGGGCAACAGCGTCGCCGAGTCCGTTCAACTCCTGCTGATAAACGTAGTGGATTTTCGCAAGTTTGGAAATTTCCTGAACCTGCTGCAGCATTTCAGATTTATTCTGTTCTTCAAGGCGGCGTTCCAATTCAGGGACGGGGTTGAAATGACGGATGATCGGCTCTTTGTCGGAACTGATAACAAGCAAAATCTCTTCAATACCCGAGGCAACAGCCTCTTCCACAACATATTGAATGACGGGCTTGTCCACCAGGGGGATCAGCTCTTTCGGCACGGATTTGGTGAAAGGCAGAAAACGTGTTCCGAATCCCGCAGCGGGAATAACTGCTTTTTTAACTTTGACGGACATCAGATATTTCCTTCACATACAATATCAGGTTTGAGCAGATCAATGTGCTCGGCTTTGAAGGCTTTACGCATATTTTCAAACATGGTGTCATCAGAATAAGTACCGATGATGGCACCGCCGGAGCCGGTGAATTTGGCAGAGGCGCCGCAGGAACGGGCAATTTCCACCATGCGGCGGTTTTTGGCACTTACCGAGCCGGAACAAACTTCGCAGCGCAGATCAAAATTGCGGTCAAGCAGCGCAGGAATGGCGGCAAAATCCTTTTTTTCAAGAGCAATTTTGACCTGTTCCGTCAAGTGCGCCCACTCCTGCATGGCGGCGACGACGCGCGGCACACCGGATTCGTAATCATCACGCAGACGGCTGTGGAGAATTTCAGAGCCTTCCGCCAAATCGGTGCGGTAGGCGACATAGATTTTAAGTTCCGCAGGAATATCAATGGGGGTATATCTGCCGATACCGTTTTCACGCATGAATTCTTTGTCAAAATCCATGAAAACGGGGATATTGTACGCCTGAGCGACACGATCCTGAAGTCCGGCGGGGATACCCAGTTCATCGCGTTCGGTGGAAAGAACCAGATTCGCAAGGTGCGCCGGATCGATCTCAAGTTCATAAAAGCGGAACATGGCTTTCATTGCGGCGGTGATGATGGCGGAGGAGCCTGCCAGTCCCAGACGGTTGGGGATATCGCTGTAATACTTGAGGGTGAAGTTCTTTTTTTCCAGAACGATACCTGAAGCGTGACAATATTCGTTGAATTTCTTTGCCGCAGCTTTCATCAGGCGGATACCGCCGTAATAGCCGTATTGGGCGATATCTTCAGAGAGGGCATCCAGACTTTTGAAACTGTTGTAATCTCTGCGGCTTGAGAGCAGTTCAAGTTCGGGTGTTTCATACAGCTGCACTTCTGCACGGTAGTTGCGGAAAACAAATGCAATCGTCTTGCCGTTGTAGCCGTCTGACGGATTCCCGATGAGAGCCGCCCGGGGATATGCCACACTTTTTATAATCATAGACTTGAAAAATCCTTTGTAATCCGTTAAATCTGCTTTTCAGTTTCTGCAATAAAAAAACTGTTCAGACATAATGTAACATGAATTGCACTTTTTTTCAACATTGAAAAGCAAAAAATATCCGGCCGTGCGGACCGGATATTTTCATCAGATTCAAACGGTTTCTCAGAAACCGGGGAGATATTTCTTGAACTGCTCTTTGTAGGCGTTCCAGATTTTTTCCGCCTGGGTCACGCTGGTGATATAGGGGCAGAGACAGAGAATCTGAACCATCATGGAGTTGTCGCAGTTTTCCACGGCATGAGAGAGCATCTCGTGGAGTGCTGTCTGGCGGCGGCAGATTTCCAGCGGTCCTGCAGGCAGGTCGCCGACGTGGATACTGCGGACCTCTCCGCCGACACAGACAGCCGGAACGTCGAGAATGACATCCGCAGGCAGGTTGCCGACAGCACCGTTGTTTTTGATGTTGATGGCATCAAAATAAGTCGGCGTGTTGGTTTCAAGCGCAACGATGACTTCACAGGGATTCTCTGCATAATACGGGTGATCCGGATCGACCGGGAACGGCGGTTTCGTGAATTCTTTGCCCAGCAGACGGGTGACTTCAAGAATGTGCTGTTTCTTCTCTGCCATGTTTTTGTAGGTTTCAGTCAACGCACGGACGCCGTGTGCTTCCCACTCCTCTTTAGTCCAGAAGAAGGGCATGTATTCAATGATGTGGTCATCGTAGCCGACAGGATACATATTGAAAGTTTCAAGCACTTTGAGCGTAAAGGTCTGATCGGGAATGTTCTTGAAACGCTCATGCCAGTATTTGGAGTTGCGGACACCCTCAAGAAATTCTTTCATATAGGATGTTCCGGTATTGCGTCTGCGGATATCAAACAGCCAGTTCAAGTGGTTGACACCGGCGGAAATAACCTGCAGTTCACCGGGTTCAAAACCGAGCATTTCAGAAATCACACCGAAAGAACCGTGGACCTGATGGCAGAATCCCAGCGCCCTGATTTTGGAATAGTTCTTGAAATAGGTGCAGAGGAAGGACATCGGGTTGGTGAAGTTCATCAGCCAGGCATTGGGCGCATATTTTTCAATATCAGCAAGAATCTGCTTGAACATGATGATATTGCGTGTGGCGTGGATGATACCGCCGGGACCGCCGTTTTCGCCTTTGACCTGATTGCAGCCGAACTGTTCGGGGATCATCAAATCATAATACCAGTTTTCATAACGGTTGGGTTCGCAGCTGGTGATGACGTAGTCCGCACCGGGCAGAGCTTCGCTGTTTTTGGTGAAGCAGCTCACCCTTATATGGTTGGGTTTCTTGGCAAGTTCGCTTGTCACCACATCATAGGCTGCTTTCAGACGTTCTTCAGAAAGGTCTGACAACACGAATTCCGCATCGTCAAAGATGGGGCTGCTGAGCAATTCACGGGCGATGGAAAGAACAAAGCCCGAACCGGCTCCGATATGAACGATTTTCAATTTTCTCATTTTTGATCTCTTAATTTTTTTGAGTTCAATGTTTTCCGGATTTACCGGTATTTGATATAATATAGCACCCTGTTATTTATTTTCCACAGGGTAATTTGAAATTCTCAAACTTTTCAGTCTGCCGCGGAAACGGAATCCGGGATTGGGTTTATTTCCTGAGCGGGCAGTCTTTTGCAGAACGTTTGAAACGGCACGGGGGAGTTTTACAGGTGCGCCGCCGATACAGAGTATCCAGCCGTCAGTAAATACGCCTGTTGCGGAAACAGAGGCAATCTTTTTGCCATCCAGAAAAACAACCAGTTCCGCAAGATCATAAACCAGACGCAGATTATAGAACCGTCCCTTTTCAATCGTTGCGGAAGACTGCCATTTTTTCTTTCCGCAAGAGGTGGTTATTTCTCCGTAAAGTTTGCCGTTTTCAACTTTTACGGGGAGTTTTCCGCCGAGGACATCCAGTATGGTCTGTCCTTTTGTATCATCCATACTTACAGTCAATTCGATATCAAAGGCACTGCGTGAAAAAAGCGGCTGACAGAGCAGCAGTCCGGAACCGTTTTTAAATTCCAGCAGCCATTTGCCATTCTCTTTTTTCCATTGCGCTTTGTGCAGAACATTCCACCCTTTTGCGCTGTGACTGCGGTAATCAAAGCCGCCTGACATAGCGTATTCTGAGCGGATTTTTGAAACGGTCGGCAGCACATCACCATAACGGGGATCAAAGTCAAACACCGCATTGCGGAGCATGTATTCCGGAACAGAAAGAATTTTCCGTTGATTTTCAAGCAGATCCCACACAGGCAGCTGACACATTTTTGCGGAGGGGGATTCCCGCATAACAGGCAGACTGCGGTAAACCCTGCCCTTTTTGGTAACAATCCGCAGCGTATACACGGTATTTTTATCCGCACGCAAAGGCGCAGTAAAATCGAAATCCACATGCTGTTTTTTGATGGGATACGGCATTTCTATCTGCTCTGTACAATGCTCAACGGTCTGAGTTACGCCGTGTGTCAGCGCAAAGCGGGCAAAACCGTTGGCAAGAATGTCGCCGACCTTTACTTTGACGGAAGTTTTATTTACGATAAATTCCAACTCCGCTGACGGTTTGGCAAAGAAGAAAAATTCCCTGATACAGCAGCCGCCGCCGATTCTTCCTGAAATCATATACGGAGAAATCTGTTCAAGTTTCATACCCGTCAAACTGAAAATATGCGGTGTGCGGAGTTGAATTCTGCCATCGGACGAGCGCAATTTCAATATATCGTTGCCGAAGTCTGAAACCACCGGCGTTGAACGCATCCAGCGCAGCAGCACCATGCCGCGCGGCGGAACATATTCCTTGCGGGGATCAAAGGCGGCAAGCACATTTTCATTGCCGAGCAGTTCAACGGACATGATCTTATCAAGCGAAAACGCCTTTCCTTTTGCCCGGATTTTATCCTTTTCAAAGGTAAGTTCCGCTGCAATCTTTTCAGGATCAGGCAGATCGCGCAACGGAATTTTAACATAGGTATTATTGACGTTGGGCGCACTGAAAAGGCGGATATGCGGCAGTCCGCGGCGGATTTTCATTTTCTTTGCACCCCAAACGATTTCAAGTTCAGGAATCAGACAGCGGTGACGGGCAAAATTTCCCGCCGGTTCAAGAAAGAATTTTTCTTCCGTCTTTTTGTGGCTGAATGTGATTTCGGGGAAACTTTTCACCTGTTTGCCGTCAAGGGAATACAAATGCAGTTTGACTTTACTTTCAGGACTGTCTTTGTCAGGAAGTCCCAAGAGTTCAATGGGAACGGGAGCAGCAAGATCATTCGTCTGACGGAAAGAGAGAATCAGGTTGGGAAAACGTTTTTCAACATCCGCCGTTGCTTTTCCCCGCAGCGCATTGACCACACGGATATTGGTCAACGCATTGGATACCAGCGGTTCAACGTGGGTGTTTTCGTTGATTTCGTTCCATTCGGGCATGATGATAAAGTCGCAGTTTGCTTTGAGCGCGGCGGCAAGACTTTTGCGCATACTGCCTGTTCCCTCGTCATCCACATTGCTTGCCGTATGGCGGGTCTGGGTATAGCCTTTGTGGGCACTCAGCCCCAGAATCTTTTTACCGTCGTATTTCTTTTCGGCAAGGACAGATACAAAGACGGGAATAATATAATTTTCATAGGCGGCAATACTTAAAACATTTTCGGGGAATCCCTTTCTTTTATCAATCAGATGGTTGGAGGCAGAAAAATTCACGCCGTCCGCAACATCCAGATAAGCACGGATTTTCTTTTTGATATTTTCAGTAAACGCAAGAGAGGGTCTTCCATTCGTCTTGCGGTAGTGTGCATTCATGCTGTAACCTGTTCCCCGCAGTTCCACGGTGAACAGAACCTTTTTGCCGTAACGTTTACGGTAGGGCGCAAGGACTTTTTGCCATTTTTCAGGCTTGAACACTTCTCCGTGGTAGGAGCTTATGACAAGAGAACCCCGGTGTTTGAATACGGCGGGAGAAGCAAGGGTCTGATCAATGGCGGGAAACATCATTTTGTGCCGGGCAAGTCCCGGCGGCGTTGCTTCCATAAAAACGCTGTTGTTCAATCCCGCCTTTTCCGCCGCGCGGATGGGATTCATATAACGGATGGGGCGTCTGCTGTAAAAAATCCCCAGGCCGTCCACAAACATTTTCGCCGTTTCAAGCTGCTTCTGAAAACTCTTTGTACTGTTTTGTTTATCGTATTCCGGCAGAGGCGTATCCGCCAGTTCACGGTTGAAAAACAGCGGTCTGTCCACAAAAGTTCCTGTCCCCGCAGAATAGGAGGAAAGATAATTTTTTATCAGATCATATTTGCTCTGTATCCGTGGAAAAATCACCGTTTCATCAAACATACGCTGTCTTTTGACGGTTTTGTCAGGACGGAAAAACGCAGGCGTTTCCAGTTGGATTTTTTTGAACTCAAGTTTCACCTTTTTTCCGCTGAAACGGTTTGCTGTATTAAAGTAAATGCGTATCTGAGCCAATTCCTCCGGCAATGCGGCAAAAGAAAAGATAAAACTGCCGTCCTTTTCTTTTTTCGCCTGCTGAACGGTCACTCTTGTTTTGCCGCGCAGAGAAAGGGAAAGATCTTTTTCATCAAAGCCGTTTCCGTACACCTTGAGAAGACTTACATTCTGTGGAAACGCCCCCTTTTTGACCGGATACACCAGAGCAGTTCCTCTGTTTTTCGGAGTCCCCTCAAAAATCCCTGCCTTGAAAACAGAATTTTCCGCATGGAACACCCGTCCGTTTTCAAGTACAAATACATCCTCTTTTCCGCTTAAAAGGATGGCGGAAAAACTCAGCAGAAACAGTAATTTTTTCATCAGTTTTTCAACCATTTATCCTTGAATTCATAACCGTTGCAGCCGTCGATACCCGGCGCAAACTTGGCGATTTCAGGCATTTTTCCCTGCAGGATTTGCGCTCCGGTAAAGGTCTCAACGTGTCCGTCTGTGTGGACCATGTTGACGGCATTGCCGCTCTGATGACGCAGCTCCAGGCGCGGATGCGCATAGCCGACATGGTAACTGTCAACAGTGAAATTGGAATAAGTTGCATCGGCAAATGCCACATATTTTGAAGCGGATTTCAAATGTGTGATTTTATGAGGAGCTGCCATCGTTCCCAATACACTTGTAGAGTGTCCGTAACTGTAAAAGCGGGCAAGGAATGTTTTGGTTACGCCGTCTTTCTTTCCGAACACGCCTGCGGGTACTTCAGGACAGCCGTTGACCCCCATGCCCTCTTTCCAGCGAGAGGCTTTCGTTCCCGGTGCGATCATCTGCTTGATGACGGAACGGTCATCCAGCCAGATCTGCGGCGTTTCGGTTACATTTCCGACAGTACAGACATTCTGCGGAATCAGAAAATCATTGTAGTTATCCGCATACTGCCCCACAACCACGCCCCATTGTTTCAAATTGGATGTGCAGTTGGATTGCCGCGCCCGCGCCCTTGCCTGACTCAACGCCGGCATAAGCATCGCCGCCAGTATCGCAATAATCGCAATCACAACCAGCAGTTCTATGAGAGTAAAGGGGGAGAGATTGGGGGACAGCGAAAACTTTTTTTCACGAGAAAAAAAGTTTTCTTTTCCCCTCGCGCTCCCCTTTTCTTTCAAAAAAAACGGGGTATTTTGTTGTTGGGCGAAACCAGCCGTATTCTGCGGCGCCTGACTCCGTACCCTTCCGTACTCTTCCGTACTTTTCCGTACCAATGCGCCGCCCTTTGATAACAGCATGCCGCAGCGGTTATACAAAACACCTGTTTTACAAGCAGCATTCACAAGAAGTTTCACCTGCCCATGGGCAGGTTTTCCTACTGACTCTGCGGTTTGATGTTTCATTTTAAGTCCTCCGTTATATTTTTTATACAAATTTGTTTTGATTCAGGTAATTTATCTTCAAGGAGCCAGTCGGCGACCTGATGAGCGGCAGTCCGGGCAATTTGCGCTCTTATACCGCAAGAAGAACCTAAGTGACACAAAATTCCATCAGGTATGAGATTTTTCATACGGGAGCGTTCCCACAGAAGCGGATGACAGATTTTTTTGCTGTATGTCTGATAAAGTTCAAGTCCGGCACAGACGATCAATGTTTCAGGGTCTTTCAAAATTTCATCTGCCGGTTCCGCCTTTTCCGCCAGCCAGATATAATTGTGTTTAAAGGGATAGCGGCAGAGGATATGTTTTTTCTGGATACGGGTCATCAGCCAGCAGTTTTTCCATTCCGGATGTGCGGAAAGGACGTCATCCAGCCAGCTGTATGACCGCTTGCTGTAAATACAATAACAATCTTCTCCGTAAGGATAACCCAGAATCGTATACGGCACACCGGAATTGACCAGTTGACGGGTAAAATCCGAATAATCATCGGGGAAAACATTTGAAATAACAGCGCCTGCCAATCCGCCGGAAGTTAATTTTTCCAGACGCAAAATCTGTTCCTCACGGCTGCGGCAGGGAACAAACAAAACTTCCAGACCGCGTGCGTTCAACTCCAGAGTCAGGCGGGGAAACAGATCATTAAAGTAATCGTAACTGCCTGAAAACAGATCATTCACGTCCAGATGAAGCATGACTGCGACAACGGGGGAGCGTCCTGAAGACATGGAGCGTGCCAGACAATTTGGCGCATACCCCATCTGCCGCGCCGTTTCCCTGATTTTCTGACGGCACGCTTCGGAACAACTGATTTTGCCCTCTTTACCGTTTAAAACCACGGATACAAGAGTTCTGGAAACACCGCATTTTGCGGCAATATCCCGTAATGTCGGACGTTTTTTCATGGCAAAAATTCTTTTTAATTAACCGGTTAATAAACTTAATATAACACCTGTTCCGGCAAAAGTCAAGAGGGTGATATGGCAACGGGTGCGGGTAAATCTTCGCCCGAGCCAAACCACACAGAGACACTGCCAGGTTATGGGGTATTCCGTGGCACACCATTTCTCCGTTCGATTCCGTTCGATTCCGTACTTCTCCGTTTTTATTGTGCCACGCCCACGCAACACGCCTCCCCCCGTTGCCGATAAATTTTTCTCAAAAAAAACAGTTAAAGACGATAGTATGACACAAAATGGCAACGGTCCGCAAATATATTGAGTTCAGAAAATAAAACAGGAGGTCTCTATGACAGAAAAAGAAAAAAATATCACGTTACAGCAACTATGGGCGTTGATTGCTCAGGATGCACAGGCAACAAAACATCTTCTGGAAATTTCTTCACGGCAGATTTCCTGCATCATCCGTGAAGATGTTGAGGAAATGACTCCGAACAAACGCAAAGTTGTTGAAGAGTTGAAACTCCAGTGGCGTTTTGTCAAAACCATTCATGAAGATTTGGAAAAAATTGCCGCCAAATTGGAAAAACCAGAAATTGTTCCGGAATTTCCCGGAATTGTTATTTCAAATGAACTCTGGGCTCAAAACAGAATCAGTGATGTAAGTGAAAAAATCGGTGACTTTCAGACTGCTCTTCAAAATGCCATCTGGGAACTTCAGGAGTTGTGCCAATGAAATCAGTGATCACACCTCCCCGGAGAATGGTCCTCTGGAAATGTCCTGACTGCAACACCGAAAAAGAAACTTTTGAAAAAACCAATCCGTGGATTGTGTTTTGGCCACCGATATTTTCCGGAACCCCCAAAGCTCCGACCTGTCCCAAATGCAGAAAAAAAATGATTCGCGTCAAACTCTATTATTGATAAGGATTGAAAAATGAACGATTTTGAAGAATTTATCGACACCCTCAGCGAAGCAACAGGACGCCTGGTTGCTGATATTGAAACCGCATGGCAGGAACTCAAAGATGATCTGCGTGAAATCGTTACCGTGAAATATTTAAGAAGCGGCGGTATCGCTTACTGCAAAAACGGCGGAAAAAAATATTACGGCATCCTGACCGGAACTCAAATCATCTCTCTCAACAGCGAGGGCGAACCGGATTACATGGAGCTGCAGGAATTTCTTGATCTTCACGATGCTCACAAACTCAAAGTCGCTGCTCAGAAACGTATTGCTGTCGGCTGCTATGAAGTGGATTGCACCGCAAGAATGTCCGTGGAAGATGAAAAATTCCCCTCCACCAAAGTTTTTGCCTTGAAATGCCTTGACGTTGACAATGCACTCAACGTGAATGAAGCCATTGAAGCACGCTTCGGTTCCTTTGAGTGGCTTGCCTATGACATCCCGAAAACAACGGATGATTCGGAAGAAGAAGATGCTCAGTAGTCTTTTCAAATCCCTGTGCGTTTCTTCAAAATTTCCGGTCCGGGCAAAACGCAAACCGGCACCGACCGGAAGCGGCTGGCTCAATCTGGCTGCGCCGTCCGGCGAACGTGACAGAACCGTCTATGATCCGGCGGGAAAGCCCCTGGCATTGCAAAAGTCTGACATCCTCGCCCACGGCGGAGAAGGTTTCGTTTACAAACTGCCGATCAACGCGAACTACCTTGTCAAAATCTGCAAAGATGAAACGCTTGAAAACTCCCGTAAACAGACGGCGTTCTGCGACCGGCTCAATGCCATGCTGTCTATCGGAGACTGCCGCAAAGCAGAGTTTCTGGCATGGCCGCAGATGCCCGTTTTTGACAGTCAGAAAAAGGTGATCGGTTTTGTCATGCCGCGTGCAAACGGCAGAACTTTGCGGGCATTGTATGCACCCTCTCAAGTGAAAAGATTCTTTCCCGGCTGGGACAGACTTCATGTGACCAAAGTTGCGCTCAATCTGGTTGAAGCCGTCCGGATGCTCGCCCGTCACCGGGTGCTGGTCAACGACTTCAACCCCGGCAACTTTCTGGTTGATACCCGTGGCAAAATCACCCTGATCGACTGCGACAGTTTTCAGATCCCCGGTGCAGGAAGTGAACAGAACACCTTTCTCACCCGCACATTCACACCTGAGTACACCGCTCCCGAACTGTTGTTCAACCCTGAACTCTTCAATCAGGAACGGACTCCCGAACAGGTGCGTTTCAGTCTGGCGATGGTGGTCTATATGATTCTGATGTCCGGACTTCACCCCTATGCCCAGTGCGGCGGCACGGATCCGGCTGAGAATCTGAAAACAGGCAAGTGTCCGCTGGATAAATCCCTCGGTGTCCGTCTGCCTGTCGGCTGGTACAAATCCGTCAGCTGGCTGCCGCAGAGTCTGCACGATTATTTTGTAAGAATGTTTGTGACCGGCTATAACGCCCCGGAACAGCGCCCGCTGATCGGTGAGCTGAAAATTGAACTTGAAAATTTTATTGAAATAATGCGTCAAAGTACCAATAAAAACCAAAGGGCAATCTGCCCTGAAAATGCAAGGAGAAAAAAGAAATGAGTGACTACACTGACAACAACAATCTTGACGTGACCAATCCCGCCCCCCGCTGTCCCGTTATTCTGCTGCTGGATACTTCGGGCAGTATGTCCGGACAACCCCTCAAAGAATTGCAGGCAGGTCTGGAACAGTTCCTGAGAGAAACCAGTGACGATGAAACCGCCAGCATGAGCGTTGAACTCGAAGTCATCTCTTTCGGAGGCAATGTTGAAATTGAAGCAGACTTTGCGCCCGTCTGTGATATTGCCGATATGCCGCCCATGCTGACTGCCAACGGTTCAACGCCGCTGGGAGAAGCACTCCGTCTGGCAGACTCCGAACTCAAAGCCCGTCGCAGACTCTACAAGCAGAAAGGTATCGCCAGTTACAAACCGTGGATCGTCCTGATGACTGACGGCTGTCCCAACGATGATTACGAAAGTGCCGCATCTTCCATGAAACGCCTCGGAGATGAGGGTAAACTTCAATACATCGGTATCGGTATCGGAGATGAAGCCGATTTTGACACCTTGCGGAAAATTCTGCCGGAACGTCCCGGTCCTGTCAAACTCAAAGGTCTGTGTTTCAAAGAGTTCTTCAAGTGGCTCACCGATTCACTCAAAAGCGTTTCCGCCAGTTCCGTTGCCGAACAGGATAACGTCCGTCTGGGCAATGTCACCAGCTGGGCGGATCTTGCAGGAATCCCCGCGCAGGATAAAGAGGAAGAGGAGGCATAAATGCTCTTTGCGTATCACGCCGTTTCAATCCCCGGCAACGGACACATCCGTACAGAGCGTCCCTGCCAGGATGCCTCCGGTGTCCGGTGTGATTTCCGCCCCTGCCTGATCGTCTGTGACGGCAGGGGCAGCGCCTCGCACTCCCAGTTCGGAGCAAGGGCTTCTGTCGAAGCCTTCCTCAGTCAATGTGCCGTTATGGAAGAGCTCCTTGCCGCCGTTCTTGACGGCAAAAAGTGGAACGATTCCCGCTGGAACCGTTTCTGCGATCTCATGATCCGCACCGTCTGTCAGAAAAAAATCGAACTGGTGGAAAAATACGATCTCCCCGAAAAGGAATTTGATTTTACCATCGCCTTTGCCGTATGGGGAAAGGAACGCTGCGGTTTCTTTCAGGTCGGTGACGGCGCAATCACCGTCCGCGAAGAGGGTGAGTGTTTCTGCGTCTTTGAACCGGATAAGGGAGAGTTTGACAATCAAACCACCTTTCTGCGGTACGGTGATGAAGTCAAAAAAACATATCACTCTTGCATGATTCCGAGCCGTGACATTGACGGCATCGCCATCACAAGCGACGGTCCGGAATTTCTGATGTATCAACTGCCGGATATGATCCCCGGTCCCATCTTCAACAAAATGTTTGATGATCTGAAAGATGGCGTATTACGCCGTCAGGATATCCTCGATTACCTGACCGGTTCCCGCTGGAGCAGAGACCCCCGCGGCAACGACGACCGCAGTCTCGCTATCTTAAGCTGTTCCTGATAAGAGGAGATGGGAATCGGGGGGAGGCGAAAAACTTTTTTTCACGGGAAAAAAAGTTTTTCGCCTCCCCCCGAGCCCCCCTCCACTTTTCAAAAAAAGCGG
>SUVX01000152.1 GCA_015061725.1 Lentisphaerota bacterium
ACCTTTACAGCGCGGCATTGCCGCTTAATTTCTTTTATCTCAAAACCCATTGCGGCAGAGCCTTTGCCAAGCGGCATTTCTGATAGATTTTTATTTACAAGTATTACTTTTGTCGAAATTTATCGAATATTTGTAATCCGCAGTTGTAAACGCCTGCGGGATATGGTATATTACCGATGAGACGGTTGATTTGAGTGTGGAGAAACGGAATATGAAAAAATTTATGATTTGCAGTATTCAGTGCGTTTTGATAATCGTTTTCCTCGTTGGATGCGGCGGGATTCCTGAACGTAATTATATCGGCATGACCAAAGCAGAAGTTGCGGCACATCTGGAAAAACATGCCTTCCGCAGCCGCTGGAGCAGAAACAGGTTTGACATTGAAGTGCCGCGAAGCAAAATTTTCTCTCATTCTTTCCGTAATGCTCAGGAAGTAGCGAAAAATCAATCCGTAATGTCTGCGGATCAATGGAATTGTGATTTCTTTCCGCAACGACATTGGCTTCTGGGATGGGACGGAATTTTTTCTCGCTGGCAGAGTTATACCTTGGATTTCAAGAATGGTCGAGTTGTCAGGCAGCAGAAAAATACCGGATTGCCGTATTGGATCAGAGGAAATGCCGGACAATCACCCTATCCGAATTATCCGAAAAACTTTCATAAGGTCAATAAAAATCTTTACCGTTCCGGTCAGCCGGATAAGGATGAATTTTTTTCTCTCTATACATTTAACGGCATTCGCAGTGTGTTGAACCTGCGGGAAAACAACAGCGACAAAGACGAAATCAATGCAATCAACCGCAATTGGAACAATGCCGTTACTCTGTACGAAATCCCCCTTGATACAGGAAAAATTTCGGAAGATGACCTCTATAAAATTTTGACCGTTATCCGTGATGCTCCCAAACCCTTGTTGATCCACTGCTGGCACGGCAGCGACCGCACCGGCTGTGCCGTTGCCGCAAGCCGTATCATCTTTGAAAATTGGAGCGTGGAAGATGCCGTTTCCGAATTGATGAAACCCGAATACGGTCATCACAAAAGAATCTATACCAACATCCCGGAACTGCTCCGCAAAGCCGATTGGCAGAAAATCAGGAAAAACATTTTGAATAAAGATAAATAAATATGCTTAAAAAGTCCTTATTTATTCTTTTTTTTATCAGCTGCACTCTTTTTTTCTCGGGATGCACTTCTCCTTATATAGGGAAAAGCAGGCATGAAATCGTGGATATCATTGCGCAGGACTACAAAGCTTCTCCGAAAGATATCTATATCCGTGTTTCTCCGCGCAGTAATTGGGTCTTCAATCATCCGGGAGAAATATTGAACGATCCCCGACGGGGAAAGACCATGAGACAACTTGAACAATGGGGAATCTTGCCTTACAAAAAATTCTGGTATGACGGCAGCTTTTTTACTCTGCTCACCTTCAAAAACGACATCGTCATAAAAGCGGAGGAAATCTACGGCGGCGGCTACGGTTTCAAGCCGTTTGCATTCGTTTTTTTACTGATCGCACCTTTATTCCTTTAAAAATATTTTTTTTCTTGCAAATGCCTGCGGGAGATGGTATATTTTTTTAGAGGTGAGTATGAAATGAAAATCTTTGATAAATATTTCAAGCCTTACGCGGAATATTGTCTGCGAACAACTTTTTCGGAAGATGAACTGAAAGCAGTTTTTGAGAAAGAACTGCCACATATTTTCAGTTTTGCAGCATTCAAAGCGGGATTTGAAGCAAATAAATTCATCTTTTTCAGACGGAGCAAGCCGTTTCATTTACATCCCGTCATCACCGGCAGCAACTCTTTGCGGGGCGAACTTGCCATACAATGCGAAAAACCAGAGTATTCGCCTGAAACGATTTTGCATATCACCATTGCTCCGCAGAATATAAGTCTGTTTTGCTGGATTTATCTTTGTTTTGCGGTGATGGGGGGAATTTTGCTTTTATGTACCGGAACGTGGCAGGCTGTTATTCCCTTGGGAATGAGCGCGTTTTTGTTCGTGTTTCTTGCCCTCTGTCGTTCGGCTGCCGAAAATGAAATTCCCCAAATCCGTCAGGCGTTTGAAAATACTTTGCGCAAACTTGAAGAAAAATACCGTGATAAAGAAATTGAATTTCCACAATACGAAAATCAGACACAAAAGATTCATTTTTTCCGAATCGCTCTATTATTGACCGTGCCGATCGTGCTTGTTCTTATGTTTGATCGGGCAAGTACACTTTCGCTCCGGAATTTTTTGGAAGATATTGCGGGAACCATATTTTTTATTGATTTTCCTATTGGGATGTGTCTGTTGCATTACTACTATCCGCAACTTTTCCGACATCGCAAAAGTGGATATTATTCTATTGTTCCCTGGGGGATATTTTTCCTCGTCTGCTGGGGGATCGTGGCACTGGGAATGTTCCTTGAAACGCAGTTCGGGCGGTATCCTGAAAACGGCTTTTCCGTTGTTTGCGCTTACCTTTTCGGTTGGGCATATATCTGGTTTACTATGATCCCCATTGGCTTGATCTACCTGCTGTTCCGGGGAATTCAAAAACTGTGGCAGAAAAGGAGGGAAAATGTTGAAAAAAAGAATTGAATACATTATTTCAATAGCTATTTCCCTTATTCTTCTTGAGATCGGGTTCTTTTATGCGCTTGTCTGTACTGGTCCGGTTTTG
>SUVX01000087.1 GCA_015061725.1 Lentisphaerota bacterium
AAGCAACGGTGACTCGCAACCAGTCAAACGGGAAACGTCTTGTGCCACAATCCGCTTGCGACCGCCTTGCGTTTTAATAGTTACTGGAATAGAAATCCGGATGTTTCCGTTGGGTAATATTTCAGGCATCATTTTCTGTAAACTCCTCCATAATGCTTTCCATGCCGCTACTTTTAATGTCCAGTTCGATGTGATCTTCAAAAAGCGTGACCTTGTCCAAAATCAGTTGTGCCATCCGGGTAAATTCTGCAGGAGTAACTTGTGTCCAAAAGTTCTCCCGGAAAATGTCGGAAATAACTCTTTGCGGCAGTTGAGTCCGTGCGGCAAGTTCAACAAGAACATCATGTGAATGAAAAACTTTATCCAGTTGTTCCTGTACCAACTGCTCTACCATTCCTGCTGGAACTTTTTTTACAGGGCATTCGCTTAAACCTGTCGATTTCTCATGGTTTTCACAAAGATAGTAATAATATGTCACACCCTTCTTCTTCGCATAGGACGGCATCATCGGACATCCGCAATGACCGCATTTGATAATGCCACGAAGTGGAATATCCCGGCGAGTTCGCTTGGATGGATCTTTGACAGGATTATTGGCCTTCAAAATTTCCCGTGTGCGAACCCACGTCTGCTCATCGATAATGGCATCATGTTCACCTTCGTAAATAATTGTTCCTTTGTAATTTATCTCTCCGACATAGGTGTGGTTATTCAAAATGCGGTAAACCGCTGCTGTTGTCCACGGTTTGCCAGTCTTGGTTTTACGACTTTCCGCATTGAGTTCTGCTGCGATTATTTTCGGCGACTGAATTTCAATATACCTTTGAAAAATACGCCTTACAAGCTCCGCTTCTTCGGGAACAATGACCAACTTTTTGTCAACCGCTTTATACCCCATAACTACCACGCCACCAGTGTATAAGCCCTTCTTTTTTGACGCAGAAAGTTTATCTTTAGTACGTTCGGAGATAATTTCCCGTTCATACTGAGCAAAAGTCATCAAAATATTGAGCATCATTCTGCCAGACGATGTTGCAGTGTTGATTTCCTGCGTTACGGCGACAAACTGGACACCATATTCATCAAATTTCTTTACAAGCTCTGAAAAGTCACAAATGGAACGGGAAAGTCGATCAATTTTGTAAACCACAATAATATCAACCAACCCCGCTTCACAATCCTGCATGAGCTGTTGCAATGCGGGGCGATTGGTATTCCCTCCTGAATATCCGTAATCATCATACCTTGTCGGAATGCAAACCCAGCCGTTTGCCTTTTGACTTGCGATATAATTTTCACCGGCTTCACGTTGAGCATCTATCGAGTTGAAACTTTGCATTTCTGCATCCTCGACAGATTTCCGACAATAGACTATGCATCGTTTTTTTGTTTGTTTTTCTGCCATTATTTCACTCCGAAAAATACCTTGCCATTCCAGCGTGTTCCTGTGATCGCACGTGCAACTGCCGAAAGAGAGGTATAGACCTCTCCGGCAAATTCAAATCTTTTTTCTCCAAGTACGGTTACTTCGTACTTTTTCCTGCAGTCTCCGGGCAGTTTCACGCTCAGTTTTACCTCCGGAACCAGCGTGTCTCTTTCAAACACCACGCTGAGCAGGTATGCCTTTTTATCCCGTGAACGGAAGATTTCGGTTTTGACCATGCCGGCGGGATTTACACGTACAGGATCCGGCGTCAGCAGCATTTCTGCGCCGAACACGGATTTGACCAGCGGCAGATAAATCCGGTAAATCTTTTCCACTTCGGGTGACCAGGAGGGATCGATCAGCGTGGAGGAGCCGCCCAGGGACCATCCGGCTCCGGAGAGCAGACAGCCGCGCATGATCTTTTCGGCGATCAGAGGATCGGTCGGATAGGAGTGAATCAGAAGAGGTTTGTTCAGACAGAGATATTTCTGGGTATCAAAATTGCCGCTGACGCCCTCGCTCATGATGGCATCTGTATAGCGTGCACACTCCATATCAAACGGACCGTTTGCCAGAATGGGTTTGTTTTGTGCATGAAGAGCATCTGCCAGAAGTTTGAGATTTTCCTCAATGCTCAAACCGTATTCACACCCCTCTCTGCCGTCACAGGCGGTCCTGCCGTCTTTGTGCGCCCAGTCGATGGTCTGAGGCGGCAAGTCCGCTGTGATTACCGCATTTGAGAATGTCGTATTTTCCCGGTCCCAGCCGGGAGATCAGGCAGTCCAGAGCTTTGCAGCAGCATGCAAGTACGGCGGGATCCGGATTGAGCAGTTCATAATAGCGGATCAAGCCCAGAAGAGCATATTTTCTGCCCCAGATGTCCCATTCGGTAAATTGTTTTTCTTCAGGATACGTGCTGATGCTGCCATCGGGGGTCTGACTTTTCATCATTTCTACGACAGAGTCATCAATGATTTTGCGCAGCTCCGGATCTCCGGTTATAAATGCAGAGGTGATCGCAGGACGGATGACTTTGCCCCAGAATTCCCCGCGCCATGCGCCGTCAGCTTCATTACGCAGTACGAAGGGATCGGTCAGCTGTTTGAAATTAACCTGCTTGAACCGGTTGGTGATTGTCTTCTGCAGTGCCTTTCCGGCAATGCCCCGGAGAATATTCTTTCTCATGAGTACTCCTTATTCTGATTTTTTGACACGATAATTCATTTTCCCTTACAGTATACTCTTTTTTTTGCCGGATGCATAGGATTTTTTAGATTAAAAATGGTATTTTAAGGAGTTTTTATAAAGAATTTTTCAACATGGTAAAATTGTTTTTTTTAAGGTGTAAAAATATGTAAATGTTGTACAATCAATGCGGTAAAGTATGTTTTTTAATTGTTTTACACATTTTTTACCGTCACGGCCGGATGAAAAAATAAGGTTATTTTTGGCAAAGGGATTGAATTTTAAAAAAACGGGATTAAATTATCCTCACGGAGGGAATCTCATGCGGGAATACAAACTGGAAGATCTTTGCACGACAGAACTGCAACTGGTCATTCAAAAACTGGAAAGTCCCAGCTATCAGTGTGTGCATTGCCATAACGCTGTTGAGCTGGTTTACATTGAACACGGTTCCGGCTGGTGTGCAATCAACGGCATTGTTTATCCCATGCTGACCGGAGATCTTTACATCATTCCCGTCGGCTCTACTCACGAGTATTACTGTGAAAAAGATTTACGATATATCAATCTGCTTTTCAACGAATCTATTTTTGAGGAAAATGAACGTCCCCTTTTCCACTCGTTTTCCGGACAGACGACTGACCGGATGCCGGATAAATATACCTTTGGTCCGGATCTGCAGAAAAAAATCTCTTCCCGGATCAACGAGTTGAATGTCGAACTGTTCTCCTCTGCGCCCTGGCATCTTCAGCGCGGAAGAGCGCTTTTTATTGAACTGCTGGTATTTATTTTCCGCAACGCTGTGCGTGCGCCGGGGATTTGTGCCTCGCATGCCCAGCGTCAGCTCGGACGGGTGCTGAGCTATATCACCGACCATCTGGACTCCAAACTTTCTTTGCAGCTTCTGGCAGAACTTTCCGGTTATCAGCCGGATTATTTCGGCAAACTCTTCCGCAAAGAGATCGGAGTGGGCGTGGCAGAGTACATCTGCAGCCGCCGGATTGAACGGGCATGTTATGAACTGGAAAGAGCCGGTAAATCCATTGATGAGATCGCTCAGGAGACCGGTTTCTTCGATACCTCTTATTTCATCAAGATTTTCAAACGCAACTGCGGATTGACACCGCTGCAGTACCGCCGTAAACACGCTCAGCCGGCAAGGTGAACATGAAGCCATTATTGATTCCGGAACAGGGGAACAATCCCGCGAAATTCCGGCCGTTGCCGCCTGCGGCGGGAGGATGTGTTTCTTTTTACAGCGCACCTGACGGTGCTTAAATAAAATCCCCCAAATTCTCTGCTGTAAGAGGTCAGTTAGACCTCTCTGTATGATTTTTTCTTTTTTACAACTTGTATTTATTCCTTTATGGTAATATATTAACTGTGCTGTCAATAACGGCAGCGGCTAATTGAAAACTGTTCGCATTTTACGGCAAATACATCCGAAACCGACCAAGTAAAAAATGTCTTTTGCCAAGCACTGCAGGTGAACTGTGTCCAGTGAGATTGTGCCTTTTTTTGCATGATCTTGCCGGACGCTCCTATTTGCATTGTGCTTGGCGGTTCTTGGTCGGACCTCGGATGTAGTGTAATTCTGGAGTGTTCGGCTTTTTTTTTGCCCGATTTTCTCCTCTATTCCACGTTATTCATTGAAGACTCCGTTTGTCCTTTGAATTTTTTTGCTGTATCAAAAAAACTAAAAAACAAGTGATTAGGAGGGGAAAATGGCGAAACGTCGGTATCAGCAACCTAGAAGTATTAATTTTACGGAAGAGGTTATAAATGGAGTGCCCGGAGCACTATGGGGCGCCGCATTAATGGTCGGAAGAGCTGTGGCTGCGGCAATGAAAGGCGGCATTGATTTAGTAGCAGGAACAAACGTTCCCAAAACCTTGCAAAGAAAAAAGAAGTAAATGTATTTTGATTCACCAGAAAGTTTTGAGCTTGTAAAGTCTATTTTGCTGCGGTCTGTACCTCATGATATAACATTAAAAAAATCTTACGAAAGTGGTGTTTTGTTGGTTATGAACGATGAATATACTCTTTCTTTTTTAAATGAGACCGCTTCAAAATTCCTTGACTTGTGCAATGGGAAAAAAAATGTCAGCGAAGTGTTGCATGAAATGCAACTTGAGTATGACGTTGATATAAACACTCTTACAAACGACGTCATACAACTTATCCCCAATTTACAAAAAAACAGGATTTTATATGTGGAGATTTCGCAATGACTTTCTTTGAAGAAAAAATCAAAAGAGAAGCCCATAGCAGGGAAATTGTTCAAAATAATCGAAAAAAATTAATAGCAGACGGAATGTTTCCTCAGCAATTTTCAAAGCCACTTAATCTTCAATTTGAGCTTACTGAAAATTGCAATTTAAGGTGCAGACATTGTTACAATCGTTCAGGGCTCAAATCCCACATAGATGCAGTGTCGCCAGAAAAGTGGATTGATTTTTGCCAGCATTTAGTTTCCGGAGGTGGTATTTTTCAAGTTACCCTATCCGGTGGAGAACCTCTGTTGCTTGGCGACAAGTTATGGAAAATAATGGATGTACTTCATCGCGATGGAACTGTTTTTAACTTAATATCAAATGGTTTTCTTTTCACAAAGGACACTTTGCAACACATGCTGAATTATAATTTTTACTGGGTTCAAATATCCATAGATGACTTTCGCTCTGCAGAACATGATAATTTTCGCGGAGTGAGAGGATGCTGGAAAAAGGCAGCTTCAGCGGCTTATCAGGTTGCATTGTCAGGAATACCTCTTAGAATAGCAACGACAGTTACGCCTCGTAATTTAAAATATTTAGAAAATATGATTCACATGGCTATCAACCTTGGCGCCTCATATCACGTAATTGGCGAAGTTATGCCTAGCGGGAGGGCTTACGACAATCAGTCTATATTGCTGTCCGATAAAGAACGTGATTTTTTTTATTCTGAAATGGATAGATTACAAAAAAAATACAAGCACGAAATCAATATATACGTAAGCAGTACGCAAAAAAATCAATTACTATATATTTCTGCAGAATCTATCAGTGGAGCTATTATTAGACCCAACGGCAATATCCGCTTGGACTGCAGTTGTCCTTTTGTTATAGGCAATATTTTAACTGATGATATTTTTAAAATTTGGAAAGAAAAAGCTAACTGTTGGCAAAATCCATTGGTCAAAAAATATATTGAATCTTGTAATCCAAATAATGGATTTAATACATATTTGGAAAATTACAACCAAGATGACATCTACATATGATGAATGGATACAATAATGGCTTTCTTTTGCGATAAATGCGGTGTTTGTTGTAAAATCTTACAGTGTATTCCAGAACTGCACGAATATGATTGTGGTAATGGGATTTGCAAATATCTAAAAAATAATCTATGCACGATTTATGCCAATAGACCTGAAATTTGCAATGTTGAAAAAACATATAAAAGATTTTCTAGTCAATTCACAAAAGAAGAATATTACCAACTGGTTTCAGAATACTGTAAAAGACTAAAACAAAATTCTATTGATTAAACATAAATCAATAGAATTTTATAGGAGCATTTTTTCAATTCAGTACATATTTAAAATTGGTCATTTTTTTAGTGGTGAACACACGTGGCTATTATGTTTATAAAGTAAAGTTTACTCTGGTGGAAAGACTTTTCCTCTTTAACTATGGTAGGAGTTGCTAAATTCATCTTCGTACCGTTTTGTGATTCAGGAGGCGTGTTTTTGCCGCAACTGAATAAAGCCGTTGATATAAATTTGTGTCAGCGTTTCACATACGCTGTTGCTCTGCCTGATCCGACTTTGGTGATTTCACCTTTGTCAAGCATCTCTTTCAGAGTCCGCTCAATCATGGAAATACTTATATCAGGACAGGTGTTGGCAATATCCGATTTGCTGATTTTTCCCAGTTTCTGTTCAAATATCAATCGGATGCGATCGGTTTTATTGAGTTTGCCGGTAACAATATGTTCAACTCTGTTTTCAAATTCACGATATGATTTGAGAATGATGCCCAGCATATAACGCATAAAAGGCATATAATCATTCGTACCATCGTTCCAATTTGCACTGCTTTGCTGCAATGTTTCATAATAGGTTTCTTTGGATTGTTCAATGAGTTTTTCCAAACTGATATATTTTCCGACAATATAGCCATTCTGATAAAGCAGCAGCAAAGTAAGCAAACGGCTCATGCGTCCATTGCCGTCATTAAACGGATGAATGCAGAGAAAATCAAAAATAAACAATATTGCAAGCATCAATGGATCACAAACACCAATGGCAAGAGCGTTCCTGTAAGCCGTGCAGAGTTCTTCCATTGCCAGTGGTGTTTCAAACGCAGTTACCGGAGTAAAACGGATATGCTGATTACCTTTGGAATCAGTTTCTGCAATCAGATTATCGCTGTTTTTCCAATGCCCTCCAATACCGGGAGCTTGAAAGGAATACAAATCACGATGCAGCTGCAAAATTGAGTTTGGAGTCAGCGGAATATACTCATAGCTTTCGTGGATCGTTGCAAGAACATCCCGATATCCGGCAATCTCTTTTTCATTGCGGTTGACCGGTTGTGATTTTTTCATAACCAGCTCTTTTAACCGGGCATCAGAAGTAAAAATTCCTTCAATACGGTTTGAAGCATCGGTGCTTTGAATGATTGCGACTTCAAGCAGCGTTTTCAAGATATCCTTCTTGGCAGTAATGTACAAATCCTGTTTCCCGCGATATTCGTGAATGGCGGATAAAAGGTTGCAAATTTCCGGAGTAAGCAACGCTCCCGGAAATGCCGAATAATCAAATTTTTTCATAAATCCAGCCCCGCTGTTTTATCTTATCTGCCCATAATATAATGCCGTTCTGCATAATTTCAAGTATATTTTATGCAGATAAACCTGAAATTATGCAAATAAGTCATAATACCGCAGTAATTGCCGCATAGAGAATAGATTAAATCAACTGCACTTGTTTTTGAGGAAAGGGGGCATGAAATCCATGATTTCGCAGATAATTGCATTTGTGTTAATCCGCATAAAATCTCCCCAAATTCTCCGCTGTAAGAGGTCAGTTAGACCTCCGCCGGAGAAAGAAAATCACTTGAAGCACACTGCCGTCATTAGGAGAATAATTGATATCAACAGAACAATCATCTCCCTCATGATAAATCAGGACCCGGTTTTAAAAAATCTGACTTGTATACAGGTGCAAACATGAGTATATTAGGAAAGGAAAATTTGGTTGATATAAATTTTAAGGATTGGCTTGTTTTATCAATGTGTGCTATCTGGAATAGTGGAATTGAAATAATTTATGCCAGGGATCGCATCTGTAAAAACAATTATCCTAATGCTTGGTATTATGCAATACATTCGTATGCGTTACAACCATATCTTAGAAAATTGGTGAATGAATGAATCGTGATATTTGGAAAAAAATTGGCGTAAGTGCTCTGCGGATAACTGCCGCCCTTGCTGTTATTTTCGGATTGCCTGCAATTTGTTACCGGCTCTGGCAACCGGGAGAGGAAAAAACGTTTACCGGACTCCGGGACAATGCCATCTGGATCGGTCACGGCTGGCTCGGTGATGACAGCTGGTTTGAACGCAATAAGCGCAATAAAGACGATTTCCGCAGCAAGGAAAAGATTTCAAAACTGTTCAAAAGGCTTGCGGATAACAAAATTTCCATCGTCTATCCGCATTTATGTCCGGCGCAGTTTAACGGAAGGATTGCGCCTTATGGCAGTATTCAAACAGAGCGTTTCCTGGATTTGGCAGAACAGTATAAAATCCGTGTTATCCCGTGGGTGGGCGGCATACTTTATGAATCCGCGCGTCCCGGGGATAAGAAGTGGAAGAAGAATTTTTTTGCCTCAATAAAGGAACTTTTTGAAAAACATCCGCGGATTGCGGGGATCCAGATCAATATTGAACCGATGCCAAGCGGCGACCGCGAATTTCTGCAGCTGCTTGAAGAACTCCGTTCCGTTACGGGAAATAAAATCCTGAGCGTTGCCGCTTATCCGCCGCCGACAAAATGGCATCAGTATCCGAACGTTCATTGGGAGTGGTTTTATCTTCATCAAGTTGCCGCCCGCTGTGATCAAATGGCTGTCATGATGTACGATACGGCAATTCCGCTTGAAAAATTTTATACAAAGTTGATGATCGGCTGGACCCGGATCCTGGCAGGAGCTTCTCATCAGAAAGAATTGTCATTGATTCTTGGAATCCCCGCTTATGAGGATGCCGGTGTCGGATACCATTATCCGAATGCTGAAAATATTGCCTCTGCGCTCCGGGGGATCGCCGCCGCCGACCGTCAAAAAGATATTGACGGAATCGCCCTTTACTGCGAATGGGAAATGACTGAAGAAAAATGGCAGACCTGGCAGAAATTCATCAAATAGTCCGGGGGAAAATCGGGTAATACGCTGTATCCGGTCAAAACATCAGTTTATTCCCTCAACAAAATACCCCCGTTTTTTTCGAAGGGCAGGCAGATAATTACCAACAGAGTACTATCCTTGCTTTAAAAATACCCCGCTTTTTTTGAAAAGTGAAGAGGGGGCCGGGGGGAGGAGAAAAACTTTTTTTCTCGTGAAAAAAAGTTTTTCTTCTCCCCCCGGCTCCCATCTGCTCTTATCAGAAGCAGATTTCAACAAATTCCCAATTCATGAGTTTTGCGAAATTGCGGAGAATTTCCATATCGCAATCGTAGACCACAACGGAGTGATGGGTCATGCCGTGTTCTGTGCATTTTTCCAGAAACTTTCCCGCAGAACCGCAAGCAGGACGGAACCAGCCGGAATTGCGTTTTGCTTTGCGGGTGTTTTCAGGGGAGGGGAGAAACTCCACCGGGGCGGCAATCAGGGTGAATTTTCCGTCCGCTCCCGGTGCGAGATTGACCCAGCACGCCTTGCCCGGACGGTAACAGGCATAGGCCACAGCGGGATTGCCTGTTTCGCTGAACTTGTATTGAATACTGGTCAATACGGGCTGTTCTTCGGCGAGCGCAAGATTGATTTCCCCCATGTGACTGGTGAAAATACGGTCGTTCACCCAGTCAGGACAGAACATCTCTGAAAATCCGCAGTCGGGAAAGGCGCGGAAAAGTGCCGCGTGAAGTCCGGCAGTTAAAATATCGCCCTCGCCGGCATATCCAAGTCCTCTTGCCATGGCTTTGGAACACTCAAGAAAGGGGACGGTTGCCCAACCGGCAGAACGGGTGATCCCGAGAAAACAGATGGTGAACGCATCCAGATTTTCCTGTTTGATCCAGTTCCGCAGTTTGAGAGAAGCGGTCACGGTTTCTCTGTGGGCATTTTCATCCAGGTCGCGCACATCAAAGGCGGCAAGGTCCTGCGCTGTTTCAGAAGCGATTTCCGCCGCTTCGGGAACAGGCATATCCTGCCAGGGAATGACGGTCATGCCGAATGTATCCTGCGGAACCTGAAAATCGCCCATTCCGGCAAATTCTCCGCCGACGCTGCCGATACGCAGATGAGTCATCTTGTAAGTCATGGCGGCGGCTTTGATGAGTTTTGAGACCTTTGTGAAAAAGGCATCGTCACAGGCACCGGAAGCAATCAGAAAGGGTTTTTTGCGGCGCAGGAGCATATTGCCAAGATCCTGCACACCGTGGATACCGTGATTGCCCATCAGTTTTTTACCGGGATCGTCAAAACTTGCATCGGGCGTGGTATCCAGAATGACCACGGGAAGTTGGCTTGAAGAGATCGCATCAATGCTTTCAAGAGAGGGACTGTAAGCAAGGTGCAGCGTGGCCAGCACTTCACAGCCTGCGTTTTCAAGAGCCTTTATTGCCGCGTCAAATTCGGACTTGATCCGGCAGACGGGGGCGGAAACAACTTTGAATCCCTGTTTTTCAAGATTTGCGGAAACGTCCGCCGCAAAAATTTCCTGGGGAGGACGGGCGGCAGGAGCCACATCGTCATAAAGTTTGATATAAAGCGGAAGCAAACCGACAGTTATTTGTTTTGACATGCTTTGACCTCGTTGAAAAGTTTTTGTGCGTTGTTGTAAAGGACATTTTCCAGCGCATCCGCCGGAGTTGCTTCAATGATCGCCCGCAGCTGTTCAAAATAGAACGTGGTGAAATCAACGGCGTGTTCCGTGTCGATGATGGATGTGCCGATGGCGTAATTTTCGCCCATCAAATAGGCGTACTGGTGATTGATTTCCACCGATTTTCCCCGCAGCAGGGCAATCGGGGAATCGCTGCCGAAAAGGATTCTTTCTGACGGAAAATGATCAAAGGTATACTTCAATACGCCCGCATGATTGATCATTGCCGTATCAAAATAAGCATTGGGGAATTGGATGAATTCTTCAATTTTTGCTTCAAAAATTCCCTTCATGAAATACGCTCTGCCGATGTGGGCAAAGATGAATTTAATATCCGGATACTTTTCGCACAGAGCCATCATCTGACTGCGGTTCACGGGGTCCGAGAAGCGGTCGGGACGGGGAATGTGCAAAGTCACGGCAAGTTTTGCTCTATTGAGATACGCCAACTGTTCCGGCGTGAGCATATCAAAAATCTCAACATCTTTTGAGGGTTTGCCGTAAAATTCTGCGGCATAGTTGAGATAGGGTTTGACACCGATCGAGCCGTTTTTTTCAATGCGCTCCTGAACAACTTCAGCCGGATCAGCCGGAGAGAGCAGAACTTCAGTAAAATCCCCCTCTTCAAGCGGACCGGGAACCTGACTGCGGTCGGTGTGGCGGTTGGGGCAACCGAATCCGGTAAAGGTGAATTTCTGTTCAGGCAGCAGTTCTTTCATGACGGCTCTGAACATATCGGGCGTAAATTCTCCGCCGAAACGGTTCATGTAACTTTTGGGAGAAATTTCAAAATCTGCAGGAAAATCACTTCTTTTCCAGACGTGGGCGTGGCAGTCATGGATTTTTTCAGGCAGATAAGGGGCAAGTTCTTCACGGTAAATGCGTGAATCCATATCATTTAAAACAAGGCTCATTTTATAACTCCTTTGGCAATCATGGCGGCGCCGACGGCTCCGGCAAAACTCTGTTGTGGTGAAAATTCAATGCAGGGCAGTTTTTCAAGCAGAAGTCTGCGCCAGGCTTTTCCCTCAGAGGGACCGCCGGTCATAACGATCCTGCGGGGAGAGGCGAGGCGGATTTTTTCAGTGACTCTGTCAACGATCGATTGCATAAGCGGCAGGGCTTCGGGATCATCGTTGAAACGGTCATAGGCGTCGGAGGCATTGCCGTAATGGTCTTTGATAAAGTTCTCTATTTCAATGCCGACAGCGGCAAGAGAGAACATTTTAGCAGCGTATTTTCCCGAACCGGACTGGAAGGGATCGAAGAGTTCCCCCTTGACGACTTGCGTATCAGCGGGAATCGGTTGAAATCCGACCCAGCTGGTACCGCAGCTTAAAAGCATTTCATCAGGAGAAAGCACACCGACACCCCGGGCGGCGGCGGGGTGATCGAAACTGCCTGTAAAAACTTTAGTTTCTTTTGTCAGATTTCCGGAACAGAATTCCTCTTTGAGACAGCCGATCAACTCTCCCGTGGGGACAAGTTCCGGCAGACAGTCAGGCGTCAGGGAAAAGTAGTCGAGATACTTTTGTTCGTAACACTTTTTTCTGACATTCTGCAGCTGACTGGTTACGGCGTTGGAGTAATCCAGCTTGTGTTTTCCCGTCAACTTCCACGCCGCCCAGTCGTTGTTCATGGCAAAATGGGCTTTGCCTGTAAGTTCGGGGCGGGTGCGTTTGAAGTATTCCAGATGTGCCAGCGGAAAGGCTTTCATACAGGGCCAGCCGGTAACGGCAAAAACGTTCCAGTCTTCGGGCGGCATCCAGTCGATGCGTTTATCCAGCCAGCTGATGATCTGCGTTTGCGGAACGGCATTTTCATCGCACAGCAGCGTATTGCCCGAGGCGGCGGCAAAGGCGATACCCTCAATGGAGGAATCGGATTTTCCGGAAAGTTCCGCAAGCAGGGAATACAGGGTGTCAAAGTAAGTTTCCGGATCTATTTCCACAAACTTTTCCTGCGGGCGCAGCAGGGGGACGGTGCGCTTGCCTGAGGCAATGATTCCGTCTGCGGGATTCCACAGCACACCTTTGATGGTTCCTGTTCCAAGATCAAGACCGATACAGTTCATTTTTTACGCCTCTTTCAGAAGTTCATCCATCGCATCAAGGACGAATGAAATGACTTTATCAGAAGAAATCAGCGGCAGTTTGTTGAGGACCGCAGGCGGACAATCTGCCTTATAGGTTTGAACTCCCGCATCAATTCTGTAACGATCTCCCAGAGCTTTGCCGAATTTGACGGCTTTGTCTGTATCGCTGAAAACAAAAGAGGTCAACAGTCCGCGGCCTTCGGTTTTGACGATTTTATCGGCGTGTTTTGCGGCGATTTCTGCCAATCCCTGCTGCCATTGCGTTGAAATTGCAGCGATGTGTTCTTTGTTTTCTTCAACAAAACGGATGGTGATCAAATTGGCAAGACTTGCCAGTTCCTCCTGACCGTTGGTGACAAGCGCACCGAAAAGATTGAGATTATCCATCGCTGAAGTTGTCAGCATTTTTGAAGCGGGATAACAGCCTGCGGGGAAACCCTTGCCGATGGAAACAAAGTCGGGCGTGCTGTTGTACTCTTTGAACATCAGAAGTTTATCGGACCACATACAGCTTTGGATCTCATCCACAAAGACGGGGATATCGTGTTCGTGACAGATTTTATCGGTGACGGTCACATACTCTTCTGTGAGCGCAATGGCGCCGTAGTTCATCAGGACAAGTTCATGGATGAACCCTGCAATTTTGCAGTTGCCGGAGTCAAATTCCTGAACAGCCTTTTTGAAATCGTCAAGGTCATTGATTTTGACGGCAACGGTTTTCAGGAGTCCTTTTTCCTCCATGCCGAGAGCAAACTCCTGCCACATGCCGCGCATGGTTTGAGCCGTGATACAGGTGCCGTGATAGTTGGCTTCTTTTCCGCCCTTGAAATCCTGCATGATGAGGAACACGGGCGTTTTGCCCTCATAGACGGGGGAGGGGAGTGTCGGCTGAAGTTTGTAGAATCTTGCCAGCATCATTTTGATTGCCGCTTCACAGGCAAGACTGCCTGTTTCAAGGTTGATGACACGGTTGAGAACGTGCGGTTCTGTTGAAGAAAGGACGCGTGCAAGAGCTGCCTCATCGCCCGGGGCAATACCGTTGGCGATACGGACAAGTTCCTTTTCAAGCATGCGTGTCAAGTGTCCGCGCGTATTGTTGTGTGTGGCGTTGAGAATACCGATCCTCTGGGCGTTGATGAGGAGTTTGAATCCCGGGAAATTGTGTCCCAGACTTGCCTGATAGTGTTCACTTTTGCCGATCAGGGAGAGTTTTCCGTCTTCTCCGAGCCTGAAAGGACCCAATCCGGAGAGGGGGGCGTGTTCTCTGTGGAACGCCGCAGCAAAGGCGGCGGTCGCGGCACCGGAACTGGAACTTTTCAACCCCTGTGAAATCTGTGTGCCGCATTTTGCCAGCAGAGCATGGATTTTTTCTTCAAAAGCGGGCGGGAAAAATTCAACTTTTTCTTCAGCAATGGCGAGCAGTTCTTCAAAGCTGCCCAATCCCAGATCGGCGGAGGCACGGCAGACCGCCTGAATATAGGCTTTGCCTGCAATATCCGCTAAACTCAAACATACGTTTTTCATAAAATATACCCTGTGTTTTGTTGAAATTGATATTATTTATCAAAAATAATATAATTCAAAAAATGATTGTGTCAAGCAAAAATGATTGTTTTTTGCAAATTTTAATCATGGTGTCGATTGTAAAAGTAAACGCAACCCCTAAAAAGATATTGCTTGCGTTTAATCTGACAAACAGAAGAGTTGCGTTTAAATAGAGAAAAGTAAGCTATGATTATTTGATATAGATGAAAAAGATGA
>SUVX01000088.1 GCA_015061725.1 Lentisphaerota bacterium
AATTCACATATGCAACTTTTTCCTTTTCCTCCGACGGGTAAAAAGCCCATTCTCGGAAAAGGAAAGTTGCAAAAACAATACAGGGGATAACATACAAAAGTAAACGCACGCTCTTTTTGAGAGCAGTGTGCGTTTACTATGACAAAACTGGTATGTGCGTTTACTATGACAATTCTTTTATTGCAGTAAAACAGTAAATACTATTGGAAAATTTTGGTATCGTGGTGTATGTTATAGATGCCTGATGAAGCGGAGATAATGCAGTAGGGATACTCGTATCAAGGAATAATCAGGTACAATGACGGGTAGAGCCGGGAGCAAATCCCGGCATGCCTCTACCCAGAATTGTCTTATGCCTCATATCCCGGGGCGTGGGGCAGAGCCCCACAAATATACAGCGTGCGTTTAGTATGTCCGAAAAACAACGCTTGCGTAACGCTGCAGGGGCGTATTGTCTTTTTTGGTAATAGTAAACGCACCTTGTATGCTCAAGACCAAATCCAAATAGTCGAAAGAAAACTGTCAAAATCGATGTTTGTCAGAGTAAACGCACGATTTTCTACCCTCAACGTGCATTTACTATTACAAATGTGCGTTTACTTTGTCAATTCACCCTTTCTGACATGAGGGATAATGCAACTTGCTCAGTAAACACCTGAACGGCAAGTTCAATTCTGCGGGCGAATACTTTTTAAGCAACCCGAGAATAATTGAATTTATACAAACACTTTTGCCGCTGCCGGTGGCACCGGCAATAAGCAAATGCGATAATTGCGTCAAATCAGGAACAACCACATTGCCGTTAATATCTTTGCCCAGTGCCAACGGCAACCGGGCGTTTGAGTTTTGCCATTCCGGATTGTCAAAAATTGATTGAAGAGTTACGATTTTTTTGCCTTTTTCCATAATTATTTGTTACCTTCTGTCATTGAATCGGGCAGTCAAGACAAAATTGTCTTCTGCCGCATTTTGGACAGTTTGCTCCTCGCCATACAGAGTCGAACTGCTCTGATAATGGCTCGATTAAACTGGGCTCATCGGTCAGTACGCCGTTTTCAAAGTTGCGGCGGTTTTCGCTTTTTGCTCCCATGCCCGCTCCGGTGAGATTGGCACTGCCGAAGTAGGCGATTTTTCCGTCAATGATGATACACTTAAAATGTACTCTGGGGCAAAGCACCCGTTCCAGATACTTGTGCAATCGTGGATAACGGTCAAAGTCTTCCCGGAACGGCTGACCGGGTTCTTTGGCGTGGATGAGACGGATCTCCACGCATTTCCCGATCAATTCAGCGAGAATTTTCAGAAACGGAACCATTGTGCCATTCTGCTCCACATACATATCTTTGATGTCAGCCGTGGCAATCCATAACCGTTGTTTAGTCTGCGGAATGAGTTTGGCGATGACTTCGGTATAAATCATTCGGTCTTGAACAAATCCGGTTGCCATGGAATTTCTGCCTTTCCGTAAAATGCTTTTTTCTTAAATTTATAAGCGGTATACATCTTGTCACCATAACAAAAGTGCCACCATTCCAGCGGATAATTGACAAAGCCCGCTCGGGTCATGGCGTTGTAAAGAATAAAACGGTTACGCTGCTGACTGCGGTTCAACGCATTACTCCAGGTGGGAGTTTGCGGCGTAAAAGTTAAGTATTTGCTTCCGCAATCCACCTCTTTACCGCAATAAAAAAGCGTTACATCCACCGCACCGCCGGAAGAGTGTCCGCTGTCGGCGGCGACCTGCTGCGTATTGCCGAACTTTTCCCGTAAAGCAAGCTGATCAGTTTCACTGCGGAAACCGCTTGTGACCTTTATTTCAAAATGCGGCGGCAAAGCCCTTTGCGCATTTTCCAACATGGCGGCAACGCGTTTACGAACCCGGACACCCTGATATTGCACAAGTTCTTCGCCGCAATCTTTTACGGTAACTTTATTGATAAAATACGCCGGAAGCACCTTGCGGATCTTCCACTTCACCAGAAAATAATTGTAATAAAGCCGTAAAAATTTAAGCATTGATTTTCCTTTCAATTACAATTCAACTTGCACAAAATATTCAGAGAATCGCATTATATTCCTCCCTTGCTTTATCAATATTCAAATACCTTTTGTACCAGTTTGCCAGATCGGCGTGATCCTGCGGAACGACGGCACGCTTTTCGGCAAGGCTGAGAATTTTCCGCAAAGTGTCAGTATCATCCGGCATCAGGCGTTTCCAATCCGGAAGCAAACTTGAGCTGAAGAGCGCGGTTGTGCCAATGGCCTTGGCGCGTTCCAGTAAGGCTTGTTTCAGATTGCGGCGGTAACTTCTGATTTGCGAAGTTGTTGCCACAATCAATTTGTTTACCGTAAAAACTTGCCGGTGTACTCCAAACACTAATTCGCCTGATTCCATAGAAACTTTCATCGCGCGAACCCGCCGTTTTGGGAATCGTCGGTTGAAATCCTCGATTTTGCCTGAAAGTTCAAAGATGAACTCAAAAAGATCATCCGGGCAATCAATCTGCATTTTAGGATTAGCTTTATAATGCTTGTAAAGCAGCGGGAACTCTGCAAAAAATTTTTCCTGTAATTCTCTGTTCATTTCTTTACCTTGATATTAAATTGGAAAGGTTCCTGACGGACAGGCTTGCGGTATTTTACATCAATATTGAATTTCACGATAAGTTTGCTATTGACAAGTTCGTAATAGTGCCATTCGGCATTGTCCCTGCCGCAGGGGGATTTCACGATCAAGCCTTTGCCGGATTTGTATAAAATCCCGAAGACTTCACCCGTTTTGCGGTATTTGCCATTATGTTTCTGCATAACCGCCCAGCCTTCGCCGCCTGAACCGTTTTCGCCATTAAAAATCAAAAGTTCATTGACTTTATCTCCGTCCAGATCAACAGAAATCACTTCGGTCGCAGTTGCCTGCCGGAACTGCCGGATATCGGCGTCATAAACCGCCATACATTCAGCGGGCAGTTTTTCAAATGGTACAACCTTTTCTTCTAACGGCTCCGGAGAAACTCCGGACAACACCACCGCCAGCACTCGTAAAAAAATACTATTCATTTTTACTTCTCTTCTGAAAATTCCTGTTCTTCTATTCGCTTAAACATCTGCATAAGTTTACTCCATGTACCGTACAAGTTTTTTAATTTGCGATCAAACTGCGATTTAGCAGGGATGCCAATACATGGAACTGTCAAATCAAACTTTTCACCATTGGCATTGATATATTGCCTGTCGTCGTCATCTTCCCAGAAGTAATAACAGGCAGCACTCAATATTCCCACATTGTGTCCAATCTCCGATTTAGCAATTTCTGCTAATTTATTGCCGTCTGAAGAATAAAATATCCAGTTTTTACCCCCATCAACAAGAAATCCGGTATTTAAAAAAGCATGACATTTTCCTTCGATTTGGAAGGAATCTTCGCTGCCGTCAGCATATTTTACGGCAAGAAGATTGAGCTTTTTACGGGGAGCATCTGATGTAGTGACTCCATAAGAATAGTTTTTAACGCTTTCAATGTTTTTTTCTGTTCTTGCGACATTTGATTTTTCATTTTCTTTCATACACACCTCCAAATTTTGTGTTCTGCAAACCATAAAGCAAAAAGCGTGCCAAAATGAAAAAAAAGCCGTTTCAGCACAAAACCGAAACGACACAGGAATACCAATAGTCAAAATTTGACTGCTGCTGATCAAAAATTTTGCTTTGATTCGTTTAATTTATTCAAAGTTCGCAGATAAATCAAAAAAGCCTGTTTGTGAAAATGCTTGCGAGGAGCTGAATAGCGGGCGTAGTATCCCCAAGGAGTGTAAAAGTCCAAATCTGCTGCAATATTAGAAACATTTTGATGTTTTGCGATTTTATAAAGCAATTGTTGTTTACTTTCTCCTTTGCGTTTTCCTGAATTATCCCGTCTGAAAAATTCGGCTTCTTCCGGAGTACATCCGGTCAGGCGCTGCAAAGCAAGCTCACACTGATCGTGATAAAGCAAAACGCAGTGGGTTTCCTCTGCAATATCCCGGGCAATTCCAAGTTTACATGGCGTGTTGTTTTTGTAATCTGGGAAATATTGCAGAGGCCCCGGACGGTAAATCGCCAGAAAATCCTGCAATTCTTTCAGGGTTGAAACACCCAATTCTGCCACTTCTTTTTGAAATACTTCCGGCAAGATCCCCTGTGCATCACCCGTGGAAAGAAAATCAAAGACAGCTTTTCGTTCTTTATAAAAAGGTTCAAGAATATTCTCAACATCTTGCTTTATAACAGTAATTTTTACAGGCAGAGCCGTTGCAATATCAAAACATACAATATCACAAGTCGGGAGTTTTAATTTGCACAATTGTTTTGCACAGGCAATTCCGATACGGATATTTTTCTTATTGTAATATTGCATCAAAAGAATCGCCTGACGGGTTTCATCATCCAGCAGAAAACTTTCCGGATGATAGAGAAAAGAAGAATTCATCAGGCACAGTTCGATCCAGTCACTTTCAGTGAATGAATCAAAACAAAAGTCTTTCGTTTCTTTTACAGAAAGTTTTGCAATCTGTTCGATTTTGTTGGGTTCTTCAGATGATTCTTGCAAATCCAACTGCAGCAGCTCCGGTTCAAACGGAAGATAACATCCATCCGGATTTCCTTTGAAAATAATTTTTTTGCTCATGACAATATCCTTTCATTGGTTTGATACTGTCATAACAGCAAAATCCGTGCCAAAATGAAAAATCCGCCGTTTCAGCACAAAACTAAAACGGCGGAGGATTACAGGAGATCAAAATTTGAGCACAATTGATTATTTTTTACACAAAGAATTTTAATTAAGATTTTGTTTTATTATTTCGTTCCATTCGGTTATATTTTTACCTTTTATTCTTGAAGCATGTTGCACAAAAACTATTTTACAATTGTATTCATCTATGGTAATTTCGGCGGGTTTTGCAACAATACACCTTGAAATCCGTTGCGGCGTATCTTCCGTAGGAATAATAGAATAATCAAAGTTTATCATGCTTTTAAATTCTTCAAGGCGATTGAAATTTACTCTATTGTTCTTTTTATCTGTACTGAAGCAAACACAAATCGCTGGACGAAGAATATTGATAACCTGCAAAACAATTTTCCAACCAAACAAAAAGTCTTCCCAATGCGGTCGAGTGTTATTATTGTCCATACATTTTTGAATCAAATTCATATAGGAAACATGAGACCAAATTTTCCCCTCAGATAAATCCATAATGCCATTAACAACAGCTTCCATTGGTTCATAAGTTTTCCATTGATTACCGGCATTTTTTCCTCTTGTTGCATATTCTTCTATGACTTCTCTCGTTTCTTGACGGTAGTTCTCAATATCTTTTGGTGTATAATTTTCATAACAATAATGACTTTCTCCAAGCAATAAAACGCCACCAGTTAAATAATCACGACCAATCCATGGCAGCCATGTCAAATTCCTGATGCTGTTTAATTCAGAATCAAATTTCTTGTTAATGCTATCTTCCATCTCTCACTCCTCTAAATATTTCTTGACCGTGTTTCTTGCGGCTTTCAGGGCTTCGGCGGTTTTTGTCAGGTTGCGGTCGTATTTTTCGTAGACTCGCTTGACGTGGATTCTTACAGCTGCTTCCAGTTCGTCGGGAATTTCTTCTTTTGTTTCGCTGGTGGACTTTAATCCGGCGGTCATTTCTTTATGTTCTTTCAAGAGTTTGGCAAAGTCGGATTCGTCCAGTACGCTTGCACGGTCAAGAATATTGATCAATTCACGCACGTTGCCGGGGTAATCGTAAGTTTTCAATACTGCAATCTGATCCGCTTCAAGGCGGCGGTGATGTTCTTTCAGCCAGACTCCGTTGGCGATTTGTTCGATGTCGTCTTTGTGTTCACGCAAGCTCGGTGCATGAATTTGCACCACACACAGCCGGTGATAGAGGTCTTCGCGGAATTTGCCTTCGCGTACCAGTTCCGCCAAGTCCCGATTGGTGGCGGTGATCAAACGGACATCCACGGATACTTCTTCTGTGCCGCCGACTCTCGTGAATCTGCCGCCTTCAAGGACACGCAGCAGCACGCCTTGCGCTTCCAACGGCATTTCGCCGATCTCATCAAGGAAGAGCGTTCCGCCGTCAGCGATTTCAAACAATCCTTTTTTCTGCTCATTGGCTCCCGTGAAAGCTCCCTTTTCGTGACCGAAAAAGCGGTCTTCCAGCAGATTCGGCGTAACGCTGGCACAGTTAAATGTACAGAACGGCTCATCTTTGCGGGGAGACTTTTGATGAATAAACATGGCAATCGTTTCCTTACCGGTTCCGCTTTCACCATAAATAAAGACTCTTGCTTTATCACGGGGAGCTATACGGTTGATGCGGTCGTGCAAATTCATCATCACATCACTTTTGCCCACCAGTTCCCGATGTCCGTAACGACGGTAATGTTCAAGCATCTGCGTTTCGCAACTGCCCCAACGGGATTCCGGGACATTGTGTGCGATATGGTAAATCGCCATACCGTAGGCGCGTTCATCCTGAAAGTTGCGGTAAAAATACATCGAGGCTTCCACAAGGTCATGGATAGACTGCAAATTTTTCGGTACCTCCTCCCGGGCAAGCAGCGCAATATCGTCATAAGGAATGTTGAAACACTGACTGGTTGCCTCGGTGATCCCGTCATTATAACAGAGGAATGAATCCAACTTTGAGCGGAGACTGTCGCTGATGCATTCCGGAAAATCCAATGCACTGATCCAGCGGACATGAACTCCATGCTTCTGCAATTTGGTCAATGCTTTTTCAAGGAGCTCCGGATCTCCGGTCAAACCCACGCCGAGAATGGCGATTTCTTTATATTTTGTTCCGACTTCATTGAGCATTTCCGGCAAACGCCGGGTGCTGACACCGTAGATATCCGCTTTTTTGTAATGGCGCAAAGCAACAGCTGCAGCGATTCCATAATCTTTCCATCCCCAGCCGGTTAAAATCAAGTTATCCATATATCAACCTTTCAAAAATTGACAAGCAGTGTTCAAAATATAACCTATCACGCATTTATAGGATATTCAAATCGGCAAACGAAATTTTCAGGAATTTCCAATTGAGAAGCGATTTTTGCACAAGTTTCAGCATCCTCCAAGGCATCGTGATGCTGAAATGTTATACCGAACTCTTCAGCCATATCCGCCAGACCGTGATGGGGAAGTTCCGGAAAATGATACCGGCACAACTGCGCGCTGCATACATAATTGAATGACACTTGCGGCAAACAATACAATCTCAACACCTCACGCAGATGTTTCAGGTCAAATGCCGCATTGTGAATAACGACGGAATCAGCAGATTTGAGCAGCATTTTCACATTCTGCCAGATTTCCGGAAACTCCGGACTCTCGCGCAAATCTTCGTAGGCGATTCCGTGAATATTCCGGCAGAAATTGCTCATATAATCCACAGACGGGTGTGGTTTCACCAGATATTCCCGGCGTTCAAGCACCACACCGTCTTCAAGCAATGCCGTACCGACAGCACAAATACTGCCGGAACAAGTGTTGGCGGTTTCAAAATCCAATCCGCAAAGTTTCATATCACGTCTCCTTTTGCAATGATGTTCTGCAATCATATAAGCAAAAAGCGTGCCAATCAGATGCACCGAAGAATCCCCCCGGACAGCAAAAAGCCAAAGAAAACCTGAAAATATCAAAAAAACGGCTTGACTTAGAGAGAGAAGTGCACTATATTATGAAAACAAATTATGATTTAAATAATATTATACATAAAACTTTAAGGAGAATTATCATGGCACATAAGAAAGGTCAGTCCAGCAGCCGTAACGGTCGCGACAGTCAGCCGAAATTTCTGGGTATCAAAGCTTTCGGTGGCGAAGAAGTAACCGCAGGCTCCATCATCGTCCGTCAGCGCGGAACCCGTTTCCGTCCCGGTAACAACGTCGGTTGCGGCAGAGATTTCACCCTTTTCGCTCTCTGCGACGGAACCGTCCAGTTCTGCAAAGAACAGCGCAAGGTCAGCATCGTTCCGACCGCTGCCAACTGATTTTTGCAGTAAGCAAATTTTTGTTTTCAAAATCCCGGGAAGCTTGTATCTGCTTTTCGGGATTTTTTTATGTGAGGTAAATTATGTTTGTTGATCAAGCAAGAATTTTGGTCAAAGGCGGCGACGGCGGCAATGGCTGCTGCAGTTTCCGCCGCGAAAAATATATGCCCAAAGGCGGTCCTGACGGCGGAGACGGCGGAGATGGCGGCAGCGTCTGGCTGGAAGCCACCAATGACGAACAGAGTCTTGCCGGATTCATGTATCAGACCGCCTACCGTGCTGCCAACGGTCCCGGCGGAAAAGGTTCAGACTGTCACGGAAAAAACGCCGATGACATCACTCTGAAAGTCCCCACAGGAACTCTTGTCACCGATTTTGAAACCGGCGAATTCATTGCCGACCTTGCAACATCAGGACAGCGCATTCTGGTTGCAGCCGGCGGCAGAGGCGGCAGAGGCAACGCACGCTTTTTGAGTAACTTCAACCGCGCTCCCCGCCGCTATGAACTCGGCAAGCCGGGAGAAGAAAGACGTCTTAAACTTGAACTTAAAACAATTTCAGATGTCGGCCTTGTCGGCTTTCCCAATGCCGGAAAATCCACGCTTCTGGGAGCAGTATCCGCAGCAAAGCCCAAAGTCGCAAGTTATCCATTTACGACATTGAATCCCATTGTCGGCGTGGTGGAATACCCCGACTACTCCCGGGTTCTGATTGCCGACATCCCCGGATTGATTGAGGGCGCTCACGATAACGTGGGTTTAGGTCACGCTTTTCTGAAGCACATTGAACGCACGGACATTCTTGCATTCGTGCTTGACATGGCAGGCACCGACGGCAGATCTCCTCTGGATGATCTGGATTGTCTGCGGCAGGAACTTGAACTTTACATGCCCGGACTCTCAAAGCGTCCTTCTGTCATCGTTGCCAACAAAATGGACATGCCGGTTTCAGAAGAAAACCTGCTTCTGCTTCAGGAAAAACTGGCAACAGAACCGATTGAGATTATTCCCGTAACTGCCGCAATCGGAGAACTCGGCGATCTCAAAGATATCCTCAAGGCAAAATTGAATTACGTCCGTTCTGTCAAAAACTCAAAGAACAACTGATTCCCTGCCCTTCTAATCCCTGTTGAATTTATTGGTTTCAACAGGGATTTTTTGTATTTCATTGATTCTTCCGATAAATCACCTTGAAAAAACACTGTTGTTGAGATAGATTATAGTAAAACTGATTTACAAAAATAAAAAATCACACATCCCAATAATATAAGGAAAAGACATTATGGCAAAAGCAAGAATCGGTATCCGTCCGACCATTGACGGCAGACGTCGCGGCATCCGCGAATCCCTTGAAGTCCAGACAATGAATATGGCAAAGGCGGCCGCAGAACTGATATCCTCAAAACTGCGTTACAATGACGGAACTCCGGTGGAATGCGTCATTGCAGATACGACAATCGGCGGCGTTTACGAAGCCTCTCTCTGTGAAGAAAAGTTCGCAGCCAGCAACGTTACAGCGACATTGACCGTTACGCCCTGCTGGTGCTATGGTTCAGAAACAATGGATATGAATCCCCTCACCCAGAAAGCCGTCTGGGGATTCAACGGTACAGAACGTCCCGGTGCAGTGTTCCTTGCCGCCGTTCTTGCGGCACACTCCCAGAAAGGTTTGCCCGCATTCGGCATCTACGGTCATGACGTAAAAAACGCCGATGACACCGCTATCCCCGCTGATGTTGAAGAAAAGATTCTGCGCTTTGCCAGAGCCGCTGTTGCTGTCGGCGAAATGCGCGGCAAATCCTACCTTTCAATGGGCAGCGTTGCCATGGGTATCGCCGGATCGATCGTTGATCCCAACTTCTTTGAAGAGTACCTCAACATGAGATGTGAATCCGTTGATATGTGCGAAATCATCCGCCGTGTCAACGAAGGCATCTATGACAAAGAAGAATACGAAAAAGCGCTCGCCTGGACCAGAAAAAACTGCAAACAGAATGCGGATATTTACAACGGAGATAAGGGTAAAGATCAAGCCGGTCACGATGCGGACTGGGAATATGTCGTCAAAATGGCAATCATCGCCCGGGATCTCATGATCGGTAATCCGAAACTTGCTGAGATGGGATTTGTGGAAGAATCCTGCGGACACAATGCCATCGCCGCCGGATTCCAGGGACAGCGCCAGTGGACAGACTTCATGCCCAACGGCGACTTCCTTGAGAGTGTTCTCTGTTCCTCATTTGACTGGAACGGTATCAGGAAACCTTTTGTTGTCGCAACTGAAAACGACTGCTGCAACGGTGTTGCCATGCTGTTCGGACACCTGCTGACCAACTCCGCTGCCGGATTCAGCGATGTCCGCACCTATTGGAGTCCTGAAGCAGTTAAAGAGGCGACCGGCTTTGACCTGGATGTTCCCGGCTTGATCCACCTGATCAACTCCGGCGCGACCACAATGGATGCAACCGGCTGCCAGAGTAAAGACGGAAAACCTGCGATGAAACCCTTCTGGGAAATCTCAGAAAAAGAAGCCGCAGACTGTGTTGCTGCGACCGTCTGGACTCCCGCCAACCTGGGATACTTCCGCGGAGGCGGTTACTCCAGTACTTTCCTGACCAAAAAAGGCATGCCCGTCACAATGAGCCGCCTCAATATGGTCAAAGGACTGGGACCGGTTCTTCAGATTGCCGAAGGATACACCCATGAACTGCCTGAAGACGTCAATAAAAAACTGGTTGACCGTACCGATCCGGGCTGGCCGACGACCTGGTTCGTTCCCAATCTGACGGGAGTCGGTGCCTTTAAAGACGTTTACAGTGTCATGGCAAACTGGGGCGCCAATCACGGAGCTTTCCACTACGGACACATCGGCGCCGATCTGATTACCCTGGCGTCAATGCTCAGAATCCCCGTCTGCATGCACAACGTTTCAGAGGATAAGATTTTCCGTCCCTCCACTTGGAACGCATTCGGAATGGATAAAGAAGGTGCTGATTACCGTGCCTGCGCCAACTTCGGACCGCTTTATAAATAAGTATTTTTGCCCCGGTTTGAATTTTCTTGAATCGGGGTAATTCTTCAAAACGAACAGTTCAAAAAAAACAATCCTGCGGGAATGGTGATTTTTGAACTGTTTTTATTAAATCTCTTTATTTTTTGAAAAAAACATAAAAAAACGCAGATTCCATTTGATTTTCTACAAAAAAGACGTATAGTAAGAACGGTGTTCAGGGTTGGGGAGAATATCCAGGCGCCTTAAACGCAATTTCTCCTCTTCATAATTACTCCTCTAAGTTGTCTGGAACTGCTCGGCTCTGAACGCCGTTTTTTAACTGTTCGGGAGGATAACCAAAGGTTTTACCGGACTGTTCTCCGGCTTATCCTCCTGTTTTTTAAGGATGGATAAAAAAGTGGAAAATGTCGTTTTAATTGATGCATATAGCCAGATATTCCGCAGTTTTTATGCAGTGCGGGTACTGAAAGATCCCAAAGGCAGACCTGTCAACGCCCTTTACATATTTACAAAACTTCTTCTGGGAATAGAAAAGGAATATCCCGGCAATACCGGAGCCATGCTTTTTGATTGCGGCAAAGTAAAATTCCGTTTGGAGGTTGCTCCGGAATACAAGGCGAACCGACCTCCGATGCCGGATGATTTAAAAAGTCAAATGCCGGCAATCCGTGAAATGGCAGAGGCTTTCGGCTGGCCGCTGTTATCCGCCGAAAATTATGAAGCCGACGATCTGATTGGCGGATTTGCCAAATCCTGCACAGAAAAAGTTCTGATTGTCACTTCAGACAAGGATCTGTCCCAACTGGTGAATGACCGTATTTCCATTCTCGCTCCCACCAAAGGCAACAGTGGCGGTTTTGCAATCAGACAGGAAGCTGAAGTTATTGAAAAATTCGGAATAAAACCGGAACTTGTCGCAGATTATCTTGCGCTGGTTGGTGATTCATCAGACAACATTCCCGGCGTTTCCGGGATCGGTCCCAAAAGTGCGGCTGCACTTCTGAACGAGTATGGTCCTATTGAAAGTTGGGGAGAACATTTTGAAAAGTTATCCGGCAGTAAATTTGCAGCCAAATTAAACGGCAAAGAAGAATTGTTAAAAAATAATCTTATTCTCGTCCGCCTGAAAACGGAACTGCCGGAAGAATTTAAAGATTTAAAAAAGACATTAGCCCGGCGTTCTCCGGATTGGCAGAAAATCGCACAACTCTGCAGGGAATATGCCTTCAATGCCATATTAAAAGTTCTCCCCTGTGAACCACCGGAACCGGAAGAAATTGAAGACGAAGCTCCTGAACAATTGGATTTGTTTGCAGTTCCGACACCACCTCCTCCGGAAAAAAAGTCCCCTCCCCCGCCGGAACCGGAAGACGATTTACCGGAACAGGGATTATTGTTTTAGAGAAAAAACGAAAAATTTTCAATAAATGATTTGAAAAAACCAAAAAACACATTATATTGAAAGGGAAATCACCTTGGGGGTGTTCCGGATTCGACCGGCACTGGTTCGGGGTTGGTTGCATGCCGAGGATAACCGTTGGCCTCGTAAATCATCGGTTAAACAAATAAATGCGAACGAAGAGTTTGCCCTGGCTGCCTAATTTTTCAGCCACGTCGTTGTGCCTGACGGACGCTAAGGCATAAACGGCGTCATCCAGCGTTCTGGTTCCTGCGCTCTGACATCCGGCAGGGGACGAGATTTTAAGGATGAATAGTCAATCCCGGGGTGAGTCCACAGGCAAAAGGGATTGACGATAAGCAACTTTACTGAGGAACAAGCATGTAGACATCTTCACTCAGCTGTGTTGGGACGCGGGTTCAACTCCCGCCACCTCCACCAGAACTTATTGATTGCCAAGGACTTACAAATAAAGTCCCTGGCAATTTTCTTTTTATACCCCTTACAGTTGCAGGCACTTGCGGCTTTTGCGGGGCAATCAAGAGACTGTCATTCTCAATGCTGAACCATACCAGCAATGGCATTTTGCACCACTTTTACGGCAAAAGTCTCTGAAACGCAAGGACGCAAGTCCTTGGAGCATTATTGTTTATTATCAACGATTTATAAAAAATGGCAATGCAAGGACTTGATGTAAGAAATAGACGGTGCAAAAGTTGGTTTTCTGCCACTTCTGCTCTGTCTTTCATTTTGCCAAAGGTAAGTCCTTGTTCTGGCATTTGGTAAAAAATCATCGTTCCCATTTGTAAATGCCTGCGAAAAATGGTATATTACCAAAATGATATTGCGTTGGAGACAAATATGAATCTTGAACTGAAAAAAATAAAGCTGCAGGAAATCGAATTTTTCCAGAACAACTATCTTGTGTGGAATAACCTTGTAAATTACGCCAAAGAAAGCGATATGGAGAAAAGGAACATCTTCTTAACTTTCGTTTTGGCAACATTGAAAACTGCTAAATGCAGAGATTTATCAAACAGACCAGCAGTTCCTCTGGTCGCCTAATTAGAATTTGTGGAGATGATAAGATGGTCAATATAACAGATGTAAAACAGATTCTTCAATTTGCAATAGATGCGGAGATTAAAGTCTTTCTTGATGGTGGCTGGGGTGTAGATGCTCTTCTTGGATATCAGTCAAGAGCCCATAATGATATTGACATTTTTGTAGAAAAGAACGATTATCAGAACTTTATAGAAATAATGAAAGCTAATGGCTTTTATGAGATTAAGATGGAATATACAACATTGAACCATACTGTATGGGAAGATTTGAAAAACAGAATTATTGATTTGCATTGTTTTGAATATACGGACGAAGGTGAAATTCTTTATGATGGGGATTGTTTTCCGGTAGAAACTTTTTCGGGTAAAGGAAGAATTGAGGAAATAGAGGTTTCCTGTATTGAACCATATAGTCAAGTAATGTTCCATCTGGGATACGAGTTTGATGAAAATGATGCACATGATGTGAAGTTATTGTGTGAGGCATTTCATATCGAAATTCCAAATGAGTATAGATAACTGCAAATTCCAATTTGGCGAACAGTTAAACAAACTTGAATTTGAGGAGGTAATAAGATGACAGCATATATGAGATTAAGATAATACCGCGAGTTGTGTTGCGGTACATCCGTATTACATAACTCGCTTTCGGGCAAGAATGTAATAATGGAGGATGTAATGAATAAAATTAGTAGATTTAATGA
>SUVX01000089.1:0-13901 GCA_015061725.1 Lentisphaerota bacterium
ATTGCAATAATTGCCATTCTTGCAGCGATGCTCATGCCTGCTTTGCAGAAGGCAAAGGAAACTGGCAGGACTGCTTCATGTACAAATAATTTGAAATCCATCGGGCTTGCCGGTGCGGGGTACTCCAACGACAATACAGACTATATCGTTCCCGGAGCAACCAGCGATTGGGTAAAGAACGGTTACAGCCGCACTTATCTCTGGGCAGGCAAACTTTCAGGATTAAGAGAACAGACCAACTATGGAATGTCGGTAAAGTGGGATGGGGATTCTATTATCGGCACCGGTACAATGACCTGTCCCTCTGAACAGATTTACGGCAGCCCCGGTTGGAAAACCCAATTCTGGCACTATGCCATCAATAGAGGACTTGCCGGATACTGCGGAGAGAATACGGTTTGGGGACGACACCGTAAACAGTCTCAAATCAAATATCCCGCAAAAGCCATTTTTGTTACAGAGGAACAGGTAACGAAATATAAATCAGAAGACAATATGACCATTTCAACCATTACCGGCATCGGTTACCGCCACGGTCAATATGATGACAGAACTACCTGTGCCACCAGTCAGACGGCTCCGACGGAATTCTATTATCTGCAAGGCAGAGCCAATGTGCTTTACCTTGACGGTCATGTTGTCTTGTCGAATATCCGTGATTTGCCCAGCGGTGCAAATAAGTACGCTGCGCTTTCAAGCAGCAGCATTTCCGAATGCGGATATAACAGAAATCTTTAAAGTTCAGGGATAAAACATGCGTTATACAATACTTTTTCTGTTGACATTTCTTTTAAATTCTCCAGTCCTGTCCGGAGACGATATCGTGATAGATAAAAAATTTACCGGTTGGGTACTGAACAACAGGAGCAATACGTTTTCTGATCCGGTCGTCAAGGTTTCCCGGCATAACGCGGTCCGGTTGCAAAATGGGGCAAAGATGTTCAGGACGTTCTCTCTGGAACCGGATTCTGTATATGAATTAAGTTTTTATACCAGAGGAGAAAAGATTTCTCAGGGCAATGACGGTGCCCGGATCATTGTCAACGGCGGCAAACAATGGGTCCGTTTTACTTCAAACCGGAACAATGCGCCGGAAACAGGCAGTTTTGACTGGAAAAAGGGAACTGGCAGGATCGACACCTCCCGTTTGGGAAAAACTGTCAGGATTTATCTTGCCGCCGGAAAAAAAGGTACAGTCTGGTATGATGAGCTTAAATTAATTAAGAAAAGCACGGTTGAAAAGAAAAAAATCCACTCTTTCCGTCAGGCTTACGGCAATACAATCAAGCGGGTTTATCTGATTCCGCGGGGTATTTCCGGTATTTTCAAACCGGAAGAAAAAGTAACCTTTGACATCCTGCTCGAAAGTGCAGCAAAAGATTTGGAATACGCCGTCACCGTCAAGGATGAAAACGGCAGAATCTGTCAGGAGATTCCTCTGAAAAAATTGACGGACTCCTTTACTCTTTCCGGTCAGCCTGCAGGATATTATGTCGTAGAAGGCTCTTTTTTTCGACAGGGTAAAAAAGTCTATGACATCCAGAGCAGCTTTATTTCAGCACCGGAAATACTCAAACGTGATCCATTTTTTCAGATGGGATTCGGACTGTATCCTGATATGCCGGAAGCGATCCGACGTATCGGTACGGGAACAATCAGTTTCAAACTTTCCGGCTGGGCAAGTCCGGGTGCGATCGGCAAACCGCAGCGTATTTGGAACTGGCTCTACACCAACCGTATAAAACCATATCTGGATGCAGGCGGCTTCAATTATGCAGTTTGTATCGGTACTTCGCTTTCAAAATCACTGCGTACGCCGGAAGAAATACAGGAAGGGCAACCGCTGATCAATGACAAACTGTTGAAACAATATAAGGATTTCATCTCTATTGCCCTCAAAACGTTCAAAGGTCAGGTCAAAGAATGGACCTTTCAGCAAGAAACGCCTTCCAATGCCGTACTTTCCAAATATGCAGGTACTTGGAGTGAAGCGATGGCTAATTTCGTGGTTCTGGTCAGGATAGGGTCCCGTCAGATCCGACGCAGTCTGCCTGATGCCCATATCCTTGCCGGCGGCTGCAACGTCCGCAGTACCCTCAAAGATATAGAGCGCATCACACTTTCGGACCTGACAAAAGAGTTCGACACCTACATCATTGATGCTTATACCGGCAACTGGAATCTGACCCTGGGAGATCCCACACTGCCCGAAACAGAACTGATGGCGTTTTACCGGGAGGCTTCGGATCTGGCTGCCTCTCTGGGGAAAAACAAAAAGATCCGCAATGAAGAACTGGGGTACTGCATCAATTACGGTTCCCCACTGGATAAAGGACTTGCCGTTGTTCAGGCTGAACTGACCGCCCGGCAGCTCATTCTAACCAAAGCCTCACCTGTCGACGGGTTTGAACTTCACATGCCGACCTTTTCGACACGGGAAAATATCAGAGATGAAGATAGATGCATGACAACGGTCTGGCGTCCTGTTATGTTCAAAGGCAAACTTTATCAGATACCGCTGCCGGGCGGCGCAATGTATGTCACAGCTGCTTCACAACTGGCTTTTGTCCATAGTCCCCGTCTGTTTTTCAGAGAGAGCCTTTACAGTTGTGTGTTCAGTAAACCGGATAAATCAACTCTTCTTATCCTCTGGGATACCAACGGAAACAGAGAATTCAACATTACCCTCCCCTGCCCCGCTGAGATGTTCAGCATGTACGGCAGAAAAAAACAGCTCAATGCCGGTGTTCAAAAGCTCAGTATCGGCAAGGCTCCGGTATATCTCAGATTAAAGTATCCGGCAGAAAAAACAGCACAGCTTGTAAAAAGTGCCATTCTTTCTCATATTCCGGAGTTCAAAGGCGCCGGATTCTGTATTGCTCCGGGCAAAGCAAAAATTTTTATACGCAATCTGACACCAAGAACCCGGTCGGGGATGCTTCAGGGACGGGGAAAAATCACTCTTCTGCCGGATAAAATCACATGTTTTGAAGTCAGGACATCCTCTGACGTCTGCCGCTTCACTGCCGCAGACAACAAAGTTTACAACTTTAATATCCAACAGAATATCTATCCCGTCCACAGGGTCAGCGGCGGGGCAAAACTTGATGGAACAGGACTCTGGCTCAAAGGACTGAAACCGGGAAGACTTCAGTATCCCCGTGACATCCGTCCGCAATCAGCACTGCAGCCTGAACTGAGTTATTTCAGGACCTCCTTCAATCCTGACGGACACAACATTTCTGCCCGTTACTGGACGGGATATGATGACTCCAATTTTTATATTGCAGTAAAGGTTGACGATCCGATCCATCTCCAGCGTTTCAACGGCAGAGATATTCATCGTGACGACTCCCTGCAGGTGGTGTTCAGTACTCAGGATACGATACCGCATGAACTTCAGGAATCGGCATCTCTTCCTGAAAAATCGCAGCTGAACTACGGATTTGCTCTTACTTCCAATGGTCCAACCGCCGTCAAGTTTTTAGGGAAAAACAGCGGCATCAGAGACATTCCCGTCAACGTGACACGCAAAAACAAGGAGACTTTCTACGAAATCGCAGTCCCCTTCAAGGAACTGGGAGGACGTCCCGTCAGATTCGGATTTGTTATTTTCAATAACGATTTTACCACAAAAAGATCGGCTCCATACTGGTTGGAATTCTCTCCCGGTGTCACCGGCAACGGCGATGCCGGCAAACTGAAACTTATTGAATACAAATAAGGAAATTTTTTATGAAAAACTATATCAATCCATTTCTGCCGAAAGAACCGGCAGGTCCTCTTTCGAGTTCACCGGCAGTCAGGCGTTATGCAGGCAATCCCCTGCTGACGGCTGAAGACGTTCCCTGGGATTGCAGTCTGGCTTTCAATGCGGGAGTCGCAAAGTTCCGGGGCAAGTATTATATGGCTTTCAGATATGATACGTTTTTTGAAAATGATACCAACAAAAGTCTCATTGATTCAGGGGCAGGACTGGCAGAAAGTGAAGACGGTCTTCACTGGACGGTACACAAAAAACGGATTTCTTTTCACTGGAAGGGAAAATGCCTCGGTTGGGTCAATGATGCCCGTCTGACAGTGCTTGAAGATGAACTTTATTTAAGTTTTTGCTTTAATTCACTCCATGGGGAACGTCCCGGCTTTGCCCGCTGGACGGGCGGAGATGATTTTGAAGTGGTCTGTCTGGGAATACCGGCCCAGCGCAACATGATATTGTGCGGTGACAGGATCGATGGCAAATACTGGCGTCTGGAACGTCCTGTTACGCACCGCAACACCTATGATATCTGGGCTTCTTACTCAACTGACCTCATCCATTGGGGAGAAGCGGAACTGCTGCTTGGCGTGGAAGACGTTCCTTTTGCCACATTTAAAATCGGTGCGGCAGCACCGCCGGTTGTTACAGACAGGGGGTATCTTGTGTTTTTCCATTCCGTAGATAACGACCCGGCACGGGAAATCACTTATGCCAACGGAACGAAGTGGTGTTCCCGCTACACCTGCGGAGCGTTGCTTCTGGATAAAAAAAATCCTTTCAACATCCTGGCTTTGACGCAGAAACCGCTGCTGGTTCCGGAAACAGATTACGAGACCGGCAATATGGAACTTTTCTGGCGGGAAAACGTTGTTTTTCCATGCGGAGCGATTCCAGAAAAAGACACGATCCGTCTTTATTACGGCGCTGGCGATTATTCAACATGCATGGCAGAAATCAAGTTGGATGATCTATGGAATGAGATGACACCGTATTCACGCAGAACACGCGAGGCAATTCTTTCGCCCAACGAATTGAGGAACGGATATTACGGAACTGTGGAGAAAAAATGAAAGAAGTTCATTTTGATGTTGTTGTCTGCGGTGCAGGTGTTGCCGGTACGGCAGCTGCAGTTGCCGCTGCCAGACAGGGGGCAAAAACCGTCATTATTGAAAAACAGTGCCTGATCGGAGGACTTGCTACTTCAGGATTGATTTATGTCTATTTACCGCTGTGTGACGGAAAAGGCAAACAACTTGCTTACGGACTTGCCGAGGAAATGCTCACACGGTGTGTTGAATATGGTCCTTTTGATGTTCCCGAACAATGGGGCGGTCCGGAGAATGGTAATCCCGGCTGCAGGGAAGCACTTGTCCAGAACAGATACGCCTGCTGTTTTTCACCTGCCGGATTTACATTGACACTTGATAAAATGCTTCAAGAATCCGGTGTTGATCTCTGGCTGGATACTCTGATTACTGACGTAAACAAAGAAAACACCCGTATCACTTCGGTGGATGCAGTCAATTATTCCGGCAAGATCCGGATTTCCGGCAAATGCTTTGTTGATGCAACGGGCTGTGCCATGACAATACAGTCCGCAGGGGGAAAAGTATTTTCTGAAACCAACTATGTAACGCCCTGGATACTTGAAATGGCTTCCGACCCATCATTTTTCCACTTTTCAGAATCATTGCATATTCAAAGTTTTGGTCAACTTACAGATGAATTTGCTGTTGCGCAGCCGCTTGACGGCAGAAATGTAACTGAATTTATCAGGCGGGGGTGGGAGATAATGCGGAACCATTACGATAAATTAAACCGTAAAGAACGCAAATACAATTATCCGGTACACCTGCCTGCAATGCCGCAAATCCGCAAGATCGCACATATTGATGCACTTTACAATTTGACAGAAGCTGACGGGGGCAAGGTATTTGAACACTCTGTCGGCACAGCCGGCAACTGGTATCATCCGGATGCAGGATGGCAAGTTCCGTATGAGACTCTTATCCCGAAAGATCTGGATGGCGTTCTGTCGGCAGGACGCTGCATCGGAACATGCGGTTACGCGTGGGAAATATTCAGAGTGATCCCCGCTGCTATATTGACCGGCGAAGCCGCCGGAACTGCGGCGGCACTCTGCGTGAAGCATGATCTGCAACCCAAAGAACTGCCGTATGATATACTTAAATCACATTTAAAAAGCTTTTCCCAGCGCGCTTGAAAAAGTCCGAAATCCCGTTCTGTTCAAAAAAAATCATTTTAAACGGAACGGGAAACGTTTTTCAATGCTCTTTTCCCAATACGGGGCGGATAAATCCCCATCAGCTTTTGTCAAAACTCCAGATCGTCTTCAAAATCCTCCGGAGGCTTGATCAAAGTAATCTGTTCACTGAGGGCAAAAGAAGTTTTTTTCAGGTGTTCAGTGCTGAGTTCCGGCATGATCGTTACCGGAACATTACTTTCAAGAGTCACATCCAGATCGCCATTTTCTCCGCGCTGCCATTTGACAACGAGTCTGCCGTTGTTGAAGGGAACTGTTCCCTCAGCTTTTTCAACGACATCAGCTCCGGGATGGAAATACAAAACCTGCTGTCCGTTGCCGCTGTGCCTGACACCCAGAATTTCTTTGACAAGAAACACATTGGGAGAAATCATTGCGCCGTTTGAAAAAGATGTTTCCTCCAGTCCGCCATCCGCCCGGAGCCAGCCGTTGCGGTCGGAATCAAAGCGTTTCTGCCAATAATCCCGCAGATAACGGTAGATCCAACGGCGCTGACTGCATGCAAACATCATATCTGTAAAGAGGAAGTTTGCAAAAGGAGACAATTCACCGTATTTATCAAAAGGCGGATCGTAATTGAAAAATTCAAAGAAGAAGTTTTCAAAATCCTCCGCAGCCATCACGCCGCCGTAAAGCGCACTGATATTGGCAAATATCCGGCTTTCCATATCACTGTAATCAGAATCCGCCCAACAGGAAAACAGACCGTTATCATTTTGACAGTACGCTCTGATTTTCTCTGCGATATTTCCTGCAAGACGTTGACAATGGAATGAATCGCCCTTTCTGTGTTCCGGAATGCGGTACACTTCAGCCGCCGAAAGCAGAAAACGGCAAAACAGCGAACTCAAACTGCTTGACACCCGTCCCTGTTTAACATCAGCTCTGCTCAAACGGGCCGATTTCTCCAGCCATCCGTCCGGAAAAACGAGCATGCCGTATTCCGGATCAAGCATGGCTTCGAAGAATTTCCTTGCAGCATCCAGAGCCAGAAGGCTTTTTTCCAATTCAACCACGCTGCCGGAAAACGAATAATTGTGTAAAATCCACTGCGGCAGAAACAACATGTGCGAAAGTTGAAAGCAACGGCGCTCACAGTGGGTGATGACCGGAATATTTCCATCTTCAAACTGCACATCCGTAAATTGCCGCAAGCCGGATGCCAGATACGCGCTGTCTCCGAGAATGACGGCAGAATTGACCGCATCCACATACGCATCCAAAAGATACATATCATGGATATTGCGGGCCTCCGCCGTTTGAACCATGCTGATTGCCCGGTGCTGAACATTGCAGCCGGTTTCCCATAACTTATTCAAAAAGTCATCTGAACAGCGGAATTTTGCCTGACGGTAAACCTCTTTGCGCAACTCCCTGAATTGTATCTGCGAAACTTGTACGCCAGCTCGGGAGTGACGGCAGAATACCGTTACATACACGCAATCTGAAGGGGTGAATTGCAGGAATGAAGTTTTACCGTTCCGGCAATAAAGTGTATTGACACAGCGCTTTCTGCCGTTGCCTGCAAACATTCCGGGGTGACAATCCGGAGAAATGGCAATATCAACGATATCTCCGATTCCCGCTTCGACGCTTACGCTGACAAATCCGTAACTGACACGGGGCAGACGCCAGGTCAGAAACTCACCATCAGTCAATGTTTTACTGCTGTCATTATTTTCCCATACGTTCCAGACAGAAGCGTCAAGCAGAGCTTCGATATCAGGAACCGTATTGTAACGGCAGGAGCAGTTTTCAACTCTCAGCCGTTCAAAAGACAGGGAGGAAACGGCATCTTCAATATTCAAACGCAACGGTCCGGTTATACACCAACCGTCACCGGCTGAGTCAAGCATATCCTGTTTGATCTGCAAATTGTTTCCCGGAGAGATCACCATAAAGCCCATGCTGCCCCGGCGGGGAACCTGCAGAAGCAGAAGACGGTTCCAGCCGGGAGCCAATACGAGTTCTGCAGAAAGATTTTTGGCATTTTCCGCATCCGCAAGCAATTCATTGTTGCAGAATAATTTGAAGGGATCATCAGCAAACAGAGACACATCTATTTTTTGATTTTCTTCAGAGAAGATATAGCCGACTGCCGCAAATGTTTTTTTGCCGGTTGCCAGACTGTTCTTGAAACGCACGCCCGACCAGGACGGCAGGTCAACCAGTTTTCCGGCACCGCAACAGAAAAACTCCGGAGCCTCGGGGGAGATGACCGGAGGGGGCATCGGAAACAATTCAGGTCTGAGCGGAAATTCATCTATGGAGTATTGCACATCAGGTTTCTGCCATTGTCCGTTGGGAACAAGTTCACCGGAAGCCCAGCCCTCAGGACAGGATTCTGCGTGAAAAACCTGGACGAAACCATTTCCCTGCGAAATTTGCGGACGGCTGCCTGTCCAGCAGTCCCCCGGCATAACCAGCCAGTTTTCTCCGGAACTGCAAACAATCTCATTTCCGACCGCCGCCTGACACCAGAAGCCGGGAGGACTGCAGCAAATATTATCCGCCTGATTGTAATAAACTCTGACGGCAATGATATTGCGTCCGGGTTCAACAAAACAGGTGACGTTGTGCTGATCGATAAAACAACTGTCCGTCCGGTAATGTCCTCTTGGACCGAATCCGACCAGGCGATCGTTGATGAAAAGCTGATATGAGCTATTGGCAGACAGCCAGAAATCCACATCTCCTTTGAGTAAATCTCCGCTTATTTCAGTTCTGAAAATCAAAAAGGTATCCTGATCGGAATATTCCTTCAGCCAAATCCATTTTCCGCAAACCCGCGGAGGCAGTTTTACTTTATTCATAGTGCTTCCCGAAAAAAACTTCAGTCTATCTGAAATAAAGTATAGCTCAGATAAATGATTTGTCAATATCTGCCGGCAATAAAATTTAAAAAAAAATGAAAAAAAATAAAGTCATCCTCACAACACAAAGATTCAACTGCAAAGGGTTGAAAAAGGTTATTTCAGATTTTTGAGGAGTTTGAAATAATCTGAAATCACAGAATTTTTCTGCCGTTGCAGATGACTGCACTGAAATCCCCCTGAAATTCCGGTTTCAGTGCTTGCGGATGCGTGATTTCAAGCATCAGTTTGCAATGCACTTTCTGCCATTTGACGGAAATATCTCCGGCTGGAGTCGGGACCACGCCCTGCGCCCGGTCAAGCTCGCCCGTCCGCGGAGAGACCCTGAAGCGTTTGAATCCCGGTTCAAGCGGTTCAACGCCGAGGACCCCTGCCCCCGCCCAGTAAACGTGAATACTGCTCCATGCGTGACAGAGACTGCCGGCAGCTCGGAAGTCATCTGTTCCGAAAGGGGTTTCCCATAAAGAGGTTGCTCCGGAAAACAGCATTTTTTCATAACCGTTGAGATAATGCCAAATCAGCTTTTCTCCCCGTTCTTTCTGCTTTGCCAGTCCCCGGATCAGGTAAATCATGGTATTGCAGCTGCCGGGGATAAGGTCGGAAGATACAAACCTGTCAAGCAGGACCGGAACCAATTCCGGCGGGACAAGATCGTGATAGAGCATCAAAGCCTGAACGTGTTCATCCAGAGCTTCCTGTTCCCATACGGTACGGTAACCGCCTTTTTTTTCATCCCGGAAGAAACGTTCTGCGGTTTTTCCGATATCCGTTGCAACAGAACTGTAAAAGGACGCCTTTTCTGATATTCCGCACAAACGGTTCAATTCAAAAGCTGACAGCAGAGCTTCCCGCAGATACAGATTGTACGGCAGTTGGGGAAAGGTGTTGAGATAAGAAAGATTTTCACTCCATTCGTAAAAATTCCAGATCACCGGAGAATCGGACGTGTAATAAAGACCGCAGGAATCATCTTTTTTTTCCAAAGCACGGGTAAGGATCAGATCGATCTGTTCCCGGTATTTTTCAAAGAGTTGAACCTGACCGGAGTAGAGCAGATGTTCGTAAAGTTCAGTGATCCATACCAGGGTGAATGAGGGAATTGAGAGCAATTCAGTTTTTTTGTTCGGAGAGATGATCGGCAAAGTACCGTCCTCACGGCAGGTTTTGCCCAGTAAATCCAGAGAAGCTGCCGCAAAATCATAATTCCCCCAACAGTAATATCCGAAAAGGATCTGATTTCTGGAGTCATAAGGATATAACGCCTGTTCCCGCCAGGGACAATCTTCATAACGGTCATGCATACAGAGAGTCAACGTCCGTTCTGCTGTTTTGCGAACCCGGTCAAACAACCGGTCACTGGAACGGAATTGCATCTTTTCCGGCAGCGGCAGTTCCAGCGGGATAAGTCCGGCATAAAAAACTTTGATCTGTCCGGAAGTTGCAGAGAAATGTAATTCTATATAGCGTCCGGCAATTCTCCGCAGAGTGTGGGTGAATGTGTTGATCCCCTCTTTGCAAATGTAGCGGTCTGCAAATTTCCGGTCCTGTATCAAACAGCGGACTCTGCCGTCTGCCAGATGTTCGCCGTGGGCAACATCGATCACTGTTCCCGCCGGAGCTTCGACTGCAAAGGTCAGAAAACCGGTATACTCCGCCCCCATATCAGTAATCAGGTATACACCGTCTGCTCCGGCAGGACAGGGATTGAAAACAACAGGGTTCTCAGGAGTTGGTTCCAAACCGTGCGCGTACGGGTCTGACTCCGGATCAGGTGTGACAAAAATGTTTTCAAAAAGTTGAGCCTGCAGAAAATCACTGCTGATTCGTTCCGCAGGCGAGGCATCCGGCAGAGCGTGTTTGAAAATCCCCGCCTGAACTGCTTTACAGGAGGTTTTTTCGCGTTCTGCAAGCAAAGGAACCGGACGCCGGATAAAACGGATGTCCGGATTTGAAACCAATACGGCATCGTGCCAGGACGAATCGTCAAAATTCTGTTCGATCCAATCATTGTTTTGAGAGGCATCAAAGCAGAATGTGAATCCCAGTTGACAGGTAAGTTGTTCCGTTCTGCCGGAAATATATGCCGGGTCAACACACCACTTCCAGTTATTCCGGGTCGATGTGATTTCACGGGCAGAAGTGTTGTACAGAACCGCACCCACTCCGGGGATACCGCAACAGTAGGTGAAAAAATCTGTTTTCAAATAATGGACACGTATCGCAAGCAGATTTTTCCCCTCTTTAAGATACGGAGTTACCGCAAGTGTTGCAACGCTTTTTTCCGGCGGGACATCTGCATATTGGGTAAGCGGCAGACGGCTCCCGTTCAAAAATACTTCAAAAAGAGAATCCGCGGCACAGGAAAGGAAAATTTTCTGCTGTAAATCCATTTGCGAAAGCACGAAGCTGTGTCTGAAGCAACGGTAAATATCTGGCGTATCATGCTCTTCACCCGTCCAGATCCAGGGGAGATTTTCAATAAAATTCATCATAGTCATTCAATCATTCTTTTCAAGCATTTTCCTGCCGGGTCAATTTCAAAAGCATGTTTGACTTTTCCGTCAATGGAAAAAAGTTTCAATTCCAGGCTCTCTGCCGTCGCATGGAGCGACAGCAAAGCAGCTTTCCGGACATCAGCATTGAGTCCGCAGACAGCAGGGATGCACATGACAAAATAGGGAAACGCCTGCGGCGGTCTGGTGACTGCCACTTCTGCCGTATGGTTATCAGACCACTGCATATCCAGCAGAAATTCCATTTCTCCCGGCATCTGCGCATAATAAAAATGCAGATGTCCGCCGATCAACGCATGCAGACGTTTTTCAGGAGAGAAGTCAAATACGCCATCCAGCATGCGTATTAATTCCCTTGAGCCGTACTTTTCATTGTATGCGGTCATGTGAGTGACGGCAACATGAAATATCGTTTCTTTCCAGAGATCAGTCTGCTGCAGTTCCAGCAGCCATTGCCGCTGACGGTTCCGCATGGCAATATTTTCCAGAACTTCACGGTCATCGAACTGCACATCCACCCCGTTATCCAGCAGAATGAAAAGAACCGGACCTGAACGGAACGCACCATAACCGTTTTTACCGTTTCCGCAATACATATCCATGAAATGCCGATTGTAAAAACCATAATGGTCATGGTTGCCGCAGACACCGGCAATCAGTTTTTTTCCGCCCGCATGCCGGACGTAGCAATCAAAGCCACTTTGAAAAACAGCCAGGCGTCCGGTTGTGCATTGACAGGAAAGATCACCGCAGTCAAACAGTATATCCGCCTGTTGTGCTGCGGGAAGTCTCAGCAGCCGGTCAAGATTAAGGGTACTGCTGTGGACATCAGATGTAAAAGTACACCGGATCTCAGACGCATTATCTGCCGGCGGCATGATAAATGAAGTTTCTTTTTCAAAAACAAATCCGCCGTAAACTCTTGCTTTTGCTCCGGCACGGTAAATATATTCCCTGCCCGGCTCCAATCCGGTCAGCGTAAGACGGTGAAATCTGCAAGGCGTATCTGTAACGCTGTGCCACACGTCACTTCCGGCTTTTTGGTATTCCACACATCCGGCAGCATTTCCGGCAGTCTCAAAACAAATGTCGATGCTGTCTTTCCTGACAAAAGCAAGGTAAGGCGGAATCACCATATAATACGCAGTCAATGCCGTGGAACGTACCGCATCCTGATATGTTTGGCGTGAAACAGGATTTTCCGGCAGAACCCCCAGCCGGTAAAGCATGGCTTCTTCGTAACTGCACAGCAGAAGTTCCGCCATCGGCTGAACTTCGTGTGAAGAGAAATCAATGTTTGAAAACGCCTGATACTCGTCATGTGCGGTGTTTTCCCGGAAGAAATTGAAATTGATTTTCCAGGACCATGCATGCAATGCGGCAAGCGGCAGTTTGATTTCAAAACGCCATCCCTCATTTGAGATTTTGGTTTCAGCTTCAAAAAGATCGAAATCGACTCCGCTGGTGAAGCGTCCGCCGTCGGCAGAGAGCCGGAGCATGACCAGATACGGCTCCGGTTCCTGATATCCGAGCATGATCTCCACGCCGTCTCCGGCAAAGGCTCCGCTGTGATCTTTGTTTTCACGTGGGCGGATGTTGACTTTTTTTTGAAAACAGATGCCGCCGAAATAAATATGTTTCCGGTCTCGGAACACTCGGATCTGCGTCGGATCTTTTGCCGGAATTGCAACACGATCCTTGAATTCCCCGGCTCCGGACTGGCAGGAAAAGTCATCAAAATATGCTGCTTTCTGCCAGACCGGATGGGAAAGATCGCCCGTAAGAGAAATCTCTTCCAGCAACGGCGCAGATACTGCCTTGAACTCTCGGTGACCGTTGATTGTATTGAGATGATTCATAGCAAACTTAAAAACTTGAAATTATTTGTGGAGCTTGATGTTCTGATTGGTTGTATACTTGCGTGGATTTCCGCTTTCAACATGACCGTCAAGCATCAAATGATTGTTTTCTGTACCGTGGGTGGCAGTCAGGATATTCACACCTGACCAATATTCAAAGCCGGGGAACCATTCAACCCCGTTGAAAGTTGAAATTGTCTGGGAGCCATTGCTGGGGGCATCCACCATTTGAACAGTCCGGCTGACATTACGCAGAGGAGAACGCTTTACGCCCTTTGTTCCGGTCCACTCGGACCCCAGATTTTGATTGTAGGAATAATTCGCTGTTGTCGGATTGGTTGAGGTCTGCGGCGTTCCGGTGAATTTTTGAGAGGAACAGTTCATGAAAGCCTCTCTGCGATTTCTGACCAGCTGCATGTTTTCAAAGTTCTGCCACCATTCACGGGAGTTATATTCTGCCGGAAGAAGCCAGTCATCGTGGTTGTCACAGTAGTTCATCAATACAAAGGAAATCTGTTTCAAATTACTCTGACAATTTGCAGATCTTGCACGTTCACGGGCTTTCTGCAAAGCCGGCATCAGCATCGCCGCCAGTATCGCGATAATCGCGAT
>SUVX01000089.1:13911-14075 GCA_015061725.1 Lentisphaerota bacterium
ACGACCAGCAGTTCTATGAGAGTAAAGGGGCTGAATACGAGGGGAAAAGACAACTTTTTTTCACGGGAAAAAGCCGAACGTCGGCACCGAAGTTTTCTTTTCCTATTCCCGTTCTCCTCCATAGCCTTGGCGCAGGAGGACTTTTCTTTCAAAAAAAGCGGGGT
>SUVX01000153.1 GCA_015061725.1 Lentisphaerota bacterium
TTGTCCGATCCGCCGTGATCAATAAGTACGCAAACATTCCTGCCCCGGCGGAGTTACCACCGGCGCCACCAACCAAAATACAATGCGTTGTAAAAATCGTTTCTCATAGCATTTTTACTATACTCCTGAATTCCGCCTTGTCAAGCCTGATGGAATATTTTTCAGAAAAATTTTTGTTCCAGCCGGATTCTCCGGTTGAAATGAGAAAAAGAACCGTTTATATTTCCAACAGTTATCTTAACCGTACAGGAGAAATAATTGGTGCCATTCCACATAAAAAGACGCAAGTCTTCTCTTCACGTTTTTGTGTCAACAAAAGCTCTTCACTCAAAACCGAAGGTTTTCTTCCTTGCCACGGCGTAATGCAATGAAGCCGGGACATCTTCACCGAACTCCAGAGAAGCCTTGCTTGCTTGTCCACCGCAGCCTTGTGCGAAGGTGGATGAAGTCGCTTCCTCCTTCGCCAAGGCTGCGGAGGACAAGCCGGGAGTAAGGATGGTGTAACTTTTATACAGCGCTTCGCTTACACGGCGGCAAACCGCCTTGATTTTTATTTTTGCCTCTTCGACGGTTTGTGACAAAAACTCATATCTCTTTTGCGCTTGTCAGGCTTTTTTTTCAGTAAAACGTCATTTGGCGGACCGTCTTTTCTGTATTTTATCTTTTTTGCAGATTTCTGTCACAAACCGTCTAAGAACCCTTTTTTACCGGCAAAGTCGTCCCTCAGGTCCATTTAAAGTTCTCGGAGCGTGTTTTACAGCAGGTGCAATTTTCAGGATTTTTTTTCAGAGACAGGGCTTGCAATTACGAAAATCAGAGATTATTTTAAATCAGAATCAGCAATGTACTTTTCAGGATAAAAGTTGTCATATTCAATAATTTACGCTCATCAGAGATAACGTGTCAAGGAGAAAAAAATGGCAAAAATCACCTTTATGGGAGCGGGCAGTACGGTATTTGTCCGTAACGTAATCGGAGACTGCATGTGCACCGAAGCGTTGAAGGATTCGCACGTTGCATTGTATGATATTGATGCGGAACGCCTGAAAGAGTCAGAATTCATTCTCAAAGTCATGAATGAAAAGTTTAATGACAACAAACTGAAAATCACCACCCATCTGGGGCCCCGCAACCGTAAAGCGGCATTACGCAATGCTGATTTTGTGGTGAATGCTATTCAGGTCGGCGGTTATAAACCTTCTACTGTAATTGACTTTGAAATCCCCAAAAAATACGGTTTGCGGCAGACGATCGGCGATACGCTGGGTATCGGCGGTATTTTCCGGGCTTTGCGGACGATTCCTGTTATGCTTGAATTCGGTCATGAAATTGAAGAAGTTGCCCCCAATGCCTGTTTTTTGAACTATACCAACCCCATGTCCATGCTGACCGGAGCCATGTTGAAGGGAACCGGCGTCAAAACAGTCGGATTGTGTCACTCTGTTCAAGTATGTGTCAAATCACTTCTGGATGTTTTGGGAATGGATTCTTCTCCTGAGCGTTTAGCCAATATCCATTCCCGGATCGCCGGTATCAACCACATGGCATGGCTGCTGGATATCACCGAAAACGGCAAAGATATTTATCCGGAACTGCGCAAGGCCGGTGAGCGTAAACTCAAAACCTGGTTGAAAGCCAAAAAAGAGGACAAACCGGGCAATATGATCCGTGTCGCCATGATGAAACACTTCGGATATTATGTGACTGAATCCAGCGAACACAATGCGGAATATGCGCCTTTCTGGATCAAATCCAACTATCCTGAACTCATTGACCGCTGGAATATTCCGCTGGACGAATATCTCAGAAGATGCGTTTTGCAGATCAATGCCTGGAAAGAGGAATACCGTAAACTCAAAGAAAATGCCAGTACTCTTGGATTGAAAAAGTCCCACGAATACGGCAGCGGTATTATGAATGCAATCTATACCAATACGCCTTATCAGATCGGGGGCAATGTCCTCAATACCGGATTGATTACCAATCTGCCTTCTGAGGCTGTTGTTGAAGTCCCCTGTCTGGTGGATGGTTCCGGTATCCAGGGAACCTATGTGGGGGCGCTTCCCACGCAGTGTGCGGCTATGAATGTAACCAACATCAATGTTCAGTTGTTGACTGTTGAAGCAGCTTTAACACTCAATAAAGAGCGTATATACCAGGCGGCTATGATGGATCCCCATACCGCTGCAGAGCTTTCAATTGATGATATCATCAAGATGTGTGATGATTTGATTGATGCTCATGGAAATATGCTGCCGAAATACAAATAAAATTGTTTGCCATCAGATTGAACTTCTGATGAAAAAGTTTGTCCTGTTTACGGGAGTTTGTGCATAAAAAATTGCAAAGACAGGGATTGAGCAACCAATGAATGATTCAGGTATTTAGAAAGAAAAAACAAGTATTTCCCGGAATGAGAGCGCAGAAAATAAGATGGTTTCACCTGCTTGTAAAACAGGTGTTTTGTATAACCGCTGCGGCATGCTGTTATCAAAGGGCGGCGCGTTTGTACGGATGAGTACGGATAAGTACGGAATGGTACGGAGTCAGGCGCCGCAGAATACGGCTGG
>SUVX01000154.1 GCA_015061725.1 Lentisphaerota bacterium
TGTAGGTTTTCGCCGAAATTCCACGTTTCCAGTTGTAAGTCAGAAAGTCTTGAGCAATATGCTCTGTCACATCCGCTACGGTTTTTACACCGTAGCCGGATGTAAACGCAATCAATCGGTTTAAGGTACTGTGATAATTGCCCCGGTGATGGGGCGAAATTTCCGGAGCTGACGGATGATCAAAGAATGCCTGCTCGATACGCTCAATCGGTTCTTTGCAGAGGTGTAATAAATCCTTGACCTCTGCGATTTGCTGAATCACCTGTTCTTTGGTCTTGAGTTGATGCAGTGCGAAAAGTTCTTCCGACCACTGGGCAGCGATGGCTTCCGCTTCTGCAAGATCTGTCACCTTTACGCCGTTGGAATTTTTGATAACTTTTGAAGTGCTTTTACCATTGATGTCTCTGTACCGCCAATGAAAATAGTTGCTTCTTCTGACCACGCTGCCGATGTAGTTTTTCATGCTTTTTCAGCGTGAATTATGCCGCGTTGTGTGCAAAATTCCGAATTTGAACTTAAAAACAAGCCCTCATAACCTGAAGGCCGTTGGTTCGATTCCAGCCCCCGCTACCAATGACTATTATAACCGACTGAAAAGTCGGTTTTTTTGTGCTCAAATTCCCCAACTTACACCATTTTTTGCATCTTGAAAAAAGATGGTAGCGAAGACCTGAATTCCCACATTTTTCCCACAAAATTCCCACAATGTGGGAAAAGCCCGCTACCATTTCAGAGGTGTGAAATGAATTGTTATTGTCAGGAACGAAAAGGGCGTCGGTACTTCCGGATGCGGGTCCCCAAAGAACTGCATCCCTATCTGTCATCAGAAATTTCCTATCCAATCGGAGATCTGGACTTGAAAACAGTCCACTTCAGGTGTAAATTACTGGGGGATCGTCTCCGGAGTATATTTGAACAAGCAAGGCATGGAGTTATCAGCATGGGCATTCTGCACCCTTTTGTGCGCGAAATTTGCGCAAATATCCTTTATCACGATGCACAGCTTATGACCTCGCTGTCCACTCCTGCTTCTGAATACAGTGCTGCAATCATGCACTACCGGCGTTGCTTGAAATATAAAAACGCTGACGCTGTCCCTGAATTCATTCAACTTGCTGCCAATCAGGGCGTGACGCTCGATCCTGAAGATCCGGCAGCCTTGCCGCTGATAATGAATTATTGTCAGGGAATGATCGAAACGTGCCGTATTCTCAAAGAACGGGCAAATGGCAATATGCACAACGGCTTCGATGCTCCTGATGCCCGCGGCAACTGGTCAGCGGAACTGTCGCAGGATGACATAACTGCAGAGACCGGTACGCCTCCGACTTTAGAGTTGAAAGATATTCAGGCTGATATGCAGTGCGATCTATCCGGTGTCACAGCACTGCCGGAGGCTCTTGAGCGGGCAAACCAAGAGCAGGAGACCACTCGGAATAAAACATTGCTGCTTGCTCAACAGTTGGCAGCTCTGGCTCAAGGAAAAAGTGCCGTCCGCAGAAAGCCATCTCCTGTGCCGCAGCAATATGCCCCAGTTGTTCCTGATCCGCAGACGGTGGCAGAGCCATCTTTGCCTTACGGTGTCAGAAAATCCAAGACATTGCGTGAAGGCATTGAAGAGTATATGCTTGAGAAGTACTCTGACGAAAAAGACCGAAAAGCCCGGAATATGACCGCTTCTTTTCTTGCACTCCTCACCGAATACTTCGGACCGGAGCGCAAACTCTACGACATCGACCGCAGTATGATTGTCAAAATGAAAACAGAGATTCTGCCCAAATATCCGAGCAATCGCAGAAAACGTTATCCCGGCAAATCTCTGCAGGAGCTGTTGAAAATGACGCCAGCTCCTGAACCCATCGGTTCCAAGACCAGAAAAGAGTATATGACCGGTTGGTCAACCTTCTTCAACTGGTGTGTTCCGTGCGGATATATGGCAGCCAACCCGGCAAGGGGACTGGTGGAAAAAGTGAAACTTGCCGATCTGACAGAACAGCGTCCGCCATTTGAACTCAAGGAGCTGAAGGCAATCTTCGCAGACATCGCAAAGATGCCTGAAGAGCCGCATTTCCGCAAAGAACTTTATCCAATGCGTTACTGGATTCCCTTGATCGGGCTGTATCAGGGAATGCGTCTGAATGAAATCTGCCAGTTGTATCTGGATGATGTCTGCGTGATAGACGGTCTTCCCTGTCTGCGGATAAAAGCCAACGAGCAACGCAAGCAGAAAGTCAAAAACTCCTCCAGCATCCGGACTATTCCGATTCATTCCGCACTGCTGGGACTGGGCTTTCTGGATTATGTGGTCTCCCGCCTGAAAAACAAGCGCAGAAAGAACGATCAGCTTTTTGAAGAGCTGACCTGCTCTGACGGCAGTTACGCCAGAAAAATGCAGTATTTCAACAACCGCATCCATGATCTCCTGAAGATTCCTGATAACAAAACTTTTCACAGTTTCCGGCATAACTTTGATACGGAACTTTCCAACAAGGAGGCCAATGTGTTTCTGATTCAGTGCCTTGATGGTCATGC
>SUVX01000090.1 GCA_015061725.1 Lentisphaerota bacterium
CAGGCACGATGTGCGGTGATGAGAAAGATGCTGCTGATCCTCAGAGGCATGGTTATCGCCGATAAAGAATTTGATAAAAATTACAAAAATATTTCAAAATCGGCTTGACTTTAAGCAAACCATCTGATAAAGACAGATGGGAACCGGGGGGGAAGAGGAAAAACTTTTTTTCACGAGAAAAAGCCGAAACGTCGGCTTCGGTATATTTTTATCTCCCTACTTGTCCGCCGTAGCCTTGTGCGAAGGCGGATCTCCTTTTCAAAAAAAGCGGGGTATTTTGTAAAGCAAGGTCAGTACCCTATGGGTAATTATCTCCCCCCATAGGGAACAGAACCTTTTGATTATCAATTATCGGTGTTGACTAAAGCGACAAGCGGTTTGAGTGTATCTTCCGCTTCGGGGAACGCCTGAGCATGGATACGGTACGCGCCTTCCATTGCGGCATTGACCAGTTTCAATCCGCTGCGTGCGCCGACATATTGGGTCCTGCCCTCATATCCGCCCTGGACAAGTACATTCCCGCAGTTGAGATAATTCATATAAGCTGTTGAACAATACAGAATGAACGTTTTGCGGAACGGGGAATGCCACTTCATTTCAAGTCCGAGTTCGTTTGACAACTCTCCCGGAACGCCGATAAAACAGACATCTCCGATGGATACGACCTGAACTTCAGCTTCGATTTCATCCTGACCTCTGTATGGCTCATGAACTTCACAAATTGCCCGGCGCGGCAGTTTGACCTTTTCGACAGTCGCTTCCAGCGCATCGCTTGCGACGGTGTAGCAGCGGGCCTGCCGCGTGGCAGAGATAATGGCATCAATCGCCTCCATAGCCAGATTGGAACCGACTTTTTCTATCGCTCCGACGCCGGTTTCGTGACCGCGCGGCACCGTATCTCCGCAGGCGCCGGACACAAAGACGGCATGGGCGCCGGTTTCCTGTTCAATATAGCGGCGGAACGCTCCGGGATAATCGGCAGAGATACGCAGTCCGCCGATGCCGGGGGTGTGTCCTGCCAGCGGATGGGCGGAGTAATTGCCGATAATGCAGTACGGCTGATTGGTTTCAGCGTTGAAAAATGCCAGACCGCCCAACTCCTTGTCGCATATACCGTCCGCGATTTTTTCCACATCGCGGCGGAACGGCAGAAATGAACAGCGGTTGTCTCCGGTAACGAAACGGCGGTTTATATTGTAATCGCAATTTTTGCTGTAAAAATAGGATTTGACCTCCACATATTCAGCATTGGCAAGTTCGACAGCAGTTTCTGTCGTCCAGACGAGCAATTGTTCAATATACTCCTTATCCAGCAGATTGCCTGCCACGCGGTCGCGGCTGTTGGGACCGCTGTGGGTATGGGTACAGCTGAGAATCACACAAGCCTCTTCAACGCCGAGCGCAGCAGCGGCGGCAGCACGGAGACGTTTGCAGTTGCACTGGTCGATCCCGAGCAGATCGTAACCGAAAATGGCAATTTTTTTCGTTCCGTTATAAAAACATACCGCCGTAAGATAGAGGTCATCATATTTGCAGACAGAAACATCGTTTGCACCGTATCCGCCGAGTTTGGTTCCGATTTCCGGAGAAATAATTTTTTTGACAAATGCTGTTTTCACGATTTTTATTCCCTGATATTGTAGAAACGTTTAATTTACTTTACTCCTGAAACGTCAATTTTCAAGGTGCAGTTTCATTTTTTGTCAATAATTATCAGGAAAGGATGAAAAAATATTCACAATGCAGAAACTCATTTTATACAGACAGGAAAAAAGGGACAGGAAAAAATCCTGTCCCTTTCGGGTATTTCAAGCAGGGTGCAAATTATTTTGCAGCCATTGCCTGGGCGACCGCAACGGCGACGTCAACAGAGGCGCCGACCATCGGGTTGTTGCCCATACCGATCAAGCCCATCATTTCAACGTGGGCGGGAACGCTGGAAGAGCCGGCGAACTGAGCGTCGGAGTGCATACGTCCCATGGTGTCAGTCATACCGTAGCTGGCAGGACCGGCAGCCATGTTGTCGGGGTGAAGGGTACGTCCGGTACCGCCGCCGGAAGCGACGGAGAAGAAGGGCTTGCCCTTTTCGATACGTTCCTTCTTATAGGTTCCCATCACGGGGTGCTGGAAACGGGTCGGGTTGGTGGAGTTGCCGGTGATGGCAATATCAACACCTTCGAGCCACATGATGGCAACGCCTTCGCGGACGTCATCGGCACCGTAGCAGCGGACAGCGGCGCGTTCTCCGTTGGAGTAAGCGGTTTCGCTCAGAACTTTGACTTCGCCGGTGGCATAGTCAAATTCAGTCTCAACACCGGTGAAACCGTTGATGCGGCTGATGATCTGGGCGGCATCTTTGCCGAGACCGTTGAGGATGACACGCAGGGGTTCCTTACGGGCCTTGTTGGCGCTGCGGGCAAGACCGATGGCACCTTCAGCGGCGGCGAAAGATTCGTGACCGGCGCAGAAAGCAAAGCATTTGGTCTCATCGCGCAGAAGCATGGAGGCCAGATTTCCGTGTCCGAGACCGACTTTGCGGTCATCGGCAACAGAACCGGGGATACAGAAGGACTGCAGTCCTTCGCCCAGGGTCTTGGCGATTTCGCTGGCGACGGTCTGTCCGCGTTTGATGGCGACAGCGGCACCGACGAGATAAGCCCAGCAGGCGTTTTCAAAGCAGATGGGCTGAATGTCTTTCACGCGTTTGTAGATATCCAAGCCTTTGGACTTGGTGATAGCTTCCGCCTCTTCAATGGAGGCGATACCGTTGGCATTGAGGAACGCATTGATCTGGTTGATTCTGCGTTCATAGCTTTCAAACAGAGCCATAGTGTGAGCCTCCTGATTACTGATGACGGGGGTTGATGGTGCGGGCGGCATCGGCGAAACGGCCGTAGGTGCCGGTGAACTTCTGGACAGCTTCGTTGGCATCCATACCCTTGTTGATGGCATCCATCATGGGTCCGAGCTTGACGAACTTGTAACCGATGACTTTGTCTTCGGCATCAAGAGCGATCTCGGTCACATAACCTTCAGCCATTTCGAGGTAACGGACACCCTTGGCACTGGTACCGTACATGGTACCGGTGATGCTGCGCAGTCCTTTGCCGAGGTCTTCAAGACCGGCGCCGATGGGAAGTCCGCCTTCGCTGAAGGCAGTCTGGGTGCGGCCGTAGACGATCTGGAGGAACAGTTCGCGCATGGCGGTATTGATGGCATCGCAAACCAGGTCGGTATTGAGGGCTTCCAGGAGGGTTTTTCCGGGAAGGATCTCAGCGGCCATGGCGGCGGAGTGAGTCATTCCGGAGCAGCCGATGGTTTCGACCAGGGCTTCCTGAATGATACCTTCTTTGACGTTAAGGGTCAGTTTGCAGGCGCCCTGCTGAGGGGCACACCAGCCTACACCGTGAGTAAGACCGGAAATATCGGTAATTTCCTTGGCCTTGGTCCAGGCACCTTCCTGCGGGATCGGGGCGGGTCCGTGTTTCGGGCCCTTGGCAACGCAGACCATCTGCTCGACTTCTTTTGTGAAGCTCATTGCGGGATCTCCAATTTATTTAGTTTATAGTTAAAGGGTGAATTAACATATTCCGATTTTATAATATAACCCCTTGAACAATTCTTTTCAAGTAAAAAAAATTCTCTTGAAACAAATCCGCAAAGCGGCGTATTTTATTATGCGCAAGTCCATCAACCGTTATCGTCCGTTTTCCCGCCAGCCGCAATCTGCCCCCTTTGCCGTTCAACAAACTCCGGCGGAAGGTTTATTATATTAAAAAATGTTTAATTTATCAAACATTTTTCTTAAAAACAGTTTGACTTCCCCTTAAAAGCAATTATATTAACAGAAATTGCAAAAAGGAGAATACAATGGAACCGGCGATCATACAGATTCTCGACCTTGCGGGAACTTTTATTTTTGCCGTCACAGGCGCTGTTAAGGGTGTCCGCAAGAGACTGGATATTTTCGGAGTGACCGTACTTGCCTGCTGTGTCGGTGTCGGCGGCGGAATCATCCGCGATCTTACGATTGGAATACGTCCGGTCTCCGCATTGAGAAACGAGTATTATCTGCTGCTCTGCATTGCAAGCGGAATCATCACTTTTGCAACCGCAAAATACTGGATGAAAATCCGCAATATCATCCAGATCGGAGATGCTTTCGGACTGGGCGTATTCACCTTTCTCGGCGCACAGAAAGCATACGAAGCCGGACTCGGCTGTACGGGAATCATCCTCAGCGGCGTGGTAACTGCCATCGGCGGCGGGATTATCCGCGATGTTCTCTCCGGAACTGTCCCCGTCGTCCTCAAAAGCGATTTTTATGCCACCGCTTCAATGCTCGGCGGCGCTTTATTCTGTATCATGGTCAAAAACGATTTTCCGCCCGCCGGTTTGTTTCCGACAGTTGCCGGAGTTGTTATCGCCCTGAGACTGTTGGCACTGCATTACAAAATCCAGCTCCCCGCCGCCGGATATCTGCGCCATGAAAGAGCCAAATTCCGCAAAAACACAAAAAAACGTTAAAAAAATCTGTTACAGAGTCCGTCAAAACAGAGAAAAAATATTGACTATTGCATATTTTTGTGATATATTAAATTGGTATAGTTTATTCAATTATACATAAGGATACAATAAAATATGCGCTATATTGACAAATTCATGGCGGCTTTCCCCTTTGAGGGACTCACCTTTGACGACATCTCCCTTGTGACCCAGTATGCGGATTTTCTCCCCCACGACACAGATGTCAGAACCAATTTTTCAAGAAACGTCAAACTGAACATTCCTCTGGTCAGTGCCGCAATGGATACTGTCACCGAGAGCAAAATGGCAATCGCCATGGCTCAGCTGGGCGGTATCGGTGTTATTCACAAGAACCTTGATCCCGCCGCCCAGGCTGAAGAAGTCTACAAAGTCAAATCCTATCTCAACGGCATGATCACCAGCCCGGTGACTTTCAATGTCAATCAGACCGTTGCTGAAATGATGGAAGAAAAACGCCGTAAAAAATATTCTTTCAGCGGATTCCCCATCCTTGACGATCAGGGTCATCTGGTCGGTATCATCACCAGCAGAGATATCAAATTCCTGACCGACTACAACACCCGTATCGGCGATGTCATGACGGTCAATCCCGTTACTGCCGCCTGCGGTGTCACCATGCAGGATGCCTACCGGATCATGATCGAAAACAAAGTCGGCAAACTGCCGATGATCGATAAAAACGGCTGTCTCAAGGGACTTTTCAGTTTCCTTGACGTCCGCACCCTCATCGAACACGATGAACCTGACTACAACCGCGATGCCCAGCACCGTCTGCGCGCCGCTGCTGCCGTCGGTCCCTACGACGAAGCCCGTGCCGAAGCTCTGGTCCGTGCCGGTGTTGACGTCATGGTCATCGACACCGCCCACGGCGACAGCAAGGGCGTGATTGAAACCGTCGCCCTCTTCAAGAAAACCTACGGCGACAAAGTGGATATCGTCGCCGGAAACATCGCCACCGCCGAAGCCGCAAAAGCTCTCGCCGATGCCGGTGCTGACGGTATCAAAGTCGGTATCGGACCCGGTTCAATCTGTACAACACGCGTTGTCGCAGGTGTCGGAGTTCCGCAGGTTTCCGCCATTTACGCCGCCGCCAATGCCGTTCCCTCCGACGTTCCCGTGATCGCCGACGGCGGCATCAAGCAGTCCGGAGATATTGCCAAGGCCATCGCCGCCGGAGCCTCCAGCGTAATGATGGGCAGCGTTCTTGCCGGAACCAGCGAATGTAACGGAGATGTGGTTCTCCATCAGGGCAGAAGCTATGTCGCCTACCGCGGCATGGGCAGCCTCGGCGCCATGAAGGACAACGCCGGCAGCCGTGAACGCTACGGTCAGGACGATGTGGATGACGATTCCCGTCTGGTTCCCCAGGGTATCGAAGCAATGGTTCCCTTCCGCGGACCTGTCCGCGGCGTGATCCACCAGTTCGTCGGCGGACTGCGTTACAGTCTGGGCTACTGCGGAACCCGCACCATCCCCGAACTGCAGCAGAATGCCAAGATGGTCCGTGTCACCGCTTCCGGTCTGCGTGAAGCTCATCCCCACGATGTCGTCATCACCAAGGATGCGCCCAACTACACCGCAAACTAAAGGTATTTTGAGTGAACAACAAACTCCGGAAGATTTTTCTGTATCTGCTTTTTGCGGCGGCATTTGCCGTTTCTGACTGCGCCGCTGCAAAAATCGCAGTTGCCGATCTGGAAAAAATCTTCCGTGAATATTACAAAAGCCGGATCGCCGAAGATGCCATCAAACAGCAGGCTGCGGCGTACCGGAAATACGTTGAACGACTCTCTGTTGAGTTGAATCAGCTCAAACAGGAAGTGCAGACTGCCCGGGGAAATGCGCTCAACATCGCTCTTTCTCCGGCTGAAAAACAGAAAGCGGAACGGCTCGTTGATGAAAAACTCAAAGCCGCCCGCGCCAAAGAAGCGGAAATAAAACTTTTTGTTCAGGAGCGTTCCCGCGATATGCGCCGCATGGAAACGGTCAAACGCGCAGAAATCCTCAAAGAAATCCGCGCTGAGATCCGCAAACGCGCCATTGCCGAAGGATATGATTTTGTTCTTGACTCCTCCGGCAGAACGATGAACGATCAGCCGACTGTGCTGTATTATCCTGAAAGAAACAACATAACCGATTCCGTCATCCGTACGCTCAACCGTACCCGGACGCAATCGCAATCTCACGAAAACGGAGACAGAACGAAATGAAAAATTTAACTCTCAATGCCGCCAAAATCGCAGAAGTCGTCAAAGGTCAGATTGTCGGCGATCCCGAACGTACAATTACCGGAGTCTCCGGAATCCGTGAAGCAAAAAACACCGATTTGAGTTTCGTCGGAAACAAGCGTTACGAAAAACAGCTTTCTGAAACTGCCGCAGGAATCATCCTCGTCTGTGCCGATCTTGCCAAAGCCGCAGCCGACGACCGCACGCTGATTGTCTGCGAAAATGTTGATTATGCTTTCAGTGTCGTCGTTGCAATGTTCGCCGAAGAACCGCCCGTCTGGCCCGTCGGCATCCATCCCAGCGCGGTTGTTTCTCCCAACGCCGTTATCGGTCAGGGCGTTTCCATCAACGCCAATGCCGTGATTGAAGACGGCGCCGTTATCGGTGACGGAGCCGTCATCGGCGCAGGCTGCTATATCGGACACGATGCCAAAGTCGGCGCCGGAACTCTTCTTTATCCCAACGTGACCATCATGTTCCGCTGTACTGTCGGCCGCAAATGTATCATCCACCCCGGCGTTGTCATCGGCGGAGACGGTTTCGGATTCATTCCCGGACCTCAGGGACTTGTCAAAGTTCCCCAGACCGGATACGTCCAGATTGATGACGATGTAGAAATCGGCGCCAACACCACGATCGACCGCGCCCGTTTCAGCAAGACCTGGATCAAGAGCAACGTCAAAATCGACAACCTCGTTCAGGTTGCCCACAACGTTGTAATCGGAGAAAGCTCCATTCTGGTTGCCCAGTGCGCCATCGCCGGAAGCGTGGAAATCGGCAGAGGTGTCATTCTCGCCGGAAAAGCCGGTATCAACGGACACATCACCATCGGTGACGGCTGTCAGATCGCCGGTACCAGCAGTGTCATCAAGAGCCTGCCCGCAGGTTCCGTTGTTGTCGGTTCTCCCGCCGAAACCCAGCGCGAATTCATGGGACGTCTTGCCCTGCCCTCAAAAGTTGAAAAACTCAAAGCGCGCATTGAAAAACTTGAAGCTGAACTGGAAAAACTTTCCCAGAACTGAACTTGAAAGTCTTTCATACCATACTTATTTTTCTGCTCCTGCTGCCGGGCATACTTCCGGCGGGGGAGCAGTTGTCTTCTGATTCCCTGCTCGACTCCGCCCGGAAAGGCAATGCCAGAAGTCAGCTCTTGCTGGCAGATGCCTTTTTTTTCGGAAAAAAAAGAAAAACAAATCCGGCTCTGGCGGTCTACTGGTACAGAAAAGCCGCGACTGCCGGAAACGCTCAGGCGCAGTACAATCTTGCCGTCTGCCTGGAACACGGCTGGGGCTGCAGCCGCAGTCAAATCGCAGCGTTTTCGTGGTACAAAAAAGCCGCTGAACAAAATCTGATTCCGGCAGTTATCCGGTACGCCCGGATGCTTTACTCCGGAACTCCCGACGAACAGGCAGGAAAAATCAAAGTTCCCGGCATCCAGGCGGAACCCGGAAAAGCTCTGACTCTTCTCAGAAGTAAAAATGATTCTCCTGAAATATGCCATGCGCTTGCCGTCCTGCTCCTGAAAGACAGCAAAAATCTTAAATCCAATGCATTTGAAATCAGAAGTTCGCTTGAAAAAGCAGCGGCATCACCCAATCCGCAGACAGAAACGTTCCTTTATCTGGCAAGCGTTCTGCAAAACGGCATCGGAGGTCCATCCGACCAAAAACGTGCCGCCGATTTGCTGGAAACAGCCGCACAACGCAAACACCCCGCAGCAATGGTTCGTTACGGAAAACTTTTGGAACACGGATTCGGGAGAAAACCCGATCCGGCACAGGCAATAGAACTTTACCGTCAGGCCGCAGAAAAAGGCGATCCCGAGGGCATGTTTGCCCTGGCGGAACATCTCAAATCAGGATTTCACATATCCGCTGATCTGGCGCAGGCATTCAAACTTTTCAAGGCTTCTGCCGAAAAGGGATATCCTCCGGCGTTTGCTGCAACAGGAGATTGTTTCCGTTACGGTTACGGCGTCCCTCCCTCCCCTGAAAAAGCCTTTGATTGGTACATGCGCGGCGCGCGTTCCGGAGAGCCGGGCGCACAATTCAGAGCAGGCGAATGTTACCGTCTGGGAATCGGTATCACCGAAGACCCTGCGGGCGCAGTCTACTGGTACAGAAAGTCCGCAGAAAACGGCAATCCCGAAGCCCTGCGGCAAGTGGCTATCGCATTTTTGACCGGTTACGGAGTCAAAAAAAACATCTCCACCGGAAGCAAACTTTTGAAACAGGCCGCCGACAGCGGCGACAGAGAGGCAGAAAAACTGCTGATCCAATGGAGCAATTGATTATGAAAACTATTCCCGGACTGGGTATTATTATCGTCGCCGGCGGCAGTTCCAGCCGTTACGGTCAAAAAAACAAACTGTTTGAAAATCTGGGCGGACTGCCGGTTTTTCTCCACAGTATTAAAAACTTTGCCCCCTTTGCAGAAAAGGGAAGTTTGATTCTGGTCATTCCTCAAGGACAGGCGGATTCTTTTAAAGAACAGATAGAAAAATATCTTCCGCAAACAAAGGTAAAGCTTGTTTCAGGCGGCTCCTGCCGCACGGAATCGGTCAAAAACGGACTTGCCGCCCTGCCCCCGGGAACACAGATTGCTGCCATTCACGATGCGGCGCGTCCTCTTGCAGACGGCAGGCTTCTGCTTGATCTGGTCAACACTGTTCAGACAGAAAACTGCGGTGCCATTGCCGCCGAAAAAATGATTGACTCCGTCTGCCGGACAGATTCAGAAAATAACATTACCGAAAGTGTTCCGCGCGAAAATCTCTGGCGGATTCAAACGCCGCAGGTCTTTCCTTACAGAGCCATCTGCGGCGCATACCGTCAACTGGGAGACGTTGAGTTGACCGATGACTCTTCCGCCGCGCGTGCCTGCGGTATCAAAGTCAAAGTCTGCTGCAACACGCGTCCCAATCCCAAACTGACACTGCCGGGAGATTTGCCGCTTTTATCCTATCTTTTAAAAAACGCATCCTCTGAAAAATAAGATTTCAAAAGGTATTTTCTCATTTACGGGAAGAAAAGGCATAAAAAACGCAAAAAAACGCATTTTTTTCAAAAAATCGACTTGAAAAACTTCTAAAAAAGCATATATTATATGACATATTAAGAAGGGCGTATAGCTCAGTTGGTTAGAGCGCCACGTTGACATCGTGGAGGTCATAGATTCGAGTTCTATTACGCCCACCATCCTTCGCTAAAGCTACGGATGGCAGGCCGAAAGGGTTGCCATGCGTAGATTTTTTTTGCCTCTTCGACGGTTTGTGACAAAAACTCATATCTCTTTTGTGCTTGAAATTTCCGGCAACTATATCAATTTTTACTGGTGACATTTGCAAAACAGATGCCGCAATTGATTTCACAAAACGGACAATGACGGACAGAAACGGACGATAACGGATACGGATTTTCAGAAAAATTGTCCGTATCTGTCTGTATTAAGTCCGTTTAAGTCTGTCAGATCTCCTTGGGTCATCCATCAGATCCATTAAGGTCTATTGGGGCTGTTCAAAGCTCTTTGGATGTATTTTATAACAGATATAATTCAGGCTTTTTCAATTCCGTCTTTCGATTTTATCCGATTTTCTACTCAATTCTGTCACAAACCGTCTAAGAACCTATATTTTACGCAGTATTGAACATCCTGAGCAGCGTTATATCGGTCATACAGCTGATTTACGGGAACGTTTGAGAAAACATAACAAAGGCGATGTGCCTCATACTGCAAAATTCCGTCCGTGGAAAGTTGAAACATACATTGCCTTTGAATCAGAAGAAAAATCTATTGCTTTTGAACACTATCTCAAATCCGGCAGCGGTCACGCTTTCGCCAAGCGGCATTTCTGATAGATTTTTATTTACAAGTATTACTTTTGTCGAAATTTATCGAAAATCTGTAATCCGCTGTTGTAAACCTTTGCAGTCTATGGTATATTACTCAAGCGGTCATCGGAACAGTATAAAAGGAACAGGGCAAAGGATAGCAATCTATGAAAAACAAAGCCTTAAAACACTATAAGCGAAAAAAATTCTTTTACCGCTTCTTCATGCGGAAATCTCCACGGTCAGGTGCGATGTTCGGGCTGGCGTGGATGAGTATGGTTGTCGCTCTTCTGCCCTTTGTATTCTTTGTGATACTTTCCTTTTTCAGCGGATTTCAACATGGTTGGCAAATTATCGCCATTACTCTATCTTTACTGCTGTTGGCAACCCCTTTTTACATTTACGGATTTTTGCTTTGTGCTTTTGGAATCTTCGGAATTTACAGAAATATTGTCAAAAAGGAGGTGCTTTGCAATGCCGCCGGAGCTGTCGCGGCATGGTTTCTGCCGCTTTTCGGAGTTATTCTGCTTCCGGTTCTGGTTTGTAAAAAGAAGTTTATCGCCTCATTATTTGCCATCGCCGGAACGGTATTTTATGTCTTGAATTACCTCCAATATTTCAATATACTTTCCTCCGTGTTTCTGGGAACATTTTGCTATCTGGCGGCATTGGCATTTTGCAAAGACACAAACCGATTTTCATGGAAGTTTATGATTCCGCTTTGTATTGCTGTTGCATCTCATCTTTTTTTTATGGGTTATAAGATCAAACTGCAGGATGATGCAAAAGATTACCGGGTGCAACTTTCTCAAATAATTGGCAGGTCTGTGGAAATCGAAGAGTTCTGGCATCGTGATGCTCAAGGATTTCCCCTTGACCGGGAACCTTTGAAATCTTTGATCGCCAACCGTCCCCAAAGTTATTTGGGTGAATTTGAATACAAAGATGCCCCAACCGCACAAAAGAAGTTGCTGGAATACAATAAAAAATATCCGGTATTCGTAAAGGCGATCCATGATTTTCTGCAGTTGCCGGTCTCCCATGTGGCACATAAAATGCCGGAGGATGGAATGTTGTATGCTGTGCAGCTGCCGGAATTAAATGCTTTTCGGAAAACTGCCCGTTATCTGGCAATGCAAATCGCAGCAAATCCCAATGATGAACAGCTTGTGAAAAAGTGCAACAACGATTTGATAAAACTGCGGAACTGGTTGTTCTCTGAATATTCTCTGCTTGAGCATCTGGTAGGCATCGCCGTTGAGGGCATAAGATTGAATGCATTGGAAAATATTTTGAGGCAGGAAACATTTTCAAAGCAGGAGTTTGCAAGATTGATCGGTGAGCCGATTGATTGGGAAAAATCGTTGCGGTATTCTTACGGTGGTGAAGCCGCTGGTTTTAAAAGTGTCTTGGCTTACATGAATACCCCTGCATTATGGTCCCGCGAAAATGATATTGCAAATGTGGCAGTGGCAAAAAAATATATGCCGTTATTTATGGATATCCATTTTCATCGTGATTACCGCTTTGCGTTGCAAAATTATATCAAAGCCGCCACTGTTCCCTCCTCTTTATCCGGACTTGAAAAAGCCAAACTTGCCGAAGTTGATGATATTGAAATAAAACGCAATTTTTATATACTTTCCGGGATGCTGCTTCCTGCATTGGGACAACTGTATATCAAGAGCGCACAAATTGCAGACGTCCGCCAAATGGCACTTCTTGCCGCCGAGGTTATGGAGTACCGCAAACGCCACGGAAAACTCCCGGAAGATCTTTCATTTCTCTCAAAAGTACCGCTGGCAAAACTGGATCACAAACCTTTGATGTATGAGAAAACACGAGAAGGATTCCGGATTTTCAGCCACACCGATAAAGGCGAAAAGCCCGATGAAAAAGATACCCGTTATTCCTATCGGGTTCGCCTGGTGGAAAAAACGGTCGAAAACTGAAAAAAACAGGATTTCTGCAATGAAAATTACAGAAAAAAAGGAAAATTATGAATAAGCCTGTAAACAAAATAGAATGCAATGGAATGATTTTGGTATTGATTTTTGGTTTGATTCTTGTTACTTGTAATCTACTTTTTACTTGGAAATTTCATACCTGGAGCTATAAAACATGGAACTATAATCCCGATTACAACAGTCATGCATTCAGTAATCTGATTTTTATGAACATTTTGCTTCATCTTCCCGGTATAGCAGGCTTATGGTTGGTGGTTGCGGCAATCAAATTTTTTACCGCCATTTTGCCAAGAGATTTCCGGAAGAATAAACTCCTCATCGCTAAGGAATATTTTACATTTGTCTGTTAAAATCCACGAACTTTCTGTGTATAGTATCTGATTTTTCAGAAAAATTGTCCGTATCTGTCTGTTTTAAGTCCGTTTAAGTCCGTTTTAGCCTGATTATTCTGAAAGCATCCAGCAGAAGTACAAAACGCCTGCGATAAAGGCGATGGCAAGAATCAGGAACAATATCTTTACCCACTTCGGCACTTCCCGGTCAGCGCCGAGTTTGTTTGCCTGACTTCCGAAAAGAACGGTAAAAAATTCAGCAATGATTTCAATCAGAATATCCATTACGAACTCTCTCCCAATGCAATACTTTTCCAATTCCTGATTCCGGTCATTGACAATACGATTGTCCACACGGCAAAAAACATTGAGGTCAAAAACATATTCACCGGTCCCAGGAG
>SUVX01000009.1 GCA_015061725.1 Lentisphaerota bacterium
CATGCTCCAACATATCTAAAATAACACGAATTTTAAATTCTGCACTATAACAGTACACTGTTTTTGCTCTTTTTTTCATAAAAAAATGCACCCTTTTAGTTGTGTCCAACTTTTGGGGTGCACATCACCAGAGGGGGTTGGTTACCCCCTCTGGACTCCCCCTGAATGCCCGTGGGTAATTCCCCAAGTGAAAAAAAGTTTGGCAAAAAAGCCTTTTTAACGGTCGGAGGCGTTGCCCGTCCGACCCGTCCGTTTCCGTCCGTTTCCGTCCGTTTCCGTCCGTTCCATTTGCATTTCCCGTGATTTCAGGATTGATTTCAATTCTGTATATATCCCTGAGACTTCATCATGTAGAAAAAAGCGGTTATTCCTGGGGGGCAGTGGGTTTGCCGGATTTGTAGCCGTTGTTTTTGGGAATACGGCGTTCAAGGATAAGGGGAGAACCGATGTTTCCGAAAGTTTCTTCAGGATAAATTTCAATACGGTATTCTTCGCCCGGAGTCATATTTTCTGCCGGAAGTTTGTAAACCTGATAATTTCCGGTAAAATTTTTCAAACGGTAAAAATCAGAGAGATAGCGTTCTTCCATTTTAAAGATCCATTCACCCTGAACTTTTTCGAAAATTTTAACATTGTAAAAATGAGTAAAATCTTCATGCTGAGCGGGATCAAAGATAAGATAAAGATATCCGAAATCGTAACGGATGACGGCGCGGGCATCGGGAGCGAAAACAGGAGCGGTGCGTGAATTTTTGCGTTCAGAAGTATATTTTGCGTTCGCAGGTTTATAGGGAATGGGAACCTGCCAGAGTTTATCGGGTTTGATTTCGCGGCGGTCTTCGACGTTGTACCGGTGAATATCATAGTGATCGGGATAAATTTCAATCATCATGCAGTTCAATACTTCGCGTCCGAAGGGAACGATAACGCTGCACATATTGTAACATATATCTTCAGTGCAGGCGTAAGCAAGACTTGAAGTATTGATAGTGGTAAATTCCCCCTGCCAGATGCAGCGTTCATCATCAAGCGGACAATGAGTATGTCCTGAGATGGAGACAACCTGAGGATACTTGTTGAAAAGCGCGCGCAACTTTTTTGAACCGGATTTGCCGTGACTGCCAATTACGGTATCAAAGGGATGAAAATGTGTGACGACAAAGACAGGTTTCTGGGGATCTCTTGCGATGGATTTACAAATTTCCTGTTCAAGCAGGAAAATTTTTTCATCGGAATAGAGGTCATCATTTTCATATAACGCCTTGTCGGAGAGGGCGATAAAGTCATATCCGCCGACAGTTTCATGGAGAGGATCAGCATGTTTCTGCCCGATACGGCTGCACATTTCCTGATAAATAAAATCGGTATTTCTTTCAACATCTTTTGGGGTCCAGAAGTCGTGATTTCCGGCGCAGCCGACATGAACGGGGACGGGGTTGAAGTGTTTTTCAATTAAAGAGTGATAGAGATCAAAAACTTCATAAATGGTTGCATCGGCAAGATCCCCTGCCATAAGCAGGACATCGGGCTGCATGGGAGCAAGAAAACTCAACGCTTTATCCAGATTGGCCATACCCCAATCCGCAAGAGTGGGATAAGCCTGAGAATCACTGATAACGGCAACTTTCAAGGGTTTCATATATATTCCTTATTATTTGATTTTGAGAAAGATATCATAAAAAAGCAAAATTCAGAAAAGAACTGTAATTTCGGTATAATCTCTCAGGAAAGATTACTTTTCCTGAGAGATTTTGCCCATGAGGTTGACTTTTTTCTGCATGAGGTATGAGGAAAAAAGATATTTTTTTGTCAGGTCTCTGCCGTAGTAATTCCGCAAAGTGCGCGTGAGAAAGGAGTCGGGGGCGTTTTCGTAACTCCACGAAAGAAGATTGCCCGTGAAACTGGAACGGATCGTGCGCGTTACATGGCCCGGCGGCGTGCGGAGTCCCTCAAAGGCAAGGCCGAAGGGCGCATAGGCTCCGACTAAAGAACTTATTACGCCGCAAAGTATCAAAAATATGGCAAGACTCCAGATAATCTTATTTTTCTGCTCCAGCAGATAAACGCCCGCAAAGTACCACAGCAGGGGGAGCAACGGTATCAGATAACGGAATCCGTATGCCGCTCCACCGTATTCATTCGTCATGTAACAATAAAAACTGATTCCGCAAAGTGTGACTGCCAACGTCCCGAATGCCGCAGGTGTGCGCTTTTTGCACATCTTCCACAAACCCGGAATCGCAAAAAATAATAAAGGCTGATAACTGAAAAGTCCGCGGTATCCGATGAGATTTTCAACCAGATATCCGATATGGCTCTTGTTGCCCGTTCCCGGCGTATATGTCCCGCCGCCATAAGCAATGTAAAGCGGAAGAACCGTTTGATATGCATAATAATTCAAGCCAATCATAAATATCCCGACTGCACCCGAACCGCAGGCTCCGGCAAAAGCACTTTTCCAATCCTTTTTCCCGGCAAAAAACAGTACAAAAAGATTGATGATACAGGAAAAAAATCCGATGGGCATGTCAAAGCAGGTTACCGCTCCCGAAGCAAGTCCGGCAATGACTGCGGTGGAATAAGCAGGTTTGCGGGAAAATTTTTCCAACGCAATGAACCACCCCAGAAGTGCCAGCGCAGCAGGCGTGTGGTTGTTGATCGTTACAGAATAACTCAACAGCCAGCTGCCAAGTCCCGCAGAAAGCGCAAGCAGAAACTTTTTCTGCACACTCCCCTTGCGGTAACGCCGCAGATGATTGAAAAGCCAGACAAAAATCAATATGTTGACCAATCCGCCGCAGATGATGTTATAAAGATAAATCAGCAGGTGATAATTATCTTTGAAGTTCAATCCCGTTGCCGTATGGACTGCCTTGTGCAGAACTCCCGCACTCCACCCGAGGGGAAGCGGCTTGTCAGAATAAACTTTACCATTGCGCACAATGCGGTCCGCTGTACGGAACTGCGTAAATGTGATATGAAATACGCCCTGTTCTCCAACAGCCTCCGCAACAGCAAAACGGCTTGCTTCCAGTCCTGAAAGTGAAACTTCCATCTGACTGTAGCACAGGGAAAACAGAAACAGTATTGCAATTCCCGCATACGTCAGAAGAGTGGATTTCTTTTTGTTCAGCATACAACGCTCCCTGCAAAAATCCGTGCCTCTTTGTCGGCGTTTTCCAGCTGCTCAATGGACTGCTGAGGTTCCGCCGTATGCTGTTCCATCGTTTTGCGGACGATTTTCCAGATATGCGAAAATTTGATTTCTCCGCGCCGGAAACGCTCCACAGCTGTTTCATTGGCGGCATTCATCACCGCCGGCATGGTTCCGCCGCAGGAAATGGCATAACGGGCGAACTCCAGAGAGGGGAATTTTCCGTTATCCACCGGGATAAATTCAATTTTACTCAGGGCGGCAAAGTCAAATTTTTCAGGCTTGCCCGCCAGACGTTCAGGATAACTCAAAGCATAGCGGATGGGCAGGCGCATATCCGGCACCGCCAACTGGGCAATCGTACTGCCGTCGGCAAGTTCAACCAGCGCGTGAACGGTGGAATGAGGTTCGATGACGGCACCGAGTTTTTCTCCCGGCACATCAAAGAGGTATCTTGCCTCAACAAGTTCCAGAGCCTTGTTCATCATCGAGGCGGAGTCAATGGTGATTTTTGCCCCCATGCTCCAGGTGGGGTGTTTGAGTGCATCTTCAAGGGAGGCATTTTCGATCTGTTCCTTTGTCCAGCTGCGGAAAGGTCCGCCGCTTGCGGTCAGCCACAGGCGGGTGATCTCATCCGGACGTCTCCCGGCAAGGCATTGGAAAATGCCGGAGTGTTCGCTGTCAACAGGGATGATTTCCGCTCCGGGGATACTCTTTGCTTTGCTCATCACCAGTTCTCCTGCCATACACAGCACCTCTTTGCTGGCAAGAGCGACTCTTTTGCCGCACTCCAGCGCGCGCAGTACCGGATGGATACCGCCGACACCGATAATGGCACAGAGAACGATATCCACTTTAGGAGAGGTCACCATGTCGATCAGAGCCTCTTCTCCGTAGCAGGCCTTGCATCCTGCGGGCAATTTGGCTTCAAGTGCCGCCAGGCGTGCCGGATCGGTCGTTGCCACGCGTGCCGGATGAAAAATATGTGCCTGACGTGCCAGTTCATCTATATTGCTGCGGGCGGCAAGCCCGACAACTTCAAAAAGCTCCGGATACGCTGCCAGTTCCAGAGCCGCATTTTTACCGATGGAGCCTGTTGCTCCCAGAACTACAACTTTTTTTCTCATATACCGTATTCTCTTTTTTTACTTGTTTGTTCGTGTCCACTGTATTTTGCATAACAATATCATTTTTTTTGCGAGGATTCACGGCAGTGAAGAATTGCTTCAAGGCAATCACGCGCTGATTGTTTTTTACCGTTAAGTCTTAAAGTGAATTTCTGCCACAAACGTTCAACAAGCTGGTCATTGTCAAATCCTATTGAGGTCAGACGCGGAAAAAAATATTCACACTGACTGATGTTGTCAAAACTTGCCGCAAGACAATCATCCGGTATCCTGATGCCGCAATCCCGCATGGCGGCAAGAGCCGCAAACGCCCGGTAATCATCATGAAAGATGAAACCATCCGGCAGCTTTTTGCACTGCTGCAGCCATGAAGTCATTGCATTACAGATATCAGCCAGTTCATCTTGAGGCTTGTATAACATAAAATCCGGCTCCGGCAATCCATGCTCAAGCAGTGCCTTTTTAACGCCGTCCTCACGCCGGGAATGTGAGTTGCGGGTATGCGAAACGATAACAATATTCCGGCAACCGGCAGATATCAGATGTTTTCCCAGACGGTAGCCGTTGTTTTCCTGATCAAGTATCAGCATTTCTGCGGTATTGCAATTCGCCTTTCCGAACAGAAACAGCGGAAAATCTTCTCCGAATCTGCGGCTGACCAGCCCTTCCAGCACCCGTACCTGATCGTCATGAACAATCATCCCGGCAAAAAGAGCATCAAGATCATGCTGCAGCAGCCACTGATAATTTTCAGGCGCATTTTCACAGATCAACAGCTGATAACCGCAACCGGTGAGAAACTTATTGAATTTGATGCAAAACTCCGCCCGCACCGGATTATACAGCTGAGAAACCAGCAGTCCGATCGTTTTGCTCTCTCCGGTAACCATATTACGGGCATTCCGATTGGGAATATATCCCATGCTGTCAGCAAGTTTCCGGACTTTGTCCTTGGTTTTTTGGCTGATATCACCTTTATCCGCCAACGCCCGTGAAACAGCTGTTACGGATAAACCGGCACGTTGAGCAATATCCTTTAAACGAACTTTCACTTGAATATATCCTGTCTGATTATATGAATACACTGTCTAATATAGCATACATGCCTGAACTTTTCAAAAAACTTTCAGCAGGATACAACTGTTGAAGGATCCAAGCAGGTATCGGCACAATAGAAAATGCGGTTGTAAAAAGAACATGATTGAAAATATACTTGACAATTATATTTTTTATGCTAAATTATTCTTGACAACTTAAACGATAAAGTAAACTGTTGGAAAGATTGAAGAAATGGATTATTTTACACCGCAACCACCTGGAAGAGAAAAACTTATTGAAAAGTCTCCTCCGGTTGAGCGCTATTCTCCTGATGATGCCGAATATTTCTTCGGTTATTTTGACAAATCCCCCTGGAACAGCCGTGGAGAACTGCTTGGACACAAGGTGTGTTTTTCTCACCGGCAGCCGCGCTTCGGAGATAAAGCGGAACTCGGAAAAATCACCTCAAAAACTTTTACACCGTTTGCCGCGACTTCGGCCTGGTGCTGGCAGATGGGCTCAATGCTGCAGTATATGGATGATGACAGCGTTATCTTCAATGACTGGGAAGACGATAAATTTGTTTCCCGCCACTGCAGGATCGCTGATGGAAAAATACTCAAAACCTGGGAACGGCCGATCTACTGTCTTTCTCCGGACAAACGCTTTGCGCTCAGCACCGACTTTGCACGCCTTGACAGGGAACGCCCCGGTTACGGCTACACCGGAGTCTGGCACTCAGGATTGCTCAATGCCGCTCCTGATAACGATGGTATATGGAAACTTGATCTTGCAAGCGGCAAATCAGAACTTCTTTTCAGCTATCGGCAGCTGCAGGATTTCTGCCATGTTCCTTCAAGTTACAGCCAGCCGGTTTGGGTCAACCATCTGTTGATTTCCCCGGACGGCAAACGTTTCGTTTTTGTTCTGCGCTGGCGCCTGGTGTGTGCCGATCGGGGTATGCGCTTTGAAACCATGCTGCTCACAGCAGGAACTGACGGCAGTGGTCTTTTCCTTTTAAACAACGAGGGTATGAGCAGTCATTACACCTGGATAGATCCGCAACGCATCATCTGTTTTGCCGACCGTTGCCGTGCAGGATATCAATATTACATATTTACCGACAAAAGCTGCGAAGAAACGCCGCTTTCTCCCGGAGCATACTGGGGCGATGGACACTGTACTTTCAGCCGGGATCACAAATGGATGCTTTCAGACAGTTATCCGTGGCCGGGCAATTCCTTCCGTTCGCTCTATCTCAGATGCAATCAAACCGGCACGGTGTATGAACTCGGACGCTTCTTTGCTGATCCAAAATTGCCCAATCCGGCAAGATGTGATCTGCATCCCCGCCTTTCAGCCGACAACAGGTTGGTTTGCTTTGACTCCGTACACGAGGGTAAACGCGGAATTTATATCATGGATATTTCAGAAATAACAGGTGAAAAATAACAGGGAGAGTACAATCATGACAAAAAAATCAAAATCCGGTACAGTTTGGATGCAGCTGCAAAAAAACACTTTACGCTTTTTCCCCTTTATCCGATCAAGTTTTACTCTCATAGAACTGCTGGTTGTAATTGCAATCATTGCGATTCTGGCGGCGATGTTGATGCCTGCGCTGCAGCAGGCACGGGAAGCCGGAAAGCAGGCAAGCTGTCAGAGCAACTGCAAACAACTGGCTTCCATTTTTGCCAATTACAGTTTTGAAAATGATGATATCATTATTCCGGGGATGTTCATTACGGCAAGCGGAGCAAAAGGAATATACTGGAACGACAGACTGTTTCTGAGTACGGAGCTGAACCTTTTGCCCGGAAAAAGCTTATGGCGTCAGAACAACATATTGTGGTGTCCGGGCGAAAGTCTGAGAACCAATGTCTCCCGCGGCAATAAGGGATTCTATGCTGATTACGGCGTGAACCTTTATCTCCACCGCTACAACCGTTATTATAATGCCGTCCGCAATGATTTGCTGCCGTATCACAAATACGGTTCTCTGCGTGAACCGTCAAAACGCGGTTCATTTACAGATACCCGCAATCCGCTGACCAGTGCGTACTATGTGGCAAACATAACCGACTTCAACCTGCCGACAGTCCAGTATGCTCCCCGGCACAAGAACGGAACAAACTGGGCATTTGCCGACGGACACGTGGCATATATAAGTTATCAGGATTTGCTGCCCTCTCTTGACCGGGAACGCAATAAAAGCAATGACTGGAAATGGCGTGAAACGACAAGTCCCATGTGGCCCTGGTAATACATGATTCAAAAGGAAAACACACCATGAAAAACTTTTTTTTCTTTTCAGTATTTTTTTGCGGACTTCTCTGTGCTGCAGTTCCTGATGTCCGGGATTTCGGAGCCAAAGGGGACGGAAAAACCGATGACACCCAGGCAATCAGAAAAGCAGTCAGAGCTGTGGCGAAAAAAGTCACGACTTACGGAACCGGAACTTTGTATTTCTCTCCGGGAAGATATGTTATCAGCGACAGTATAGATGTTGAAAAAATCCATTTAAAAGGAACGAGCGCCGTTATTTTTCAAAAAAATCCCCGCAAAGACATCTTCAATTACAACTATGCCTGGAATGTAAAAGTCAGCGGCATTGAGTTCCACGGCGGCAGAAATCAACTGAGTTTTGCCAACAAAAATATTGATAAAGGTATGATACTTATACGGGACTGCCGTTTTTTTGATGCCTCCGGTATTGCAGTCGGAACCCGTATCGGCAGCAACTCCACATTTTTCATCGTTGAAGGATGCCTGTTCATCAAGTGTATTCAGGCCATGGAAAGCAACTGCGACTGGGCGGTTCTGCGGGATTCCTGGATTACCAGCAGTGTGAATATGCGTAATATGGCAACTGTCGTCAACCGCCATGGAGTGATGACTGTTGACAATATGCTCGGAGTTCCCTTGTGCAACGGCGACCGCCAGAGGTGGATCGATAATTACGGTTCACTTTTTGTCAGCAACAGCCGTTTCGGCGGAGAAGGCGGAGGCTTTACTCCGGTCTATAACTTTGCAAAATATAAAATTCACGGCAGCATGGCTGAAATCGTCATCAGCCGCAGTTGGGTGTGCGCAAACACCAACCGTGAAGCAGTCTGTGCCGTGTACTGCAATGAGATCCCCAATCTGATCAGAGTGGATGACTGTTATGTTTCCGGTTTGCCTCCGGTCAAGGTCGCAAAACAAATTGATCTTAAAAATTATTTTTACACGGTTCCCGGTACGCTGCGTTTTGAGTGCAGTAATCTCGGAGGTCAACTCCTGCCGATGCCGGAACTGTTGAAAAAGCCGGTCATCCACCCGCCGCTTCTTTCCGGACAGCTTACTCCGGAAAAGTGCAGCGAAATTCTTAAAGGTATAAAAGTTCCTCCCGCAGCACAAGCTCCCGCCCGGGATCTGCTTACAGAAAAAACTCTTGTCTGGAGTGCTGACGGTTATATGGATGATACCGTTATGAAAAATTCCGATTATCTTCTTCCTGTCCGTCGCGGCAAAGTTGCCGGTATTCAGCGCAGAGTTCCCGGCAAAAAGACTGATTGGCCTCATTTGACTGTCCATAATATCCCCCTTGATCTTAAGCGTTATCCGGTATTTGTCATGGAGTGCAGTTCAGCAACTCCGGCTGAATACGCAATAAAATTCTATGATCCTGACCGGGACAAACTTTTTGCACCGATGATCCGCCAGCGCAAACCGGGCAAATTTGAATTCGATCTGGCGGCAAAGTTCCCCGATATGCAAAACTGTAAAAATCTGCAGCTGCGTATTTATTACATGGGGAAAGCCTATCAGGAACAGAAACTTGACAGCAAAATAGTCTATCTGGATTCTCCCGCCGGAAGTGTCTTGTGGATCAGTAAACTCGGATTTGCAAAGAAATCAAAATGAAAAATAAAATTATATTCCTTGTATTTGTATCCGGCAGTATTCTTTTCGGAGATACGATTCTTGATGTCTGTAAATTCGGCGCTGTTCCCAATGACGGAAAAGATGATACTGCTGCGGTGGAAAAAGCTCTTCAACAGGCATTCAAACGCCGCAAGGGATACCGTAACGGACGGTATGTTTCAGCCCCCGCTGTGCATTTTCCTTACGGACAATATCATTTGAGCCGTCCTCTGAAAGTGCCGGCTTGTGCGGCTCTCACCGGCGAAGGCGGAGGCACATTTCTCATATATACCGGTTCAAAAAATGATACTGTCTTTACGGTTGAGGCTTCAACTCAGCGGGTGGAAAATCTGATTTTTTGCGGAGGAAAAACGCATTTGCAGTTTTCCAATCCCAACTGGGATACGACTCTGATAACGATCAGGAACTGCCGTTTTCTGAATGCTTCAGGAGTTGCGATACGGATAATTCCATCCGGCAACAAGGATCATATGTCCGCTTTGACGTTGATTGAAAACGCCGTATTTGAGGGGAATTACCAATGTGTTGAAAATACTGGAGATCTTTTTAAAATCCGCGACAGCTGGGTGCAGCTCAAACAGCCGCAAATGGCTGATGGTGCAGCTTTTATCAACCGTTCCGGCAGGATGATGCTGGAAAATGTCTGCGGAGTTCCGTCTGCCAATCCCCCGAAAGGTAAAGAATATCTGCAAAATGTCCGTTGGATCGATAATTACGGAGCCATCCGCTGCAATATGGTCCGCTTCGGCGGAGAGGGCGGCGGGATTCCCATCGTCTATCATTACGGCGACGGAAGAAGAAAAACATCTCATCTGCAGGGAAACGGCAAAGAGATCATTATTGAAAACTCCGAAGTCTATCCCGGACAGCTCAAACGGAAAAACCGTTGTGTGATGCGTCTGTTTGAACTTCCGTCCCAAATACGCTACGAGGGCAATCACGGGCATACTGACAGACCGGTAATCATTCTTGAACCGGCTCTGGCTGAGCGTTTGAAAAAAAATCCTCCCGGCAAAGACAGAACGACTTTCTTTTTCAGCTATTCGTTCCGCAACAATACCGGCGCAAAATTGCAGATCCCGGAAGTACTGCACGATCTTATCAGCGCAGACTCTGAAATCGACAGGAGAAAAAAATGACCCGATTTCCGATACGCGGTTTCAATATGTGTGAATCACTTCTGCGGCACACGCCTGATGAACTGCGGCGTTTTCTGCGGCGTATGAAGTCTCTGAATTTCAACACCGTCATCATACATTATGATTACGGCTGGAAGCATTATCATGACATTATCTGCGAAGAATGCCGCAAATCCGGCGTGGATATAACGCTTATGACTTTTGGTCCGAGAACGTTTTTTTCCCTTTCCGGCTGCAGCCGGGAGCATTTCGCAAAAGACGGGAACGGAAAATCATTCACTTCGACAGCAGAATGTGAAACACACCCTTGTTTTTCGGATCCCCGTGCCCTTGAACTGTTCTGCCGCGGAGCAGAGATATGGCTCCAACAGCTGCCTCCGGAAATCCGTCGTGTCCATATGCGCGCCGGAGACGGTCATCTCTTCTGCCGGTGTCCCGAGTGCAGAAACAAAACAGTTCAGGATCTCTGGCAGCCGTTTGTTGCCGGATTCGTCAACGCTGCCAAAAAACACCGCCCGGATCTTCAGCTGGAAACTGATGTTTATTACGGCAGATACGAATTGCCTCAAAATTGCAGCGCGCACGAGCAGTTGGATTTCATCATGTTTGATCCGTTTTTGCGCTCGCCGCTTTATCCGCTGAACGACATGAACGCCCCGGAAATACACTCTGTGCTGCTGGAACATCTGAAGCAGTGGTGCAAACGTTTCCCCGGCAAAGTCTATATCCACGAAAATACGATGAAGCAGGGCTTTTTCGGCGTATTTCAACATGGAACAGATGCCGTTCTTGAGGATTTGAAAACTTTCCGGGAAACCGGCGTTCAGGGAGTATGCTTTGAAGCCTATGAACCGGGATATTCTGCCTTTGAAGAGATGTTTGAAACCATTTCCCCGGCAATGAATGGAGAAGTTGTGCCGTCAGTCCATGATCCTGTTGCCGATTGGTGCCGCCGGAATAAAGAAATACAATGGTGCAGAAGCATTGAGCAGCACCCGGAGCGTTTTCTGCCGCCGGGAGATGATTTGGAATATGAAAAACTTATCAGCCGTATACACAGTTGCCCTATTGACAGCAAACTGTACCGGGAATATCTTGATTTTGCCATGGCACGTCAGGATAAACTTGACTGGCTGTACGGATGTTTTACCATCGCCAGGCGCGGCAGACTCGCCGGGACTCTGAAATGGGAGGGACTCTCTCCGCTTGCACAGGATTTCAGCACCCGCACAAAACTCTGGGATTTTCTGGAAGATCTTCCGCATCATCAATCTGCCCTTGAAGTCGGCAGACAGATAGCTGAAGAACTCTACCGCTGTGCGCGTTAAAAATTCCCATACTCTCAAAGCGGAATAATCTGTTTCCCGCTGCAGACGCTGTTCGCGATACGGACAGGTCATTCCGCTGCTGCTTTCCCGGGAGCCATCTGTCCTTGCCGGGAACAGCATTATTTTTTTACGATTCCTCTTAATTTCTGCGCCATACTTTGCAAATACACAGCTTTTCTGCCGGTATTTAAGGGTTTCTTGCTTTTTTTTCTGAAAATGCTTGGCAAAATCAGTAAAGAGGGGTTATCTTATAGAGTATGTTTAATAACTTGAAAGAGAAAAAATGGGTGCTAAAACTTGGAAACTGGCCGGGATTGAAAACACTGATGAGATCAAAAAGATGCAGACCGAACTGGGTTTGCCGCGTCCGATCGCAGTCTATTTCTCTGCCCGGGGAATCGGCGTGAAAGATGTTCCTGACTTTCTTTCACCGAAATTGGGTAATTTGAGTGATCCTTACCGTTTTCCGGGGATCAAAGAGGCTTCCGCCCGTCTGTGGGAGGCAATTTCACGCCGTGAGCCGATTTTGATTCACGGTGATTACGATACTGACGGTATCACGGCAAGCGCACTTCTGGCATTTGTTCTGCGCCAGAACGGTGCAACTGTCTACTCCTTCATCCCCCACCGTTTTGATGACGGTTACGGATTTACGCCGGAGTCTCTGGATAAAGCTCTTGAAGCTTTCGGTTCCTGCGGTGTGCTTGTAACTGTTGACTGCGGTATCACCAGCTGCGATGCCGTCAAAGTTGCGGTTGAACGCGGTATCGATGTCATCATCACCGACCACCACGAAGCCGGAGCCGAACTGCCTGCGGCTCTGGCAGTCATCAATCCCAAAGTCTATCCTGAACTGGAAGATCTTCAGCTGCTTTCCGGTGCGGGAACAGCGTTCAAGCTTTCTCATGCCTTCATCAAATACGGCAGAGAAAACAACCTCGGCGGCTTTCAGACCCGTCTGGAAGAGGTTCTGGACTACGTTGCTCTGGGAACCGTTGCCGATATCGTGCCGCTTCAGGGAGAAAACCGTATCATGGTCAAATACGGTATCGAGGCTCTGCGCCGTCAGCTGCGCCCCGGTGTACGCGCTCTGATTGAAAGTTCAAAACTTCATTCGGATCTTTCCCCCTCGGATATCACTTTCCGCATGGCGCCGCGCATCAATGCCGCCGGAAGAGTCGGAGACGCCAATGTCGCCTTGCAGCTGCTTGAATCCGAACACATTGTCGATGCCTACAACTGCGCCTCTCAGCTGGAATCCTTTAACCGTATCCGTCAGGAAAAGGAACAGGAGATCTATCAGGAGGCCTGTGAACAAATTGAACGCAATCTCGCCTGGCAGAGTCCCTATGCTCTGCTCGTTGCCGGTCGTGACTGGCATCAGGGCGTTATCGGAATCGTCGCTTCACGTCTTGCCCGTGATTACAACCGTCCCACGATCGTTCTGACCATTCAGGGCGACGATGCCTACGGTTCCGGACGCAGTGTTTCCTGCCTGAATCTGGTGGACGTTTTGAGCAAATCCGCCCATCTTCTTGAACGTTACGGCGGTCACCCCATGGCTGTCGGTATCGGACTTAAAGCCGAAAGAATCGCTGCTTTCTTTGAAGCGATGGATCAAGAGATCCGTACCCGTGTCACTTCTTCAGATCTTGAGAGTTTCATCTCCTATGACGGAGACGCTCAGCTGCACGAACTGACACCGGAATTCTTTGACTATCTGACCCAACTGTCTCCTTTCGGACACAGCAACCCCAAGCCGGTTTACCGCTTCAGTGAACTGCGCGTTGTCCGCTGCAGTCCCGTCGGCGGCGGTGCCCACACCCGCGGAACCTTCTCCGGCAGAATGGGACAGATGGACTTCATCGCATTCAACCGTCCCGTTTCCATGTTCCAGGATAAACTGCTGGACGTCCTCGCAACACCCCAGCTCAACAAACACATGAACATGGATACCCCCCAGCTCAACATCGTCGATGTCCGCGACGTTTATTAAGCTGTGGGAACCGGGGGGAGGCGAAAAACTTTTTTTCCCGGGAAAAAGCCGAAACGTCGGCTTCGGTATATTTTTGTTTCCTCCCTGTCCACCGTAGCCTTTGGTATGATTTACCTGTGAGGCAGGTTTGTTGTTCCGCCGTCTCCCCGAAGGGCAAGACGGCGTGACTCCGGAGCCGACGTTTCGGCAAAGCGGGGTATTTTGTTGATGGTATGATTTGCCGTTGAGGTGCGTTTACTTTTTCCACTGCACTGACATCAAGCTGCTGCAAAGCTTATTTGTTTATATTGACATTTAACTGTTTTTCGTGTACATTATAAGAACAGTTATTTTACAAATAAGGTTTGGTTTCATGATAGACTTTTCAATTTGTCAGGCGTCTCTGGAACGCAATATTAAAAAGGCGCGCGAAAACGGCATTATTCTGCCGACGATATCCCAGCTGAAAAATCCGGAAACTGTTCCGGAGGAGATCAAAGAAAGACTCCGCCATGTCGGTATGCAGGACTTTTCCCCCCTCAATCTTTTCCGTATCACCTGGAAGAATGAACCTGTGCATTTCGGCGGAACTTACGGAAAACCCAATATTATTGAACTGCCGCATGAACTGACCGGAGTCCGTGCGCGGATTTTCTGTCTGGTCGGCAAATGGTTTCCCACCGGCTGCCATAAAGTCGGCGCCGCCTACGGATGTATGGTTCCCAAACTGGTGACGGGACAGTTCGACGCCGCCAATCAGAAGTCTGTCTGGCCCTCTACCGGCAACTTTTGCCGGGGCGGTGCATTCAATGCCAAAATCCTTTCCTGCGAATCCATCGCCGTCATGCCTGAAAATATGAGTCAGGAACGCTTTGAATGGCTCTCGGGCATCGTCAGCGAAACTTTGCGTATTTCAGGCGGTGACTCCAACGTCAAGGCGGTGTTTGATTGTGTCAATGAACTCAAACGCACCCGCAGTGATGCCATGATCTTCAACCAGTTTGACGAGATGGGCAACCACTTGTGGCACTATCATGTGACCGGGACTGCCGCAAGTGAAGCTTTTGAAATGCTCCGCACTGAGGGCGACCGCTTTGCCGGTGTCTGTTTTGCAACAGGTTCCGCAGGTACCATCGGATGCGCTGATTATCTCAAAGAAAAATATCCCTGCATCAAGGTTTCCGCTGTGGAGTCTCTGCAGTGTCCCACCATGCTCAACAACGGTTTCGGAGAACACCGCATCGAGGGTATCGGCGACCGTCATGTGCCGTGGATCCACAACATCCGCAATACCGATAACGTCATTTGTATCGACGATAACGATCCCATGCGGATTTTGCGCCTTTTCAATGAAAAAGCCGGAAGGCAGTATCTCAAAGAAGAGGCAAAAGTTGATCCGGAATTCGTTGACAATCTGGATATTTTCGGTATTTCAGGTATCGCCAACGTGCTTGCCTGTATCAAAATGGCAAAGTATTATGAATTGACTGAAAAGGATATTCTGGGAACCGTATTGACCGATACTTCTGCATTGTATCAATCCCGCATCCGCGAACTTGCAGCGGCGCAGGGAGAATACTCTGTAAGCAAGGCGGCGGTGGATCATGCTTATGCCATGCTCGGCGCAAGGACTGATTACGTCAATGAGTTGACCTATCCCGAACGCAAACAGATCCACAACCTCAAATATTACACCTGGGTCGAACAGCAGGGTCATGCCGCAAGCGAACTCAATGCCCTCTGGTATCAGCCCGAAAACACCTGGGATTCCGTCCACCGCGATATCACGCAGCTGGATGAACTGATTGAAAACTTCAACCGGGCAGTTGCCGGAGCGTAAGATGTCCGTCTCTGCGGTGCTGAAAAAAATACAGACGTGTCCGGCGGGTGCGGCAGGATTGGCCGGTGTGCTTTTTCTGCTGCTTCCGGCAATATACGCACCTTTTATCGCCAACGGCAGACCGTTTGTATTGATGACACCGCAGGGAACTTCTTTTCCGTTTCTGGAGTTTATTTTTGCGCCGGACAGCAGTGAATTTTTTATCTATCAATTGTTCAACTTTCTGGCAATTTTTCTGCCGTTTCTGCTTTTGTTCAGAAAGAAGAAAATTCTGCTGTTGTCAACAGCGGTTTTATTGCTGATTCCGTTTATTTTCACCTCTCCGCGCATGGATAAGACCGATTACCGCAAACTTGCTGAACGCCCCGGCGTGCGGAGTATTTTTGCGCCGATTCCCTACGGACCTGTGGAAATCGTTTCTCCGCCCTGCGAAAAGCCCTCGTTGCGGCATTTTCTCGGCACGGATACCGTTGGGCGCGATGTGGCAAGCCGCTTGATTTACGGTACGCGCGTCTCTCTTGCCGTCGGAATCCTGGCAACGGGCATTGCGCTTGTGATCGGGACTTCGGTCGGACTTGCCGCCGGATATTTCAGAGGATGGTTCGATCTGTGTGTCATGCGTCTGGTTGAGATACTTTTGTGTTTTCCGACTTTTCTATTGCTGTTGATTCTGATGTCCCTGCTGGGAGATTACAAGTTTGAACAATCCATCCCCATTGTGATTCTTGTTATCGGACTTACCGGCTGGATCGGACTTGCCTTTCTCGTGCGCGGAGAAGTCCTCAAACAGTGCGCGCTTCCCTATGTCGCAAGTTGTGTCGTTGCCGGAGTCCCCGCATGGCGGATCATGTATAAACATTTGCTCCCCAACATTACCGGTCCCATATTGATTTCGTTCACTTTCGGCGTTGCGGGAGCGATTCTTTCTGAAAGTTCGCTGAGTTTTCTCGGATTCGGTGTTCAGCCGCCGACACCCAGCTGGGGCGGACTTCTGCGTCAGGCATTTGACAATCCTCTTGACTACTGGCACCTGACTTTTTTCCCGGGACTGGCTCTTTTTATTGCGATTTTGTCGTTCAACTTTTCTTCTTATTTTTTCCGTAAAGCGAAGTAGTGTGAAGTATGGAACTTTTTATCAACAATAATCTGGATGCCGCTTATAATCTGGCTCTCGAAGAAGTACTGACCCGCAATTATCCGACAGGATTCCTCATGCTCTGGCGCAACGCCAATGCCATCATTGTCGGACGCAATCAGAATACCGCCGCTGAAATCAATGCGGAGAAAGTCCGTGAATTCAACACCAAAGTCGTCCGTCGTTCCACGGGCGGCGGGGCGGTTTATCATGATGCGGGCAATCTCAATTACTCCATCGCCGTTCCCGGAAGACTCACTGAACACGGATCATTTGCTGAAAATGCTGCTCCGGTGCTTGCGGCGTTGAGAGAACTGGGCGTGCCTGCCGTATTTTCAGGCAGAAATGATATTCTTGTCAATGACTGCAAAGTTTCAGGTTCCGCCCGGGCTGTTCTGGGAGATAAAACCCTTTTTCACGGTACGCTGCTTTTTGACTGCAATATGGATATTCTGGAAAAAGTTCTGATTCCGGATCCTGATAAAATCCGTTCAAAGGGAATAAAATCTGTGCGGGCCCGGGTCATGAATTTAAGTTCTTTTTTTCCGGGTGTCGGCATAGAGGGATTTATAGAAAAATTCGCCTTTGCGCTTCAGGGACAAGTTGCCGGATGTGTTTTAAAAAGTGTTCCTGAAGAGTTTGTCCTTCAGGCGCAGAAACTTGCCGATGAAAAATACCGCACCTGGGCGTGGAATTACGGAACTGTGTTGACTTATTCTTTTTCCAACTCCCGGCGTTTCCCTGCCGGACGCGTCAGTGTTGAGTTCAATATCAAAGACAACAGCATCTGCGATCTGCATTTTTCCGGAGACTTTTTCGGACTCCACCCCGCAGAAGAATTTGCCGAACTGCTCAACGGAACTTCTCTTGAACCTGAGATCCTGCTCAAAAAAATCCAATCCTGCAATTTTGAAAAATGGATCTCCGGCATTTCCGCCGAAGATATTGCCGATCTTTTTGTTTGAAGAGGTGTGGGAACCGGGGGAGAGGGAAAACTTTTTTTCACGAGAAAAAAAGTTTTCCCTCTCCCCCGAACCCCCTCTCTCTTTCAAAAAAAGCGGGGCAGGCTGCTCCCGTTGGTCGCAGCGATGGGATGACTCGTGCAAAGAGTAACCGCCGGGGTAAAGCAACGCGCCCGGAGACTGTGCTCGTTAGAGCCAGTCCCGGGCAATCGGGGATTTTTAAGGGGCAAAGCCCCTTAAACGGTCGGGCAACGCACCCGACCGCTACGCGCTTTTTTTTGTCAAACTTTTTTTTCTACCGAAAAAAAAGTTTGCGGTAGGAGCCGGGAGGGGAGCCGGTGATGCGTTTGAATTGCCTGCCGAAATAGTTGGTATCGGAGAAGCCTGTTTCCATAGCGATTTCGCTGATGGACTTGGAAGTGGAGCGCAGAAGAATGACAGCTTCAGCGATTTTGAGTTGGAGTTGATATTGCAGGGGGGTGGTTCCTGTTGCTTTGTGAAAATTCTGCATAAGAGCGGCTTTGGACATACCGGCAATGGAGCAGAGTTTTGCGATAGAAATTTTCTTATCATAGTGAGTATTAAGATAAGAGACGACATCGGCGGTGCTGAGATAATAATTTTCAGTTTCGGGAGCATTGACGGAAAAGAGAGAGAGTAATTTCCCGAGCATGTGCATAAAAAGCCCGAGACTGTTAAAGATGTGACCGGGATGGGCGGCGTGGCTTTCGCGGATAAGTTCAGCGGCCATTTCAACAACGGGGGCAATATCCTTTTCTTCAAGATGCATAAAGGGGAATTCACCCGGCTGAAGATTTCTGCAGAGATAAAACTTTTCATACCCGGGGATGTAAGTGGCATCCAGAAGCGGCATGGGGATCAATTCGGGGACATATAAAATATTGATGATATCAAAATCCTCTGAACATTGACTGTACTGGTGGAACATGCCGCGCGGGATGACATAGACATCACCTCTGCGGATGATTTTTTCTTCATGATCAGTCTGATGGAGTCCGCTGCCTGAGGAAGCAATGCACAATTCAATAAAGTCGTGCTGATGCCACGGGGTATTTTTCTGCGGATACACCTGCTGTGTGGAAAGCGGAAATTTTTCTGTATCAAGATAACTTCTGATATATTTATTGCGAATATCATCTGTGTCGCTCATAAAGACACCTCCCTTATTTAAGATACTGTGCATTGATGATAAAATCAAGACTATTATGCTGTTTTAAATAACTTTTGTTATGGTTTTTAAATTATTTTTTGTATATATTTATCATGTATCACCCGTAAATCAAGGAGGTTGAATCTATGAAAAAATCATTTACACTGATTGAGCTGTTAGTTGTGATCGCAATTATTGCCATTCTTGCAGCAATGTTGATGCCCGCACTGCAGAAAGCAAGGGAAAGGGGGCAAGCTGCCTCATGCATAAGCAACCTGAAACAGATTGGTTTGGGCATGGCACAATATGCCGATGATTATGATGGTTGGGGTATCGGTTATTTCCGTCTTTACAATGATACACAGGAATTTCCCGCATTATTGGGTTCAACCAGCAAAGTTAAATTGTCCTATAAACAGTTGAAATATTTTGATATAGAGTATCCCGGTACGATCAACGCTCCGGCAAAGGGAGTTTTCAAATGTCCTTCCGGCAAACAACCGACTTATCCTCGAGCTGTAACTTACGCTCCCAATTTTGCTTTGGCAAAAAAAGATTCCACCCGATGGCCGAATGTAAAAAGTCTCGGATTTTTCAGTACCAAAACAATAAAAAGCGGTTATTCTTTTTCCAATCTGGCTTACTTTGTTGATACAGATAATTTCGGCAATGCTTATGGTGTGTTCAGGCATGCAGACCGGATGAATACGTTGATGTGTGATCTGCATGTTGAGGCTGTTCCTGCGACATCTTTAAATTCATACAGTCCGATCAGAGTGACAAATGACGGCAGAAGCGGCGGCATTGATTTGCGTTCTTTCCCTTGGGGCGGTCAAAGATAAAACGGAGAATTTTTCAAAATGAAGTTTATATCAATAATCGGCATGTTTTTCTTGCTTTGTATTCTTTCAGCAGAAAGTATTGCTCCTCAGGCAAAATTTGTGACCGGACCGGCAACAGTTGCAAAATGGATTTGGTATCCTGTCAAGTTCAACAGAGGCAAAACTCATGTATTCAGCCGTACAACCTTTGAATTGAACAGCAAGGTTGAAAAAGCTGTTCTCCGTGATATTCTGGATGACAAAGGTGAAGTATATATTAATGGACATGCTGTTGCCCGGGAAAAGTATGGCAATGTCGCAAAATATTTAAAATCCGGCAAAAACTTAATAGCTTATTCAGTTGTTAATAACGGCAGCGGATTTGGAATGATTTTCCGCTTGGACATCAGGTTTCCGAACGGGAAAACATGTTTTATTGTCAGTAATAAAAACACCAAAGTTGCACAAAAGGTTCCCCATGGTTGGAATAAACTGGATTTTAATGACACAAATTGGCTTTCTGCCATGGAAAAAGGAGATGGTTCGGCGCCTCCATGGTCGGTAAACGGCAATATGGTCAATCTGATCGGTTCTCCGCAGGAAATTGCCGCCTTCAATAAGGCGTGGAATAATGCACATAAAATGGATGCATCAGTTTTAAAAAAACTTGAAGGCGAAAAATTTTATCCGGCAACTCTGGTTTGGAAAAATAAGAATCCTTTTATTCAAATAAACGGTAAGCTTTATCCTCCGGTTGTCAGACTTGGTTTGCATCCAAGACTTGAACAGTGCTGGGACTTTGTTTACAAAATGCGCCGCAGTACGTTGAACTTTTATCAGGCTGCAATCTCTGTTGATGAACCCGGAGTATGGAAAAAATCCGGAAATTATGATTTCACTTTACTGGATCAACGGGCAAACCGTCTTTTGAATATGAATCCGGAAGCCCGTTTGGAAATAGGCATTGCTTTCCCGAAAATGAGAAAATGGAGTGCCGAAAATCCGGATGAACTGATCGGGTATGCAACCGGAAGTTTACAGGATGACAGGGAGTGTAAAGGGGATGAAACCAGAGGACGCCGGAAAAGACCATCGCCTGCCTCAAAGAAGTTTCAAAAAGAAGCACAACTTTTTGTCAAAGCATGTTGCCAATATATTCAATCCCGTCCATGGGGAAAACGGGTTTATGCAGTCCGCCCGACGTATGGCGTTACTGCGGAAGCAATGTATTACGGTTCCGCATACGATATGCCTGATACCGGCAAGGCAATGACGCGCCGATTCCGGGAATTTCTTCGTGAACGCTATAAAAATGATGCAGCGTTACACAAAGCCTGGCATTCTTCCAAAGAAAACATTGCAACGGCTGTACCGCCGACAGTTGAAGAACGTCAACTTAAAAACGGATTTTTCCGCAATCCGGCATCTATTGACAAAAAAGTACTGGATTTTTATGAGTGCATGCATATTGAAATGGCGGATTTTTTGATAAATTTAGCCCGGGTTGTCAAAGAAAATCTGCCGGGACGGCTTGCCGGATTTTATGATGCTTACGATGTCGGCAAGTTTTATCCGCCGGAGGGAGAACACACTTTAGCGGATCGTCTGTTAAGCTCCCCTTACGTTGATTTTCTCTCAGCTCCTTATAATTATAATAACGAAGCACGTGGAGCGGGAAGTTACGGGTTGAAAGTTCATTTGCCGTCAACTTTCAACCGCTATAAAAAGTTAAGTTTACTTGAAGCTGATATCCGGACTCATGTCGCACATTTGCATGAAGAAGGTATTGTACATAAAAGAGAGTTGGAGTCTCTTTCGATTATCCGTCGGGATATGGTGAACAATATCTTTGACCATGATGGGATCCAATTTCATCAATTTGGCGGTGCCTACGGTCCTGATTGGTTTAACACACCCTCTATCCGTCAGGAGATTGATAAAAATATCCGTATTGCAGATTTTGTCGGCAAAAATGTGAAAACTCAAAGTGTCAGCACGGTTGCGGTGATCTACAATCCCAAGGAATTTGCGCAACATGGACCGTCTGTCCGGACATTTCCATTTTTGGTTGAATTGAAATTTTTGTCAATAATCAGTCTGACTGCATCCGGACATGTTTTTGACCTCATGAGTCTGGAAGATTTTAAACATTGCAAAAAATCTTATAAGACGGTTGTGTTTTTGAACACTTTTACCCTCACTGCGGCAGAGAAATCACTGTTAAAGAAAAAACTCCGCCGTCCCGGTGTTACAACGATTTGGACTTATGCGCCGGGATTGGTAACACCTGAGGGATTTTCTGACAAGGCAATGGAAGATTTGACCGGGATTCGACTCAAGTCTGTCTGGAAAGCGTTACCATTGCGGGCAAAAGTTCTTTCCGGTGGTTTCGTAACAATAAATTCCCGCATAAAAGGTATTCCGGCTCATTTGCAGAATCCCCGGATCTATTCTGCTGATAAAAATGCGGAAGTAATAGCAAAATATGCAGATGATAACACCCCTGCTTACGTTCGCAAAAAATTGCAGGATGGCAGTATTGCTGTTTTTCTCGGTTTTCCGACAACATGGACCGGATTATGGAGAAAGCTGCTGACACAAGCAGGGAATCATGCATTTGTAAAGCAAAACATCATCGTTCGTGTGAATTCTCATTTGATTATGGTTCATCGTAAAACAACTGCACCGTGCCGAATAAATTTTTCAGGCAGAATTAACACTGTTGTTGATATATATAACAAAAAAATTGTTGCAAAAAATGTCAACAGTTTTGTTGTGGATGATAAAAAAAATACAACAAGTCTGTTCTATTACGGCGATGATGCAGAAGATCTGCTGAAAAAACTTGAAAAGGCTGTTAAATGAATTTCAACGCTAATTACTCAATGGACCGCAGACGGCGTTTTTACCGTCCGGTGGTGAAAATACTCAAAAGTTCAGGATTGGAAAAACCAGAAGTTTTGATCGGAAATAAAGAATATCAAACCGTGATACACCATCTGCCCGAAAGAGCAATTGTTTCCCCCGGCGGTAAGGTGATGCTCGATTTCGGCAGCTCTTTTCACGGCGGTATCAGAATCAATACCGTTGGAAAAGGCAGTTGTTTCAGAATAAAATTCGGTGAGTCCGTCAGCGAAGCCGCAGGCAACTCCAATCAGGATTGCTCACGCAAAGATGCCCTTGTTGAACTGCCCGTAAGCGGTATGCTCGAATACGGCAATACCGTTTTCAGGTTCGTTGAAATCACCAATGAGGGAGATACTGCGGTCTCTCTCCTCAATATCATCGGCGTTGCACTTGAATGTGATCTGGATGTGACCGGCAGTTTTGAGTCCTCAGATGCCCGGCTCAATGAGATTTGGAAAACCGCTGTCCGTACCGTCCACCTCTGTATGCAGGATTATATCTATGACGGCGCAAAACGCGACCGTATCGTCTGGATGGGCGATATGCACCCTGAAGTTAAGGGAATACTCTGTGCTTTTTCGGATACGTCCATCATCCGCGATTCCTTTGAGTTCCTCATCAATCAGGCATCAGCGGATAAACCCATGAATAATATTTATACTTATTCCTGCTGGTTCATCATCAGCGTTTGGGATTATTTCCTCGTTTCGGGAGATAAAACCTTTCTTGCCCGTCATGCGGATTATTTTGAACTTATGCTCAAAACTTTTTCTTCTTTCATTGATGAAAACGGTTCGGAATGTATCCCTGAACGCCGCTTTCTGGATTGGCCCAATAATGACAACCTTGAAGCCAAACACGCCGGTATTCAGGCTCTTCTTTATTGGATGATGCAGGCGGGAGAACAGATTTTAAACGCTCTGGGCAGAGATAGCGCATTTCTCCGTTACGCTCAGCAGAAACTCAAAAAACATATCCCCGACCCCTCCGGCAGAAAAGCGCCCGCAGCTCTTCTGCATCTGACTGGATTTGCCAACGCTGAAAATATATTGGAAGACAAACCCTTCAACGATGTCAGTACATTCTACGGCTATTATGTTCTCCAGGCAAAGAAAACAGTTCCTGCGCTTGACCTCATCCGCCGTTACTGGGGGGCAATGCTGGATTTCGGCGCGACAACGTTCTGGGAGGATTTTGATCTTGACTGGACACGCAATGCCAACAGAATAGACGAATATCCCATCCCCGGCAAAGATGATATCCATGCCGATTTCGGCAAATACTGTTACATCGGTTTGCGGCACAGTTTAAGTCACGGCTGGAGCTGCGGTCCTGCTCCCTTCTTGAGCGAAAGAGTTCTGGGAGTCCGCTTTATTGCGCCGGGAAAAGTTGCCGTTACGCCCGACATCGGCGATCTTGAATATGTCAGAGGCACAGTTCCCGTGCCGCAGGGTGTTATCTCTGTTGAAGCGGATAAAAACGGATTCAAATGCGATCTTCCGCAGGGTTGGGAACTTGTAAAATAATTGATATAACTTTTTCCCGGGCGGATCAGATAAACCGCAGATTATTCTGGACTTTACTGTAAAGACTTGCCCCTTCCCCTCTTGAAAAAAAGAGGGGAAGGGTGTATTTTAATGAATTGATTTTTATCGGGAAAAAGATTATGAGAGTGATTAATATAAAAAATTTCATTGCCGGGGAGTTGTCCGGCTGGAAAAAAGCCGAAGTGCTGTGGCTGATATTCTGCTGTGTGGCCGTTATTATCCTTTCAATACAAATGGGGGATAATGTCATGGGGATCATTTCAGCGGTGACGGCATCGCTGTATACCATTATTGCAGGCAAGGGAAAAGTCAGCTGTTATCTTTTCGGCATTATCAACACGCTTTTGTACGGATGGATCTCTTATAAAATGCGTCTTTACGGAGAAGTCATGCTCAACTGGGGCTGGTATCTGCCGATGATGTTCGTCGGATTTTTCTGCTGGAATAAACGTAAAAATGAAAAACAAATCATCCGCAAGACCTGTCTTTCCCCGAAAGGCAGGGGACTGACCGCCGCGGCCAGTCTTGCAGGTATCGTGCTTTATACATTGATTCTTCAAATGCTGAACGGCAGAACGCCTGTTCTGGACAGTGCGACAACAGTTCTGTCCGTAACAGCCATGATCCTCACCGTCAAACGCTGTATTGAGCAGTGGGTGCTCTGGACGATTGTCAATATCCTTGCAATCGTGATGTGGCTGCAGGTCTATCTTGAAAACGGCAATTCTGCGGCGAGTCTGCTGATGTGGTGTATGGCTCTTGCCAACGGCATCATCTTTTTTCTTACCTGGCGCAGGGAACTGGAACCGGAGGAACGTGAAAAATGTCAAATGGATTGACCGTCATTCTTGCCGACGGAGATTTTCCCCGTCACAGTTATCCGCTTTCGCTTCTGGAACAGGCTGAAAGAATCGTCTGCTGCGACGGTGCGGCGTTGTCCCTGCTGAAACAGGGACGTGAACCGGATCTTGTCGTCGGTGATCTGGACAGTCTCCCTTATGAACTCAAAGAAAAACTTGCCCGGAAGATTGTCCATTATTCCGAACAGGAAAGCAATGATTTGAGTAAAGCATTCCGCTGTTGTATGGAAAGAGAATGGCGCAACATCGTCATTCTCGGCGCAACGGGCAAGCGTGAAGATCACACATTGGGCAATCTTTCACTTCTGGCGGAATATGCAGCGAGCGTGCCGCAGATACGGATGGTGACCGACCACGGCATATTTTCTGTCGCGACGGGATTCTGCCGTTATGATTGCAAACCGGGGCAGCAGATTTCGCTTATTGCCATAGATCCGGGGACAGAGGTAACGGCAAAGGGTTTGAAATATCCTCTGGAGGAGTTGCGGCTTTACATGTGGTGGCAGGGAACACTCAACGAGGCACTCGGGGACAACTTTGAGTTGCAGATTACGCCCGGCTGCCGCCTGCTGGTGTACCACAATCTGTAAAAAATCGCGCTGTTTCCGATCAGGCGGCGTATTTGGTTTGGGTATGATTTAACGTTGAGGGGTGTTTGCTGTTCCGCCGTTCCCCGCAGGGCAGACGGCACAAGACCGGTTCCGATCCCGGCAGGCACGGAATCTGTTGCCGGGATATCAGCAGCCCTGTTCCAGTATACTCATGACATCAGAATGCGTGACAATGACGTGGTCAATGAGCTTGATACCCAGATGTCCCAGAACTTTTTTGAGATCGGCGGTCAGAACCAGATCATCAGGAGACGGTTTAAGATTGCCGCTGGGGTGATTGTGTGCAAGAATAATACCGCAGGCGTGAGAAAGCAGAGCGCGTTCTGCGATTTCTCTTGCATAGACAGTCGTGTAATCAACTGTTCCCTGATAGATATCATAGTCGATCATACGACGTCCCGAATCCAGATAAAATACCATCAGAGTCTCTTTCGGACCGCTGCCGATTTTCATACGGAGAAAATCACAAATTTCCTTGCGGCTGTTGAAAACAGGGTTGTCCCGGATATTTTCTTCCAGAGATTTGACCATCATTTCATGCATGAGCCGGAAAAGAGTCGCTGTCTGTGTACCGATGCCCGGTGTTGAAAGCAAGTCATTCGCAGAAGCACTGAGCAAGCCGGAAATATTATGGAATTTTTCCAGCAGCAATTTTGCCAGAGGCTTGACATCTTTACGCGGAATGGCATAAGTCAGCAGAAGTTCAACAATTTCATAATCCTGAAGTCCGGTCAATCCGCTGCGTGCAAAACGGGAACGCAGTCTCTGCCTGTGACCGCTTGAACCGCTGTTGTCTGCCCCCATGGAAAAGTCCCCCGTTAAAGCTGATTTTTATCAGCAAAATCCCGGGCGGCAAGACAGGCACGGGTCAGCTCAAAGGTCTCTTCTGCATCAACGACACAGGGTTCTCCGTAAAGGATATGACGGACGAAATCGTAAAAAATGCCGCGTTCAGGCAGAAGTTCAAGCTCTTTACATTCGGTGGCAGTTATCAGAGTGACTTTGCCGTGCATGACTTCAACCACGCCGCAGGTTCCCGCCACGCGCACCTGATCGTCGCCGTGGGTCGGTGCCGCCGCAGGACGCAGAAACTCAATGGAGGCACTTGCCATCACATTGTTTTCAAGGACACAGGAAACCAGAGCCGTCATTTCCAGATCACCGTTTCCGCCGTTGTCTGCGGTATCGTGTACGGCATAGAGGGTTTTGAAATCGGATTTTCCGAACCAGAGTATCCAATCCAACGCATGACTGCCCACCCAGGGAATCGTGCCGCCGTAGGTTTCGCGTTTATGGTAATATGCCGGACGAGTTCCCAATTTATAGGATTTGCGGGTATTGATCATCTTGACCTTGCCGATAAGTCCCTTTTCCACCGCATCATAAGCGGTGCGGAACGGAGACTCTCCGCGGAAACCGACCATGGAAATAATTTTGACCTTGCTTTTATCGCATTTGTCATAAGCGGCGCGGATTTTATCCAGATCTTCAAGCGTAAGAGCAATGGGTTTTTCGCAGAAAACGCTGATATTGCGTTCAAGACAATCGCAGCACATCTTTGCGTGAAGTTCAAAAGGACCGCAGACGGAAACGATATCCGGTTTTTCGGTATCCAGCATTTTGATATAATCTGCATAAATTTCAGGATTATACCCCAGATTGACACAATTCTGCGCCAGAGCATCCGCCGGAGCATCGCAGCCGGAGGAAACGGCACAGACATCCAGTTCCGGCAAATCTTTCAAAACTCTCAAAACATAACCGACATGACCCTGTCCACCGATAAGAGCAAGTTTGAGTTTCTTTTCCATAAATACAATAACTTCTGATTCATCTGTTCAAAAGGGGAATTTTTCTGTTCCATCCTTATCTTTTCTGCAAGAATAATTCGCAGTAGAAATTACTTCAAAAACCTCAATTTGTCAAGCGCAGAAAAGCTGTTCTTTTGATGAATTGTGCAATTTTTTTGATTTCACCGGCAATTTATGACAAAATTCACATCCGGCTTGCACTTTTTTGTACCGCACTGCTGAGCGTCATACGTCTTCTCACAAGTCTGTTCAATCCGTATAATGCCTTTTTTAAGGCAATCCCGGCGCGCTGTTTGTTTTGGTTTAAATGATGGTTTGATCAAGCAGAAAATCTATCAAGCTTACATTCAGAACGCCGTTATCATCATACCACGATTTCCCAATATCATTCCGGATAATGATCTTGGAAAACAAATCTCCGGTCAAACTGAATAGTTTCAATTCAGCAGCTTGTTTTTCGGCATCTGGCATACGTCAAATCAATGATGCCGGAATGCACAATACATCTTTATTGGGCAAAGGCATTATTTCCGGACAGCTGCAGATAACTGCTCCTTTTTTTACTTTTATTTTGAGCTTTTCAAGTACGCTGAAATGCTTGGCATCTTCCCCTTTGGCAGTGGAAGACTTTTTGAATTCTATCGGATAAAATCCGTCTGCAGATTCAATAAGCAAGTCGATTTCCTTTTTGTCCCTGTCCCGATAAAAATACAACGGTGGCTCATTGATTCCTGCATTCCAGTAAGATTTCAGTATTTCTGAAATACACCAGGTTTCAAAAAATGCTCCGCTCATTGCACCTGCTTCCAGAGTTTCTGGCGTGGGCCAGCGGGTGAGATACGCACATAAACCAGTGTCAAGCATATAGAGTTTGGGAGTTTTGACCAATCTGGCAGTAAGACTTCCGGAGTATGGCTGATGCAGATACACAATCCGCGAAGAGGTCAGAATCGTCAGCCAACTTTGAGCAGTTTTATTGTCGATTCCGGCATCTCTGGCAAGCTCGGCATTATTGAGCAGCTGACCAGTCCGGGCAGCACAGGAACACAGGAACTTATAGAATTTATCAAGATCGTGAACCTTCGTAAGATTGCGAATGTCACGCTCAAGATAAGTGGCTATATAACTTGAATAGAAGAAATCCCGTTCCTGTGGAGTGGCGTGAACGACTTCCGGATAACACCCTGTCCAGATACGCTTAAAAAGTTCGCTTGCACTGCCGCCTTTTTCTGATAAAAACGGTATATCAGGCGTGAATGGAACATTGGGACGGTTTGACAATTCGCTTTGAGACAATCCCGACATTTCAAAAATACCAATGCGTCCGGCAAGTGATTCAGATACACCTTTCATCAGCGGAAAACGCTGTGACCCGGTAAGCCAATACATACCTTTGGCTTTGGCTGGATCATTGAAGCGCTGTTCATCAATGACAATTTTGATATAATTCAGCAGTTCCGGAACATACTGGATTTCATCGATCAGAACCGGCGGAGCAAATTTTTCAATAAAACCTTTAGGGTCTTCCTGTGCCAATGTCCGGAGAGATACATCATCCAGTGTTACATATCGGCGTTCCGGTTCAGCCATACGCCGCAGAAAAGTTGTTTTGCCGACCTGGCGCGGACCGGTCAGCAATATTGCCGGGAAAAAATTGCTTCCGGCTTCAATAACAGTTTTCAATTGTCGTTCAATAAACATATAAAACCTCAAAAAGAACTTCGGCTGAAATGGAATTCAATTCCAATATAGCCGATATTTTTAGCTTTTTCAAGCGGTTTTATCAGAAAAAATCAAAAATCTTCGTCTAAAATGGAATTTGATTCCAGACTGGACGAAAAAACGGAGAGAGATTGCCCAAAGTACAAAACAGCAACCCGTGACACTGCAATATCGATTTTATTTTCAAAAATTTTCTGATTTTTTACGATCAAGGACACAAAATGTCCACTTGCCGGTGTTATATTATGGGTAAAATACAAAACTACGAGATGTTGACAATGGAAATTTCCGAAGAACTGAAAGAATTAAATCCAGCTGACCAACAGCTTTTCCTGGCGTGTTACAACTTGGATATTGAAAAAGCCGCCGGAGCAATTCTCAATGGAGCGAATGTAAATGCCACAATAGAAGAGTGCGGTGTTTCAAATATCACTCCGTTGCTGTATACGATTGATAATACCGCTGTCTTTACAGATGATTGGACATTTGATTTTGCAGTTGAGAAAAAATGTTTTAATATTTGTCAATTACTGTTGGATAACGGCGCAGATATCAATGCTGTTGCTGTTGAGAAAGACAATGACGGAAAATATTTTTGTAATTGGAGCGCACTTATGTATGCTAATTACTGTTCTGCCGGTGTTACACGTTTTCTTCTTGAAAATGGAGCTAGAACAGATATAAAATTAGAATACGGTGCAGAAACAATTTTAGATCATGTTGCAGAGGATTTGCATTGTCATACTAATGAGCCGGATTTACAAAAAGATGCTTTTGCCCATTACTGGCAGTTATTGGAATTTGGAGCAAAAAGCTGCGGCTTGCTGGAAGAAATCGCCACGCTGCCAACTTTATCTTCCGCCGGGCAACTTATCCGCAACGGCTGTTGGCACTTGAATTGCGAACAAATACAGCAAGCTTTTGATCTCAACTGGAAACCGGAGAAAGATGAAAACTTCCGCCCGATGCGAGCCGTAATCAATGATGCTTTGCAGTTTGAGTATCAAAATTATGTCGGCAACTTGCCTGAACTGGAAAAGCGAATGATTGAGTGTGTTAAAGTATTATTGTCAAACGGTATTGGTATTAACTCAAACGAGGGTGACGCACTGTATTGGACAGTTTATAACGGTTTGGTAAATGTAACAGAATTTCTCATCAAAAATGGAGCATCGGCTGCCTTATGTATCTGTGGCAGTTGCACATTTTTCGATGGCGAAAAAATAGAATACACTCTGTTGAATAAATTACAACATTGGCAGGGGCGTTATAGTGATGAAATCTTCACCCGTCTGGCAGAATTGCTGACGGGAAAAGCGTAAACCCAAAAAGAGGAATGTAAAAATGCTGACAAAACCTGATTGCGGCTGGAGTGATTTCAGCCTTGATGGAACATCTGTATACCCTTTAAGTTATTTGGATGATATTCCGTTTAACTGGCTTGACGATGCGATACATGGACTTGAAACATTGAACCCATTTTGCGTCAAAGGATTTATGGAGCCGGGGCGTTTTATTTGCGTTGTAAGTTTTTGGAATTGCCATATCATATGTGAGGATGAAGATAAATATCCATTAATTCCCGAAAATACAAGACATGAAATTTCTCATACAAGTATGCTGCAATTTTGTCAACAACTTTATGATGACATTTCAGAAAATCTTGACGATTGGGCTCGTTGGGATGAGTACGGTTGGGATGATGACGATTCAGAGTTTGATTTTGAGACCAATAAAGAAGAACTGATAAAAAAATTGGCGCGATTAAAAGAATTGATTGCTGAAAACGAAGAACATTTCGGCGAAAATCACTGTTTTCTTTGAATCAAGCATCAAATGACAAACGTTGACCCCGGAACAACTGTTTCCCCGAGTTCAATATGACCTCCGGGAAAAAGTCAATCCCAACCACGGATTCGACGGCTTGGATAATCTCTTCTGTACCCAAACGCGCCCTTCTGCATCGGTGATCATACACATATTGCAAAGTTTGAGTACCATCCCTCAGGGAATACTCAACGGTAACATCAGCTGTTTTTCATGGCGTTGATTGCCCAGAGAAGAGCGGCGTCTTTATTTTCAAATTCATCTGCAAGCTGATGGTCAAAAGTATCGTCAAGGACTTTTTTGAAACGCGGAGACGGCGGGAAACCTGCGGCAATCAAATCTCTGCCCATCACCCACTGTTCAGGCAGATGCAGAAGTTTCTGTTCAGGGTCTTTACGCAGTTCGTCACAGAAAAACAGAAAACTTGTCATGATTTTGTTGCTGCACAGACAATCCAGACGGTTGAGTTCCACTTCAAGAGCAAAGTGTTCAGATGCCATGATTTTTTTTAATTTGGCTTTTTTCATTTCAGGCACATAAGCCATTCGCATGTGGTTGCGGACCGCCCCCGATACAGCCTCTTTATTACGGACTGAAAAATGCAGACGTTCCGCAATACTGCAGACGATTTGCGCGCCCTTTTCTTCATGGCAGAAAAAACGTATCCTGCCGCTTTCTTCGACGGAACGGGTCAGCGGTTTGCCCACATCGTGCAGAAGAACGCTCCAGGCAAGGAGAGTGTCGGGAAAAGCCATGTGTTCCAGCATAAGAAGCGTGTGTTCAAAAACATCCCCCTCCGGATGAAACTCAGGCGGCTGGGTAACGCCCCGCATGGCATCAACTTCGGGCAGAACGGCAGCCAGCAGTCCGCATTCAGCCATAAGACGGATTGCCCGGTGCGGAAAACGTCCCGTAAGGATCCGGGTCAATTCATCGTAAATGCGTTCCCCTGAAATCTCTGCGGCAAGCGGAGAAAGTTTGCAGATGGCGTTCCAGGTATTTTCTTCGATTCTGTAATTGCTCCGGGCGGCAAATCGGATGGCACGGAGCATTCTCAGATAATCCTCTTTGAAACGCTGTTCGGGTTCACCCACAGTCCGCAGAACGCCGCGTTCAAGGTCGTCCAGACCGCCTGCGGGATCAAAAAGTTCTCCCGTCAGGGGATCGATGCGCATGGCGTTGAAGGTAAAATCGCGGCGTTCAGCATCTTCATCAAGGTTGCGGGTGTACTGCACACTTTCCGGATGCCGTCCATCCAGATAATTGCGCTCTTTTCTGCCGGAGGCGATTTCAAATTCAAAGCCGTTTCTTCTTAAACGCATGACACCGAAACTTGCGCCCGAAAGTTGAATGTCGGGAAAAATCTGTTCCAGTTCTCCGGGCGTGGCAGAAGACACCATATCCACATCGTGCGGCACTTTTCCGGAAACAATATCACGGACTGCACCGCCGACGATGCAAAGATCGTATCCCTTTTCTCTTACGGCAGAAGCGATATCCCGTACCGTCTGCAAGATATCCTGCGGAAGAGTAAGTTTAAATAAACCGCCTTTTGAAGAACCCATTTTTTCTTCACTCAAAAACCGCTTAATATCAGGCTGACATCAGAGAATGATTCTGCGGTATAATCCGGCGCTTCCTCACCGGTATTTCCGAAACCGCAGGCAAGGAAGATACGGCGGAATCCGGCGCGTCTGCCGGACTCAAGATCGGTATAGTGATCTCCGATCATCCAGCACTGACTGTCAGAAACATTGTATTTCTGTTTCAAGTAAAGCAGGGCATCGGGTTCGGGTTTCAGCGGAAAATCAGAATCTCCGCCGATGACATCAGAAAAAAACTCCCGCACGCCGAGCTGGGACAGGATTTTTTCAGTTTCCTTTCCCGGCTTATTGGTAACGACTGCCAACGTATTTCCGGCATCACGCAGCTGTTTCAAGCCTGCTGCAACGCCGGGATAGAGAACGGTGGTATCGGTAATGTGATCAAAATAAAAAGCTCTCATGCGGTGCAGAGCTTCATCAAAATCAATTTCAGCATCGGCGATGGCGCGGCGGACTAAAGCGGCGGCGCCGTTGCCGACAAAATGGACGACTCTCTCGGTTTCCAGCGGTTCCAGTCCCATGGAACAGCGCATATAATTGACTGCGCCCGCCAAATCAAGCCGGGAGTCGATCAATGTACCGTCAAGGTCAAAAGCAATCAGTTTTGCCATAATCAAAAACCTCTTCTATATAACAAAATACTCAATAAAATATCCGCTTTTTGCCGAAACGCAAACTCCGGTCTCACCCTCAACAAAATACTCCGCTTTTTTTGCCGAAACGCAGGCTCCGGTCTCACGCCGTCTTGCCCTGCGGGGAGATGGCGGAACAGCAAACATTCCACAAGGGTAAATCATACCCTCACCAAAATACCCCGCTTTTCTTGCCGAAACGCAGGCTCCGATCTCACCCTCACCAAAATACCCCGCTTTTTTTGAAAAGTGGAGGGGGGTCCGGGGGGAGGCGAAAGACTTTTTTTCCCGTGAAAAAAAGTTTTTCGCCTCCCCCCGGTTCCCAACCATCATATCAAATAAAGGGAACGCGTACGAAGCGGGGGAGACGGGCGAAGGAGTCCATATCCAGGGCGGAAAACTCATTGCGGCGGAAGCTGTGCCAGGCGATACCGCCGACCATGGCGGCGTTGTCGGTGCAGAAGACCGGTTTGGCGATTTTCAGCTTGATACCTTTAGGGAGTTTTTCAGCCATCATGCGGCGGAGTTCAGCGTTGCAGGCGACGCCGCCGGCAACGACGACGGTCCGGGCATGGTGATCTTTAGCCGCTTTGAGGGTTTTGCGGACAAGGCAATCCACGACGGCGCGCTGATAACTTGCTGCGGTATCGGCGACAAGTTGCGGATCATTGACATCTTTACCGTTGAGATGATACAGCAATGCGGTTTTGATGCCGCTGAAGCTGAAATTGTAAAGATTTTCCTGACTCAAAGCTTTTCCTGCGGCGCCGGTCAGCGGCCGGGGAAAGTCATATTTTTCCGGATCGCCGTTGGCGGCGGCTTTCTGAATGGAGGGACCTCCGGGATAAGGCAGTCCCAGAAGTTTTGCGCCTTTGTCGAGGGCTTCTCCGGCGGCATCGTCAATGGTGCAGCCCAGCTGGCGGGCTTCTCCGTTGGACTCAACCAGAACTAAAGAGGTGTGTCCACCGGAAACGACCAGAGCCAGCATGGGATAACTTTCAGGAGAGGCAAGTTCTTCAGCACCGCCGTCAAGAAACGCACCGTAAATGTGCGCCATGAAGTGATTGACGCCGATCAGGGGGAGATTGTTTCCGACAGCGAGTCCCTTGGCATAATTGAGTCCGACGAGCAGGGCGGGGATCAATCCCGGTCCCTGAGTGACGGCAACGGCATCCAGATCGGCAAGGGTGACGCCTGCCTGTTCCAGAGCAGAAGTTACCACAGGATGCAGGGCTTTCAGATGTTCCCGGGCGGCGAGTTCGGGAACAACGCCGCCGTGGGGAGCATGGGTTGCTATCTGCGAGGCGATCACGCTGGATCTGACGGTAAAGCCGTCTTCGATAACGGCAGCGGCGGTTTCGTCGCAGCTGCTTTCAATACCAAGGATAAGACTCATTTTTCAGCACCAACTTTTTCAGAAGTTGTGGGAGACCAGACCGTCGCGCAGTTTGGGTTCAAACCAGGTGGATTTGGGCGGCATGATTTCGCCGGCATCGGCGATATCCATCAGCTGTTCAACGGTGGTGGCATACATTGAAAAAGCGACAGCCCAGTTGCCGGAATCAACACGTTTCATCAGTTCACCGGTACCGCGGATACCGCCGATGAAGTCGATATCCTTGCTGGTACGGGGATCGGCAATGCCCAGAACGGGGGCGAGGATGCGGTCCTGAAGCCAGCTGACATCCAGTTTTTCGATAACGCCCAGCTGATTTATGTCAAATTTGGGCTTGGCAAGGTACCAGGCTTTATCAAGGTAAAACTTGAATTCGCCGGAGTTTTCAACTTCTCCGTTATCAGCGGGGGTAACGGTGAAGGATTCAGAAATTTTGGCGAAAAATTCATCTTTGCTCAGTCCGTTGAGGGATTTGACCACACGGTTGTAGGGCAGAATGGCAAGCTGACGGGCGGGGAACGCCACGGCGAGGAAGTAGTTGTAATCCTCTTTACCGGTGTGGTTGGGATTGTGCGGCGCACATTCAGCGGCGGTACGGGCGGCGGCGGCGCTGCGGTGGTGTCCGTCAGCGATGTAGAACACCGGCACTTCGCTGCGGAAGAGTTCAGCCAGAACTTCGCTCTTGGCGGCATCGACACGCCACAGGGTGTGACGGATACCGTCAACGGCGGTGAAGTTGACCAGCGGAGAAGCGGCGGTTTCTTCAGCAATCATCTGATCGATTTTTGCGGAATCGCGGTAGGTGAAGAAAGCCGGACCGGTGTGGGAACGCAAAGTCATGACGTGACGGGTACGGTCATCTTCTTTATCCTGACGGGTGCGTTCATGTTTCTTGATGATTCCGGTGCGGTAATCTTCGGCAGAAGCGGCACCGATCACGCCGGTCTGGACACGTCCTTTCATCTCAAGCTGGTAGATGTAAAGGTGTTTTTCAGGATCGACCAGCAGGGGGACCTCTTTGCACAGACGGTCAAAGCCCGCTTTTGCCTGGGCATAAACACGGTCATCATGAAGATCAATGCCCGGTTCCATATCGATTTCAGGACGGGAAACGTGGAGGAAGGAATAAGGATTGCCTTCCGCCAGGGCAGCGGCTTCTGCGGAATCCACGACATCATAGGGAACTGCTGCGACTTTGTCCGCTTTTTCAGGAACGGGAAGAAGTCCGTTGAAAGGAAGAAATTCTGCCATAATTGCACACTCCATCTTTTGTTTTGCGAAAAAAGCATTTCAGACTCTTCACCTGTGCTGAAAGGCTTTTCCGGCGTTAAAAATTTACCTTGAATATAAAATAATTGCAGAATGATGGTTTTTCAACCGATATTATGCTTGAATAATCCACTATCGGGACTATATTTTTAAAAAAGATGCTGTCGGCAGATGCCGGGGGCGGGTGTTTTGCGGTTATTATTTCAAAAAATTTAACAGTATCGGAGTCGTATCAAACAATGGATTTACTTTTTGCAGCCGGAAACTCAACGTACCGCATGGGGCTGTCAGGCAACACACTGACTGTTCTGTGGATCGGAATCGCCATTTATTTTGCAATCATGCTGGGCATCGGAATCTGGTCCGGCAAGCATATAAAAGACATGAAGGATTTTCTGGTTGCAGGACAGCGATTGCCATTGTGGATGGCAACGGGAACTCTGATCGCCACCTGGTTCGGCGCGGGTTCCAGCATGGGAGTTTGTGCGACGATTTTCAGTGACGGTCTGGGGAGTGTTCTTGCGGATCCTTTCGGTGCCTCCATCAGTCTGATTCTTGCCGGTATTTTCATTGTCGGTATGCTCCGCAAACTCAAGTGTCTGACTGTCACGGATATCATTGCGACCCGTTTCGGCAGCGGTGCGGGGATTTATGCCTCCGTCTGGATGATCCCGGTCTACATCGGCTGGCTGGCGGCACAATTTCTCGGAATGGGAACGATCCTGCATGTCATTACCGGTATGGCGGTCTGGAAAGGCACTCTGATCGGAGCCGCAGTGATTTTAATTTATACTTTCGCAGGCGGTATGTGGGCGGTGACCATCACCGATTTAGTCCAGGTGGGACTGATTGTCATCGGTCTTCTGATTATCATGCCCAATGCCGTCAGTCAGGCGGGCGGTTTTGACGTTATGCTCAAAGCCCTCAAACCCGGAGATCTTTCCATCGGTATCGGCGAAGTCAAAAACATCAACGACGTGACCTATTACATCGGCAACTGGATCATCATGGGACTCGGGTGTATGGTGGGACAGGATCTTATTCAGCGTTCCCTTTCAAGTAAAAATGATAAAGTAGCCATTTCAAGTTCGGTTCTTTCGGGCTTCATGTATGCGGCTATCGGACTGGTTCCCATCATCATCGGATTCTCTGCCCGTTTCGTCCTTGCCAAACACGGCATCACCACTGAAATTATGGGAGAAGACCTTGCCAATCAGGTCATGCCCCGTATGGCAATGATCATTCTCGGCAATATCCATCCGGCTCTCATGACCATTTTCCTTGCTGCACTCATCAGTGCGATCATGAGTTCGGCAGACAGTTCACTTCTGGCGGGCTCTTCTCTTCTGGTCAGAAATGTTGTTTCTCCGCTTTTCCCGAAACTCAACGACAAAAATCTGCTGCTGGCGACCCGCATAAGCACGGTGATTCTTGCGCTGATTGCCGCCTATTTTGCCTTTAATGCCAACAGCATTTATTCTCTGATGGTCAACTGCTGGGCTTCTCAGCTGGTGGTGGTATTCATTCCGGTCATTGCGGCGATCTACTTCAAAAAGGCGAGCCGCACCGGTATCTGGGCGACGATGATCGTTTCAACGGTCGTCTGGCTGCTTTACACGTTTATTTCCTCCTGCGGTGCGGGCGGCTCTTTTAATGAAATCCTCAACAGTTCCCAGTTCGAACGCTCGCTTTCCTGCGGTGCGGTTTACGGATTTGTCGCCGGAATCGCCACGTTCCTTTTCACCTATTTCGGTGAACGTTTGACTGTCAGAATCACCGGCGAAGACGAAAGCTGCGAGTAAATGTATTACAACTGGCGTAACGGCTCCTCTGAAGGGATAAAGGAAATCGCCTCCATTCTCCGGGAACCGGGGGCGGTTGCAGTCGTGCCGACAGAAACGGTTTACGGACTTGTCGGCAGAGTGAACGATCCTCTCTGCCGCGAAAAAATCTACGAATTGAAACACCGTGATCCGGCCAAACATCTGGGCTGGTTTGTTTCAGATACGCTTCAGCTTGAAAAAAACGGCATCCTTCTTTCGGGATACGCCGCACTTCTGGCAGAAAAATTCATGCCGGGACCTCTGACTTTGATCGTCAAAAAAGAAGATGGTTCCACTGTCGGATTCCGTATTCCCGATCATCCGCAGCTGCTGTCGCTTCTGCGTGAAGTCGGCGAACCGCTTTTTCAAACCAGTGCCAACCGTTCCGGCAGTCCGAACGCCCTCAGCTGTGCCGGGGCTGTTGAAATGCTCTGCGGAACACCCGATGCCGTTGCCGACGGCGGAGAAATTCCTTCTGATGCGCTGGCATCCACTATTGTTGACTGTACGGGAGAATTTCCCTGCATTATCCGTCAAGGCGGATTGAATTTAGATGAATTCCTACAATCACTGAGGTAAAAAATGAATACTTTTTCCTGGTCCATGCTCTGCGAAAACGCCCGTCTTTTCGGATTGGATACTGCTGAATTTGCCAAACTCGAACCCTTTTTTCAGCAGCTTGATAAAGATTTTTTTGCGGAATGTGCGGAAAAAGTGATTGGAAACTTTCCCTTTCAAAAGGTAACGGAGCGTTTCAAGTCAGGGGAACTTGAGAAATTTCATCTTCTTTGTATTATTGCCAACTATCAGAAAGTTGTTGAACTTTACCGGACTTCGGGCTGGCCTGAAGACTCCCTGCAGGAAATTCTTTCTGACCTGAAATGCTGGGAGCCTGTTATGCTGCGCGATTTGGGATATTTGGGACTTTCTCAGCGTTTATTCATCTGGGCGCAGGCGTGTCTCACCGGCGAAGTCAAACAGTTCGGCAGACTTCAGTGCAATGATATCCACCTCTTTGCCCTGAAACTTTCTCTCTACCGCCGGGCGGACGGAACTCTGAAAGAGTTTCCCGCATTTCAGAAAGGCAATCCCGCCTCTCCCGATTTGACTTACGGAGACAAAACAATCAACATCCATATTCCGGCACGCGGTCCATTAAAAGCCGATGAATGTATGGCTTCTTTCCGCCGCATGAGCCGCTTCTGTCAGGAGTTTTATCCTGATTATGATTACAAGGCTATCGTCTGCTATTCCTGGCTGCTTGACCCGCAATTTAAAGAGTTTCTCCCTGAAACATCCAATATCGTTCAGTTCCAGAAACTCGGACACAATCTCATCTGCCCCGGCAGAGACGAAACGCGCGAAGTCATCTGGAGAATCTGGGGCGCCCCCGGTCTCTCCACGCCGATTGATCAACTCCCCGCACGCAACGCCATGGAACGCGGCGTTGTCGATTTTCTGAAACAGGGACGCCGCTTTCAGGAAGGTCTCCTCGTCATCTTCAAAGACGAGCTTCTTTGACAAAAGCAGGGGACTTGTTGAGGGTATGATTTACCTCTGAAGATGTTTGCTTTTACAGAAACGTATTTCAATATTTACCGTATCAATTCTTGAATATATCTTGAATGAGTGATATATTTTTTTAACAACGTAAAAATTTTAATATAAGAGGTAACAAAATGAGGTTATTAAAGAATCTTTTGCTGTGTACAGTTTTTTGCCTGTTTTCTGCCGTTTTTGCTGAAAATCTGCTTTCTGATCCATCATTTGAAAGTGCCACCGGAAAGAAACCGGGAAAATCTTTCAGAGTGGATATCCTGAAAGAGTGGCCCGGCTTGCTCAACAGCGGCAGTAAACGCGGAAGGATCTCTCTTTCCGCCGAAGCATACAGCGGAAAACAGGCGGTGCGGATTACCACTATCGGAAAACGCGGTTTCAATTCTCTCAGCAACCGCAAACTGATTCCCGTCTCCGAGGGCGAAGTTGTGACTGCAAGTGTGATGTTCAAGGGGAAGGGTACCGGATATATCCGTGTTTATTTCTGTGATGAAAAGGGCAAATCCCTTAAAAAATATCAAATGCTCGGCAGTCCCGCCAAAAAAGAATACAGCAAACTGGTTCTGCGCTTTACTGTTCCCGCCGGCGTGAAAAATCTGCGCATGGCTCTGGAAACTCTGCGGGATGATGCGGATATCACCTTTGATGATGCAGCTCTTACTGTTGCCCGCGGTGATATGCTTGAAAATGAAAAATTCCGCATAACTTTCAATCCGCGCATCGGCGGCGTTGTGGACTCTTTTATTTTGAAGAAAAGTAAAACAGAATTGACTTCAAAACGTTATTTCGGCAAAAGCGGTGCATTGTTCAATACAGTTGTTCCGGATAAAAGTCTTCCCGGCATGTTCGGTGAAAAAGTTTTCACCCGTGTGGAAATGAGTAAAAACTCCGCCACCTACCGCAGTACGCTGGACCGCGGCACCCTCTCCGGTCTGCAGCTTGATAAAAAATATACCCTGACAGATAACGGAATCAAAGTCAAATTGACTTTTACAAATACGGGAAAAAATAAAATTTCGACCGGCTGCCGTGTTCAGAACTTCGTCATTTCCTCTCCGGGAGTATGGTCATGGCCAACGCCGGACTGGATAACGATTTTCCGTCAGGGTAAAGAATCCCTCAATGGCATGAGTTCCTATCACGCCGATCTTTTCCGTTCCGGATGGATTGCCCGGTATTACAACGATCTTGAAATGTCCCTGGTCGGCAATGCTGACACACAGCAGATCAGCAGACTTTACAGTTATTTTATCCGCTATCCCGGATGCGGAACTATGGAGTTTTATCTGCGTAAATTCCAGTTGTCTCCCGGAGAAAAAAAGAGTTTTGAGCTTGATTTGACCGTTGTTCCCGGCAAACGCAAATATTATGCGGATGCCGCAGGCGAAAAACAGCGTTTTGAAGTTATCAAACCGATCGTTCTGCCGCCTGCCCCCAAACAGTCGGCTCTCCCTGAAAATTTCCGGAACGTCTTTCCGCACGTCGGCGGATTGGGTAATCTCAACCAACCTGAAATGGGCGGTCTTACCCGGGGAACATATCCGCAGATATTTGCCCGGATCGCACCGCGTTTGATGCGTATTCAGCTTGACAGTTATTTCAACAGTTTTGCACCGAGCCGGTTGATTTACGGCAATATGCATGTGCCGTTCTTCAATGCAAAAGGTGAACATAAACTCGGAGAAATGCTCAACCGTTACAATGCATTTTTCTTTCTCTCCACGCTGACGCTTCTCCGCAGTGATGTGGATGTGAATGTCTATATGAAAAACCGTTTTCCGGCAATCAAAAAAATCGTTACCCAACCCGATTTGCAGCGTTTTATCAAGAAATACGGCGACCGCATTCCGGTCTTTTTCACCGGAGACGAACTGTTGCCGCAAAATATTGATGTCATGCTCAGAATCAACGAGGAATTGAAAAAATATCTGCCGGAACATACGACCCTTTTCCCGTATCTGCACAGCGTTGCCGCAGACTTCATTCCCTATGTGCCTGTTTTTGTCGGAGACTTCTATCCGGTGAAACGTCAAAACTCTTCCGGACGTAATCCGTGGAGTGTTTACGATCATTTTCTCGGCGTTGTCAAACGTGCGGGAGATACGCCGGTCTGGTTCATGCCCCAGGGATTTGGCGGCGGTCCTGTCAGTTCCTACGCCTTCCCCACGGCGGCAGAAATGAGTCTGATGCTGCATCTGTCTCTTGCTGCGGGTGTCAAAGGCGTGGCATGGCACGGTTTCCCCAGCGGCACCTGGCCGTGGATGATGAATTACAGCATGTACCGTTACAGCATGCTCGGCGGTGCCGGACAGCGCACGCCCTCCTGGGCAGGTATTGTTGATGCCGGCAAAGCCATGGCATCCGCCGGAGGACTGCTGCTGCGTGCAAAACCTGTCAAACTTCCTGCCGGTACAGGTATTTCAAGCGGAGAATATACTTCTAAGGGCAATTTCTATTCCGGACCGGCAATTCGTCTCTTTGCGCTGAAAGCACCTGAGGGAACGGTATTTATTGCCGTAAATCAAAATGTGAATGCTTCTGAAAAAGCTGAAATCACTCTGCCGCAGGGCAAACTGCTTGACTTGATTTCTCTCAAAACTCTGCCTCAGCGCAAATTCACTCTTACCTTGAAACCCGGCAGTGCTGCTTATATTTACTGCGGAAAAAACTTATCCGGAGCAGCTCCTGCTCTGCGCGGACGTTTCCAGGCGGAACGCGGACGTTATCTGCTGCTTGCCGACAGTGTCAAAGGACAGAACATCCGTGTCATTGATCCCGATACTCTGGCAAAACTTCCGCCGTATCAGGCTGTGACAAAACTGCTTGCGGAATATGCTGCACTTGAAAAGCGTATTGCCGTATCTCCGATTGGAAAAATCCGTGCTGAAGTTGCCGCCGTGCGTGAAGTTCTTGAAAAAATCGAATTCCGTCTCTGCTGTGCCTGGGAAATTGCGGTTCCGCCTGAAGTTTTTAAGAAAACCCCCCGCTACACCCGTTTTGCGCCGCATCCGGACAGGGAATTCATGGCATTGCGGACTGAACTTGCCGCAGCGTATGCTGATTTCTTTGCAATTTCAGACAAGGTGGATGAAGGCGTTTCCGTTAAAACCGATGCCGTTTATAAGATGTCAAAACGTCTGAGAGCCGCCGCAGAAAAGATGCACGCCTACCTTGATAAACGCAAAGCGCGCATTGACAATCCCTACGTCGATTAAATACGGTGTTTGATTCTGCCCTGCGGTATTTGAAATAACGCAGGGCTTTTGTGTCGGCTTGCCTGACAGTTGCAATATAAAAAGAAAGGATTTTTTTATGGATATTATCATTGCCGGCGGCGGTGTCTCCGCCTTTGAAGCAGCTCTGGCTGCAAGAAAGAGTTCTCCTGACTGTAATATTGTTATTCATTCCGCTGAAAGTATTCCCCCCTACCGCCGTCCCGCCCTGCCCGGACTGATTGCTGCAAGCGAAGAGGAATTTTCCAAAATTTTTATCCGGAAAGATGATTTTTATCAGGCAAACAATATTCAGCTGATCCTCAATTCCCGGTTGACCGGTATGGACCCCGCCAGAAAAGAGGTGATTTTCAACGGAAACCAAATCTGTCACTATGATAAACTGATTCTTGCTACCGGCGGTAAAGCCTTTCTTCCGCCGCTCCCCGGCATTGACCGCGAAAATGTCTTTGCCCTGCGTACCTATGACGACTTGATCCGTCTCCGCAAAAAAATTGCCGAAGGTGCCGAAAAGTTTACCATCGTCGGCGGCGGTATCCTCGGACTGGAACTTGCCGATGCCCTGCTCAAATGCAACGTTGCTGTGACTTTATTGGAACGCTCCGAACGTCTGCTCAAAAAAGACGTTTCCCCCGAAGACTCTCAGATGATGATGGAAAAACTCCAAACAGTTGAAAACTTCAAACTCATCTGCGGTGCCTCAACCTGCGAAGTGACGGAGCAGGGCGTTCTGCTTGAATCCGGCGAAGTCATCCCGAGTGATGTTGTTATTTTTTCCACCGGCAGCCGTCCGGAACTTTCAGGCATCTCACCCGAAATCAAAGTCGATCGCGGAATCATCGTCAATTCCAGAATGGAATGCAGTCTCCCCGACGTCTTTGCCTGCGGAGATAACTCCCAGTATGACGGAAATGTCTGCGGTCTTTATACCACCTCGCGCGCCATGGCTGCCGTCGCCGGAAACAACGCCGCCGGAAATTTGACGGAATATATACCAAAACATAACTCCATCACCCTCAATGTTTTAGGATTTAAAATGTCAAGTGACGGCAAAGTGACCGTCAAATAAAACCCTCTTTTTTATGATAAGAGAGGGGAAGGGAATCGGGGGGAAGAGGAAAACTTCTTTTCCATGTGAAAAGAAGTTTTCCTCTTCCCCCCGAACCCCCCATCTCTTTTCAAGAAAAGCAGGGTATTTTGAAGTGGGTATGATTTACCATTTATGGTTGTTTTCTGTTCCGCCGTCCCCCGCAGGGCAGACGGCGCAAGACCTGAGAGGTTTGTTTTCGCACAAGACTATGGCGGACAAGAGGGAAATATCCAACAATACAAACCTGCTCAGCAACACAAATTTCTCCCCTTGCTGCGACCAACGGGAGCAGCCCTACCCTGCTTTTTTTGAAAAGTGGAGGGGGGTCCGGGGGGAGGCGAAAGACTTTTTTTCACATGGAAAAAAAGTTTTTCGCCTCCCCCCCCGGTTCCCACATCCTCTTATCACAAACTGCTTGAAAAAACAGGGTTGAGGGTGTATATTTTGGTATGATTTCCCGAACAGCAGCGGTGCGTCCGGTCTGTGAGGGAAGATATACGGGGTTTTCTGAAACGGAGGGGTGTTTCCCGACGGACAAGGAGATAATAATGGAAGATACACGCATTGCCCTTATCGGCATAATAGTTGAAGATCTTTCTGCTACGGAAAAGATCAATCTCATTCTGCATGACTGTTCCGAATTCATCGTTGGACGTATGGGGATACCCTACCGCAAAAAAAATGTCAGCATCATCAGTGTCATCGTTGATGCGCCTGCCGATCAAATCAGCTCTATTTCAGGAAAACTCGGCATGATTGAGGGTGTCAATGTCAAAACAGTCTATACAAAAGGAAAATAATTATCATGTACGATCCCAAATCCTCAAAAGCAGAAGAGTTTATCTCCGACAGCGAAATCAAGGCAACGCTTGCCTTTGCCGATGAACACAAAAATGACCGCGCCATGCTTGAAGATATCCTTGCAAAGGCGCGTGAACAAAAAGGTCTTTCGCACCGTGAGGCCCTGATCCTTCTGGATTGCTCCCACGAAGACATCAACGAAAAAATCTTCTCCCTTGCCAAAGAGATCAAACAGCGTTTTTACGGCAACAGAATCGTGATGTTTGCGCCGCTGTATTTATCCAACTACTGCGTGAACGGCTGTATCTACTGCCCCTATCACATGAAAAATACCACCATTCCCAGAAGAAAACTCTCTCAGGAGGAAATCAAAGCTGAAGTCATCGCTCTTCAGGATATGGGACACAAACGTCTTGCTCTCGAAGCAGGCGAACATCCCACCATGAACCCCATTGAATATATCCTTGAAAGTATCAAAACCATCTATTCCATCAAGCACAAAAACGGTGAGATCCGCCGCGTCAACGTCAACATCGCCGCCACCACCGTTGAAAATTACCGCAAACTCAAAGATGCCGGTATCGGTACTTATATCCTCTTTCAGGAAACTTACAATAAAGAAAACTACGAAGAACTCCACCCCACCGGTCCCAAACACGATTACGCCTGGCACACCGAAGCCATGGACCGCGCCATGGAAGGCGGCATTGACGATGTCGGCTGCGGCGTTCTTTACGGACTGACCACCTACCGCTATGACTTTGTCGGACAACTCATGCACGCCGAACACCTTGAAGCACGTTTCGGTGTCGGTCCCCATACCATCAGCGTACCGCGTATCCGTCCGGCAGATGACATTGATGCCTCAACATTCTCCAACGCCATTTCTGATGAAGTTTTTGAAAAACTGGTCGCTGTTCTGCGCATTGCCGTCCCCTACACCGGCATCATCGTTTCCACCCGCGAAAGCGAGAAAGCACGCGAAAGAGTCCTCGCCGTCGGCGTTACCCAGATTTCCGGCGGCTCCCGCACCAGTGTCGGAGGTTACACCACCGAAGAACGCTGCGACGATACCGCCCAGTTTGACGTTAGCGATCAGCGCTCCCTTGATGAAGTTATCAACTGGCTGCTGAAATTGGGCTATATCCCCAGCTTCTGCACCGCCTGTTACCGCGAAGGCAGAACCGGCGACCGCTTTATGTCTCTCCTGAAATCCGGTCAGATCGCCAACTGCTGCCAGCCCAATGCCCTGATGACCCTTCAGGAATATCTTGAAGATTACGCCTCAAGCGACACCAAAGCCGCCGGAGAAAAGGTTATCTCCGAAGAACTCAACCGCGTCCCCAACGATAAAGTCCGGAGTATCGCCGCTGAACGTATCGAAAAAATCAAATCCGGCGCCCGCGACTTCCGTTTTTAGTAAGGGAGCCGGGGGGAGGCGAAAAACTTTTTTTCACGAGAAAAAAAGTTTTTCGCCTCCCCCCGGACCCCCCTCCACTTTTCAAAAAAAGCGGGGTATTTGTTGAGGGAGAAATCGGAACCGGTGAAGAGTGTTGGCTTTATCCGCCGTCTCCCCGCAGGGCAAGACGGCGTAACTCCGGAGCCGACGTTTCGGCAAAAGTGGGGTATTTTGTTGAGAGGGGATTGTTTTTAAGTTTTTGATTTGTCTTTGCAGGAATTTAAAATAAGGAAGTTTTATTGATGAAAAAAGAGTTTCTTCTGATGTTTTCCGCGCTTTTTCTGCCGCTTTACGGTGCAGAAAAGTTTATTCCCGTTGAAAGTGTTTCTCCCGGAGACTGGTTTTTACAGTCGATTGCCTTCAGCCGTCCGCAGATGGAAAAAACTTATCTTCAGAAACTGGATAAACTTGATCCTTACGCTGAACGCGCCCGCTGCGCTGAACTTTATCACAGAACTCTTGAAGAACGTTTTGTCGCCAACCGCATTGAAGATGCCGCCATTGAAAAAGCATTGAACTGGAAAAAAGGCGATTTCACCTGGCACAACAACAAATATTATGCCAAACCCGGCTGCACATCGTGGATCATCGCTCCGGATGCTTCATCAACAGGTACTTGCATCGTTCAGAAAAACCGCGATTATACCGGACAGAATTTCCTTACTTTCCGCCTTTTCCGCGCCGCTCCCGGACGTTTCAAAGTTGCCGTCGTCGGCGATTTGTGGAGCAGCGGCGCCGGTGCCGTTATGAATGAAAAAGGACTTATGATTGTTCAGAATGACGGTACTTCCCGTTGGGGACACGCCCGCAAAGTCAATGTCGGATGTACCTTTATTCTGCGCCATATCGCCGAACACTGTGCCAATCTTGAAGAGGCTGCGGCTATGCTTGAAAAGTTTCATACCTCAGGCATTGCCCGTTCCGCTTCGATTTATCTGCTTGCAGATCTCAACAGCGGCATGATTTTTGAGGGAACAGCCTCTCATCACGCCGCTGCTTGTGTGAACTTTGCCTTTGAAGTGCGCGCCAACAACTATCTTCTGCCGGGAATGCGTCTTGTCAGCACACGCTCAAGAAAATCTTTTCTCAACGGTTCTCAACGCCGCTTTGCCGCTTCGGAGTTTCTCCGTTCCACCTTGCTTGATAAAGGAAAAATCTCTCCCGCTGATCTGACAAAACTTGCCCGTCTGCGTGATCCCGCCATGGAAAAAGAGGGCAACCGTCAGGTCTGCATGAAATATACTCTTGCCAGCACGATGTTTGTTCCCGACCGGATGTTTCCTGAATATCTGAGCGTGACCTTTGTTGCGCTGGGGCCCACCCGTCATACGGTTTTTCTGCCCGTGCCGATGGGGGTAAGTGCTGTTCCTGAATCCCTTTCAAACGGTCTCTGGGGACAAAAAGCTCTGGCTCTTGCCAAAAATCTGCCGCTGGATCACAATAAACTCCCCGGATATGAAAAACTTGAAAACAAATTCCGCACTGAATTTTTTGCCGTCCGTGAAGAGGCGCGCAAACTGCTGCTTGCCCGCAAGCGCAAAGAGGCTGTCAAACTGTTGGATGATCTTTTCCGCAAACAGTATCAGGAAGCAAATATATTTCTTGAAAAATTACAGAAAGAGTGTGCCAAAAAATGAAAAAGTTTCTCATCCTGCTGTCCGCAACACTTTGTGTCTTTTCTTTTGCTGCTGAAAACTTGAAAAGCAAGGCGCTTTTTCCTGTTAAATGGGAGAAAAATGCTCCTCACGCTCCTCTCAAACTCGTTGAAAACGGCAAACTCAACTTTGTCATCGTCTATGATGAAAAGTCTGAACCCGCTAAAATGCTTAAAACGCGCAAATCCGCCCGCATTGCCGCTTATACGATTGCGGATGCTTTTGAACGCACCACAGGGAAAAAACCTTTGATTGTTCCTCCCAAAGATAAAAAAATTGCCAACTTCAAATATGTCATTGCCGTCGGTAAGACCCCATACGCAGCTCTGTTGAAACTTGATCCCCTCAAAATGCCAAAAGAGGGATACACTCTTGCCACTTTTGACAAGGGTATCGTCATCTGCGGTTTTGACGGCTCTCTCATCAAAGACTTTTATCACAAACTTGACTGGTACCGTTACCGTTTCAACGGTACTGCCAACGGCGCTTTTGATTTCTGTGAACGTTTCCTCGGAATGCGTTATTACTACCCCGGTATCGGCGTTTATGCGCCTGTCATTAAAAATCTTGCCGTTGAAAGCTGCCGCTACAGTGATGCGCCGTATTTCAAAGACCGTTTCAACTGGGCGGTCGACCGGGAGTTCAAGCGTAAATTCCCGTGGAAGGGCGTCAAAAACAACTACCGTCAGCAGGAACACTCCTACCGCATGGCGATTGCCACGCGGTACCAGAGCGGTCACAGCCCCGATCCGCAGGGCATGGCAAAGACCTTTCCGGATAAAATCGACATGATCTTCTTCAAAGATAAGTTCGGACACCGTTACTACAACCCCAATACCCACATCGGCAACTTCTTTGATATCACCAATCCCGAATTTGCCAAACTTCTGGTTGACTGTTTCGTCAAATTTTATGAAACGGACGGAAAATTTTCCGGTCCGTGGAAACGCGCCCACAAACCCAATGCGGAATATGTCCTTTTCGGACAGTGCGATACCTTTGTCGAAAATCTGGAAAATGAGCGTTCCAAGCCCCATATCCACCCCAACACCACACGCAACAACAAGTATACCGATGTCTATATGCACTTCTGGATCGCCCTCGGCAAAGAGGTCGAAAAACGTCTCCCGGGCAAAAAAATCGGATTCAGTTTGTATCACAACTACACCTTCCCCCCGGTTGAAAAATATACCGCTGTTCCCGAAAATCTCATGCCCAAACTGGATGTCGGTACACCGGCTTTTGTCCGTCACAGCCGCACCCGGAAAATCTATACCGATGTTTACAAACGCTGGAGTGAACTTTTCGGACACCCCATCAACGGTTACTGGTACGGTGTGCAGACCAATGCTTACAGCAAAGCCATTCAGGGTGCTTATATGGGGGAACTTCTCAATCTGCTCAAACCTTATTTAAGTACTGACGGACTCTTTCTTGATGCCGGCGGACTGCAGTATCATTTCTACTACTCCTATTATCCCGTCTACCGCGTGTTGTGGAATCCTGATTTTGACACTATGGCGGCACTGGATGAACATTGGGAAAAACTTTACGGTCCTGAAGCCGGAAAGACCCTGAAAAAGTTTTACTACACCATTAAAAACCGTTGGGAGAAAAAGCTCATCCCCTCTCTGCAGACGACTGCCGCCACTCAGGTTCCCCCTGAAAAGCTTTATGCCGCTTTTAATCTTGCCGTTGTGCGCGAACTTGAAGCTCTTTTGAAAAAGGCTGAAAAAGAGACCCGTCCCGGCAGCATTGAAAGACAGCGTTTTGAATTTTTTGCCCACCCCTGGAAGCAGGAAATTTCTTCCTCAAAAGCCTATCTCGGACACATTACGCCCATGTATAAAGCCTCTAAACTTGAGGACAATGAAAAAATCATCCTTGACGGAAAAATGGATGAAGCCGTTTGGAAAAATGTTCCTGATATGAAATTCCAGAACGCTCTGGGCAAAGATACCAGAGATCCCTTTGCCAAAAAACTTAAAATCCTCTGGAACAGCAAGGGTATTTATATCGGATTTTACGAGAAAGGCAAGCCCGCTTCTGTCAAGGGAGATGTCTGGTTCAAAAGCGACCATCTTGAAGTCTTTCTCTCTCCCGGACGGGGCAAAGAGCAATATATGCACTTTACCGTCAACCCCACCGGAGACACCGCGCAGGGCGCCCGCCGTCTGAAACCCATTGAAGCCGGATATGACGGCAAATGGAGATGTCCCGGTTTTATTGCCAAAGCTGCCAAAGGAAATGATTTCTGGAGCTGCGAAATGTTCCTCCCCTTTGCCGGTATGCGTGTTGAGCCGCCCAAAGTTTACCGCAGCTGGTTCTTTAACGCTCTTGCCATGGATAGAAGAAACGGTGAATCCTACGGCTTGAGTCTCACCATGAGCAACAATCACAACATCAATCTTTTCGGATTGGTCAAATTTATGGGTTCAGGAGATTGAAAATGAAAAAATTTCTTCTTTTATTTGCTCTGATTTTTATCGGCTCTCTCTCTGCTGCCGCACCCTCTGCGGCAAAAGTTTCCCGCAGTTATCATCTTCACCACAAAGTTTACGGCAAAGGGGAATATTATCAGATTTCCTGCGGAAAATACGGCTATCTGATTTATTTTCAATGGGTCAAACCCACGCAGACGCAGGAGGAAAAGGTCTTGATCGGTCTGCCGGAACCCAACTTCTGGAGCGGTTTCAATCGCCGCGGCATGTTCAATCTCATCGTCAATGATATCTCTGTTTTTGATATTGAACCCAAGAAAATTTCCCTCTTCAACGAAAAGAATAAAGCCGGTATTGATGTCCTTTACAACTTTGACGGCGTCTGGATGAATCTCCGCTTTTTCATGGATGGAAATTCTCCCCTGCTGCATGTTGAATGTGTCAGAAATCCCCGTACACAAAAAGCTGTGAAGTCCATTGCACTCAATATGTCCCTTGCCCCCGTCATTGACGGACAGAAACGCAACTCTTACAAGCGCGAAATCATTACTCCCGTTTCTGTTTACAACCGCAGCGGATGGCAGAATCTCAAAAAAGAAGACAGCTGTTTCTTTATGTATGATGTCAATTATGAAGGCTCCGTCAACAAGCCCAAATCCAACGGTCCGGCATATATGAAAATGGATAGCTCTGTCTGGCAGAGCGCACGCATGTATTACGGCAAAGTTGCAAATGTCTCTTTTCAATTCAAAATCAAACCCGATACGCAGAAAATTGCTTTCAGTCTGCTTGAACTGAAAACCAAAAGTACCAACAGACAATTTTCTGAGTTTCTCAAAAAACACAATCTTCTTCAAAAGGAGTCAAAATGAAAAAATCTCTTCTTCTTGCTTTCGCCGGACTCCTCTTTGCCGGATGCACCTCAAAACTTGATGAAAAAATCTGTCTGCCGCCGGATGTTGAAAAGGCGCGTACCGCCATGCAGGCATACAAAGCCTATGCCGAATCCCTCTGGTATCAGCATTATCACAAAGACGAAAAAAAAGTCCCCGCCTACACTCTTCCCGCCTTCAAATCCAAAACTGCCGCTGAATGGGAAAAGATTGAACGTCCCCGTATCCTCGAACTTTTCAAAAAGTACATGTACGGCATGATGCCCCCCGCCGCCGACAAAACCGTCATCCGTCTGCTCGCTCAGAAAAATGATGCCCTCGACGGTCTTGCCATCCGCAAAGAATACCGGGTCTATTCCATCATGAACAATGGAAAAAGTTTCAATTACGATATGATGGTCTACATCCCCAAACATGTCAGAAAACCCCCCATCTTTGTCGGTCTCAACTTCAGCGGCAATCAGGCGAATACCCCCGAACTTGATGTCCTTATGACCCGCGGTATGTACATGGATTACAAGCGGAACCGCACCTTCCGCCCCCTGCGTTCCCGGGCAAGAAGACTCGAATCATGGAATTTTAAAGAAACTGTCAAACGCGGATATGCCGTCGCTACCGCCTGCTACTGGGAAATTTGTCCCGACTACTACACCGGACTTAAACTCAGTCCCTACACCCTCTTCTGCGATGAAAAGCAGATGCGTCTGGATCACGAAATCCCCATGGATGAACAGAAAGCCGGTAAGTGTTACCGCGAAATTTCCAGCATCGGTGCCTGGGCATGGGGGTTATCCTCCATGCTCACTGCTCTTGAACAGGAACCCCTCGTTGATACCGGTAAAGCCGCCGTTATCGGTCACTCCCGCCTCGGCAAAGCCGCCCTCTGGGCAGGCGCATGTGATCCGCGCTTCAAAGTCGTGATTTCCAACAACTCCGGCTGCGGCGGCGCCGCCCTCTCCCGGAGAAACTTCGGAGAAACGATGGAAATCGGTTACTGGGATCAGCGCGTCTGGTACTGCGGAAGAGTCGGAGCTTATGTTAAAAATATTGACCTCCTCCCCGTCGATCAGCACATGCTCCTCGCCCTCGTCGCTCCGCGTGCTCTCTACGTCGCCAGCGCCTCAGCTGACCTCAACGCTGACCCCAAAGGTGAATTTCTCGCCGCAAAAGAAGCTTCGAAAATCTGGAACCTCTACGGCTTCAACGGTCTTGCAAATATGGATATGCCCCCCTGCGACAAATCCGTCGGTGACAATGTCAGTTATCATATCCGCACCGGCAAACACGCCATTACCGCCGCCGACTGGTCACACTACTACAACTTCGCCGACCGCTTTTTTTTCGGTAGAAAAAAAAGCTTGGCAAAAAAAAGCAAGTAGCGGTCGGGTGCGTTGCCCGACCGGTCAGGGGGACTAAACTGTCCCCCTGACAACCCCCTGAATACCCGTGGGTAATTCACGGTAGAAAAAAAGCTTGGCAAAAAAAGAATAGTAGCGGTCGGGTACCTCTGCGGTGATTTTTTGCACCAAAATTCTGTATAGCCGCTGCGGTTTGCAAAGTCAATCGGGCGGCGCTTGATGTGGGAATTATGGGAATTATGAGAATTATGAGATTGTGTGATTGGTGCGCCGATTGCAATAATCACCCAAACGGCACATTTTGCCCCGAGCCATACCACACAGCGGCACAGCAAACCCTCGGGGTATCACATGACGCCCCCATCATCATTAAATATAAGTCTTATAAGTCTTATAAGTCTTATGCAAGCGTCACGCCCACGCAACACGCACACCGCCGTTGCCATCAAAAAAGCCCGGCATACCCCTGTGGTAAATCTGCCTCGGGCTACGCCCCCCGCATACCGCCGTTGCCATCACGTTGCCCGGCATACCCCAACGGCACATCTTCGCCCGAGCCATACCACACCGCGGCACAGCAAACCCTCGGGGTATACAATGGCGCACCCATCTTGTCAGACAAGTCAGACAAGTCAGACGGGTCAGACACAAGCGCCACGCCCCCGCAGACTGCACACCGCCGTTGCCATAAAAAAAGCATACCTCACCGGTAAATCTGCCCCGCGCCAAATCGCACCGCAGACTGCACACCGCCGTTGCCACCAAACAGTTGAATATGTCTTACAGATAGTGATTTCCTGAATAAATCAAAAAATAAGCTCAAACATAAATCACGTGATATATTTTGTGTTTTTGTGAATAAATATGTGATATTGTAAAAAATCCCCTGACGTGCGCTTTTTAACTGGCGGCGACTTGAAAAAAAACTTTTTCTATCCTATATTTGCATAGAAAAGGACTTATTTGAAAATTGTCCGTTGGGGGAATAAATGGCAAAGTATCGTTATCGTATCATTGCGGATAAACTGCGGCAGGATATTGAAAACGGGGTTTATCCGCCGGGGGTATCCATTCCCTCGACCCGGGAACTTGCAGAAAAGCACGGTGTCAGTCAGCTGACGGCGATCCGTGCGCTGGCGCTGCTTGCACAACGGGATATTCTTATCCGCCGCCCGGGACACAATTATTGTGTGGCACAGAATTTTGAATCAACGGTAGCTCAACCTCAGTTTCTGACGCTGCTTTTCCGTCACATTTCCAACAAGGGGTGGGAATCTTACGGAAACGATATTATTTCCGGCATTACCATGGAGGGCGTCAAGGCCTGTTACAGCACTTATCTCTCAGCGGCGGCAACCCGTGCCTATTGGTTCAACACCATGGATTTTTCTTCAGTGGTTTCTGAAGCGCATCAGCTTGCGGGGCAGAACAAAGGCTTTGTGGCAGATTATTTTGTTCCCGATGATCTTTTGCAGCAGTTGGTTGAAGAAACACATCTGCCGGTCGTCATCGTCGGACGGGAAAGCAAAGTTCCCCGGGTCAAATCCGTTGTCTTGAGCATAAGTCCGGCCTGTTATACGATGCTCAACACCCTCAAGCGTCTGAAATATGATGCTTTTGTCTGCTGCGGTCCGTACCAGATGGAGCGTTATGAATATCAACAGCTGGATCTCTTTTACAAAGAGTTGGCAGCCGCTGAAAAAAATGTCAGAATACTGAAGGAATTTATCAATCTTTCCTGGTCTGAACAGGTGTCTGAGATCAATCAGGCGTTGAAAGAATTTTCTCACAGCCGCATTTGTTTTATCACTTCTCATGATATTGTGGCACGCAAAATCTTTGAATTTCTTGAGCAGCAGAACATATCCGTCCCGGAACAGGTCGGTGTGGTGGGATTTTACGGTACAAGACAGGCTACGGAGCATTCTCCTGTTTTGACCTGCCTTGCCGCCGCACCTGAAAAACTGGGACAGTACGCTGCCCAGCTGGCAATTTCAGGTGAAAGCCCCATTGCAACACACAAAATACCCATGACGTTTAATTTCGGAGAGACGATTTAAAATATTGTTCAAATCAGGAGGGACCCAAATGACTGACGATACATCATTAAAAAACATCGCAAGTTTCATTAAAATTGGGAACGGCACGTTGGTACGGAGAATTACGGATAAGTACGGAAGTGTACGGAAACATACGGAGAATGCAACTAACCAAAATACGCCGCATCATACTTGCAAAGCAAGTGCTTCATGTTTGCCGCAGGCAAACGCTTCATGCAGCAACGCTGCGCTTCACACGTGCTTCATTCGATCAGCGTTCACGCTGATTGAACTTTTGGTTGTGATTGCGATTATCGCGATTCTGGCGGCGATGCTGATGCCGGCGCTGGGGAAGGCGAGGGATCGGGCGAAAACGACACAGTGTTCCAATCAGTTGAAAGAGATCGCGGCGGCGAATTTGCAGTATTCCAATGATTATTATGATTACATGGCGCCGGATACGGAAACGAAGATCACGATTTACTGGCAAAAACGTTATTTGAATGTACGTCCAAACAGTGCCTCCTATTTCCGTCATCCCGGGATATGGCTTTGTCCGGGGGACTTGCGCAGGATCGCAACGGTGGGCAAAAAAGGTACTTATTACAACAACAGCGGATTTTTCAGTTACGGCTACAATTACTGGGCGATTTCCAATCCGGGAGTAAAGAGCGCGACCTATGACCACTTGCGTAAGCTGACCCGGATCCGCCGTCCGTCATTGGTGATGGTTGATATGGACGCCTATCGTCCGGAATCGGCGAAAACGGCGATTTCAGGGACGGATTGGCCGTTTAAAGCAACAGCTGCCAGTGATTATTCGGTGCAAATGCTGGATCCCCGTCATGCGGGGAGTATCCAGAACAACCACGCTGACGGACATGTGTCGCTCAAGCGTTGGGAAAGTTATCCGGGCATGGGCAGTCAATGGATTTCACCCGGAAGATAAAGAAAACAATATCCCCAAAAAATCAAAATGGAGAAAAATATGCGCTGCAAGTGGTTGTTTTTGTTTTTATTATCAGCTTTTTCTCTGATGCTTCATGCGGAGGGGCTGCCGAGAAATATCCAAACCGGTCAAAAGACAGTTTTGACATTGACGGGAAAAAATACGTCGATCGTCATTCCGTCAGATGCGGGTAAAACGCTGAGATTTGCCGCCCGTGAACTGCAGGAATTTCTGTCGCAGATCCTGAAAAGCAAAATTCCGTTGATCAATGCGCCGGGGAAGGGAAACAATATCATCCTCGGAGATACATCATGGAGCAGAAAAGCCGGATTGGATGCCGGTAAACTGGCCCGTGACGGTTATTATATCAAAACGTCCGGAAATCATATTTTCATTGTCGGCAGAGATGCTCCGGGCAGGGATATCGACCGGATATTGGAAAAAGGCGGCGCCTGGGATTTTGACTTTGAACGGGCAACACTTTTCGGCGTGTATGATTTTCTGGAACGTTTCGGGGATGTGAGATTTTATTTTCCCGGAGAACTGGGAACGGTCGTTCCGCAGAAAAAACAGTTGGATATCCCGGCAGTTTCCATTGTGGAAAAACCTGATGTGTATAAACGGCAGTATTATCCCTGGAATGACGGCGCTTATGTCGGTGAAAGCAAAAGAACGGTGCGGCATCCGATGAAAAAATTGAATATGCTCCGTCTGCGCTATACGACAAAACTGCTGATTTGCGGTCACGGATTGGGAAAGTTCGGATTAGATGTCCGCTTCAGCAAAAATCATCCGGAATACTTCCGCATGGCAAGCAACGGCAAGCGGGACCTGGATTTCAACCGCCGTCACGGCGGACACCTTTGCTGGTCAAGCAAAGTGACCGATGAGATCTACCGGGATTTGAAAGCCTATTTTACAGGAAAAAAGGCTTCTGAACGCAACTTTTTCTGGAAAAGCGGCAAAAATATATCGCACCAATGGGCTTTCCCTGCTTTCCGTGACGGATATGTGGACGTGATGCCGGATGACGGAATGGCGGCATGTTACTGCAAGGATTGCAAGAAAGCATACCGTAAAGATTTGGGGCGCAATTATGCGGCAGATCTGGTCTGGGAAAATGTTTTGAATTGGGCAGATCGGCTTAAAAAAGAGAAGATTCCCGGCAAATTGAGCATGATGTCTTACAGACCGTACCGTATCATCCCCAAACGTGACGTGCCGGATAACGTGATGGTCATGGTTGCCGCCATGGGACCATGGCAGCAGAATTCGGTCATCCGTAAAGCGGATAAAGAACATATCACCGGTTGGACGGAAAAACTGAAGCGTCCGGTACAAATCTGGAATTATGTCGGTAAATTCGGCTCCATGCGTATTCCCGGTGTGCCGATCTGGACTCCCCGGAGCGTGGGGAATTATTACAAAGAAATGGTACCGCATATTTTCGGTGTTTTTATGGAAAGCGGCAGTGAAAGATTCCTTTTCTGCGCCATGAATTACTATACCATGAGCAAGGTGACATGGAACAGGGAAACCGACGTGGAGGCTCTGCTCAAAGAGTTCTATGTCAGAATGTTCGGCAAAGCGGCGCCGGAAATGCAAAAAATTTTTGAGGATTTTGAAAACATCTGGCTGAAAAAAATCGCCGGAAACATCATTGAAACGGATATCGGTCCTGTGGCGGCAGTCCCCTCCAATTTTGACCTCTGGAACAGGATTTACAGTCAGAAAAAACTGGAGGAGACCGGTTCTGCGTTTACCCGGGCTGAAAAAATGGTCCCCTCCGGCTCTCTGGAAGCAAAACGTATCCGGCTTTTCAGAAAAGAGTTTCTCGGTTCTCTGGAGGCTGAACGGAAAAACTTTACTCAACAGACGGAAAAAGTTGAGTTTTTCAAAGTTGTTTCCGGCAATACGGTGATGCTGCAGCCTTTCGGCAAAGTTACGGGAGAAGTCGTTGATACCCGGGTCAGAGTCAAATTGGCTGAAAAAGATCTTGAAATCGAATTTGATTGTGATGAACCGGATATGAAAAATATTCTGGCAGTCAGACGTAAACACGATGATCCCATGGTCTGGCAGGATAGTTCCGTTGAGATTTTTATGGATCCGACAGGCGAAAAAAAGAGTTATTATCAGTTGATGATCAATGCAAAAGGTGATGTGACAGATATTTTCTGGAAAACCCACGGCAGAAAGAATATCTCAGACCGCAAATGGGATTCCGGCGCGGTGGTCAAAGCTGTTGCCGGAGAAAAAAATTTCAAACTCACAGTCAATATCCCGCTGAAAAATCTGGGAAGGATCACGCCTGAAAGATTCTTGCTCAATCTCTGCCGCAACCGTCTTTTGAACAGCCGGAAAATCTGTCATGAAACCTACTCCTGGTCGCCCTTCCTCCAAAGTAAAGGTTATCACGATATTGAAAATTCCGGACGGCTTGTTTCTGCTGAAAAGGAGATGATCACCTGCGGGGATTTTGACACCGTTGCCCGGCGCAACAACCGGACTTTCGGACATTACAGGGGACGGGTTTTCCATGGCTGGATCGGAGAACATCCAAAGGACGGCGCCGGTTTTGAACTGGATAAAAAGGTCTTTGTCAGTGCGCCGCACTCCCTTAAAATCACCGGCAATAAAGGAGAAGGTATTGCCATTTCACAGCACTTTTACCATAAACAGTTCAAGCCCGGCACCCGGTACCGTATCAGCTGCATGATCAAATTGCAGGACGTCAAACGCAATAAGCGCGGCGCCGGTTTTGTGCTGAATTTAAACTGCGGTGAAAACATGTTCTTCCCCGCCCGGAACTGGCTGGCGGGAACGATGGATTGGACCGGTGTGTGTTTTGATTTCAAAACACCGTCAAAGGTTGAAAAAGTCAATAAAACTGCCCGCTTGAAAATTTGGCTGCGGCGCTGTACGGGAACAGTCTGGGTGGATAATGTTTCGATAGAGGAAATCTCAGATAAATGAAATCTCAAATCAGACTTTGCGGCAATACGCTTTTTTACGGCAAACTCCGGTTGGATTTTCCGGCAGTCCGTTTGAGCATCAATGGAAAGATCATCTCTCCGGTGGGAGAGGGCAGAAAATACTTCTCCTGCGGACGGGAATATCAAGTTGATGGAATCACTTTAAAGGTGAAAGTTTTCCTCAAAGACAATGTTCTGCACAAAAAAGTTTTTATCCGTTCAAATCGGCTTTTACCCACGCCGGACTTTGTTGAACTTGACCGGCAGCGGATACCGGATCTGTTGACTTTGCGGGGATATATTTCAAACACCCACGCACGGCAGAATACTGTATCGTCCGAAGAAAGTCACGGCAAAGTTCCCGGATGCGGTTATCCTGTCGCCGGAAAAAATTTCTTTGCCGGTGTGGAACATCCGGCGGCCTTTGCCCGGATCGAAGAAAAGGGAAACGCGGAAACGCTTTATACGCTTACTCAGCATCCGGTCTGGCAGAGTGACAACTCTCTTGTGCTGAGTGACGCTGTTCTTTCATGGAGCGCAGATGCGGAGAAAGCACTCCGGCAATACATCAACACAATCAGGATCCCGGCACTGAAAAAGCCCTTTTTTACTCTGTGTACCTTCTGGACCGACCGTTTTCTGGATGATTTTGAATATGTCACTTCTCCGGAGGGATACCGTTCTTTTGCCGCTGCCTGGGAAAAATTCGGTATCACGCCCGATGTTTTTGTTCTGGATGCCGGCTGGCAGGATCTGAACAGTCTCTTTGAACCCCGTAAATCCTTTGGCGGACGCGAAGGGATCAGGAAACTGGAAAGATTTGTCCACCGTCTGGGCAGCCGTCTGGGGTTGTGGGTATCCTACAACGGACCGGCAGGTTTTCATCCGGAATTCCTGAAAAAATCCGGTTTTGAGGTCGGCGGCGGGAACGGCGCAGCTTACAGCGGCGAGGGAATGTATGGTGTTCTGCTGGATGAAAAATTTACCAACGCCATTTCAGAAAGTTTTGCCGGTTATGCCCGTTCCGGGATCGCGCAGTTCAAAATCGACTGGGATAACGAAGGGGCTGTCAATGACAACTTTAAAGAACGTTATCCCACAGCCGATCATGTCCGTGAAGGTTCCATTGATGCCATAATCCGGATTATAAAAAAAATGCGTCAGGCGCGTCCTGATCTTGTTCTCCGTACCGGCTGGTGGCCGTCTCCCTGGTGGCTGAAATACACCAATCATTTCTTTCTGACCAACAGCGGCGATTCGGAATATTCTTTTCTGCCTGCCCGGACTCAGCGGGACTCTGCCATCACTTACCGCGATACCGTTTACTGGTGCTTTTTTCAGAGGGATAAAAGCTGTCTGCCGCTTGACACGGTGGATAACCATGAGTTTCCCCACGCTTTCCGCAACCCCGTGCATGAAGAGCCGGGAACCTTTACGGATAATGCTCTCTGGTCAGTTATGCGGGGAACCAGTTACCAGCCCTGGACTTTGCAGCCCGAAGCACTGGAAGAGGTGCATTTATCTGCCCTGCGTCAAGTCATGGCATTTGCCCGTTCTTTCGGAGAAAAGCTGTACAATGTTCGTTCCGGTATGTGCGGCGGCAATCCCCATGCCGGAGAAGTTTACGGATTTTATTTCATACAGCCGGATAAAAGTGTGTGGTATGCTTTGCGCAATCCCTCAGTGATGCCCCGGCGTTTCAAGTTTGCAAAGGTTCAGCCCAATGCTTTGCAGATTTACCCCTCTTTCGCCAGACTGAATCCAGAAGAAGAGATCCTCTTTGCACCCCATGAAATCAAGATAATTTCTCTTGCGCAGAAGAAGTTTTCCCTGCCTTATAATGTGCCTTTTCAGGCATGGAAACAGCCGGATGGAAAAATTCTGTGCCATGTGCCGGCGCATCTGGGTACGGGAAAAATGGCTGTTCTGGAAAATGAGATCCACAGGATCAAATCATTGTGTGCCGAAGTCTGCCTTTGCGAACAGAAAGGGGATGTTCTGCAGCTGAGGGTCCACTTGATCCTGCCCCAGCGTATGCGCAAAAGCTGTCTGACAGTGGCTCTCAGAAACGTTCCCGGTAAAAAGGCGGATATAACGGCACGCTGTTCCCGTTTTTCATCACCGACTTACGGAGCCTGTCAGCTGGCGGTCACCCGTTATGACAACGGACATCCGGGAATGGGATTGAAGGTCAATCAGGATTGTCTTGTGCCTGTTGAGGAATCTTATTGGTCGGTTCCCTGTGCAGAGGGTGGAGAATCCTGGTGTTCGCTCTTTATAACGGGGGCAAGCTCCGGAGATGTCAGACTTGCGTTTTCAGGATATTATGCGCCCTCCCGCCAAGGGGAGACTCTCAAACGCTCCTGTGCCGCTTTGCCGGAGATCCTGCCGCCGGTACATCCGGACGGTTTCCCTGTTGCGGAAATCATTTCTGTACCGGAAGAAAAATAAAATACTTTGTTTTACTGCAGCGTTGATTGACCATAGCGGTAAATCTTTGCACCAAAATTCTGCATAGCCGCTGTGATTTGCTGTGCCGTTTGGGGCGCGGGCGTTGATTACCCCCGCCGGCACATCTATCGCCCGGGCCATTCCACACTGCGGCAAGCAAACCCACGGGGTATCACATGGCTTGCCACGGCGTAGCCCGTCAGGGCGAAGACGGGCGCACCCATCATCATTTTATAAGTCTTATGCAAGCGCCACGCAACACGCATACCGCCGCAGCCATAAAAAACAGTCAGAGACTACTTTGAACTGAACTTGAGAGCTGAATCCGCAACATCTATAAAAAGAGTGTTGCCGGGTTGGATTTCTCCGCCAATGATCATGCGCGAAACCGGCGTTTCAATCAGGCGGATGACGGCCCGTTTGAGCGGTCTGGCTCCGAATGCCGGATCATAGCCTGAATCTGCAATGAAGTTTTTGGCTTCAGAAGTCACTTCAAGAGAAATCTGCTGTGCAGCAAGCCGCGCGGCAAGATGTTTGAGCTGGATATCTACAATCTTGCAGATTTCCTCTTTGGCAAGCACATGGAAAATCAGCGTTTCATCTATGCGGTTGAGGAATTCCGGACGGAAATAATTTCTCAATTCGGCAAAAAGTTTTTCTTTAAGACTGTCAGCATCTCCCTGATTGGCAAGGATCATATCACTGCCGATATTGCTGGTCATGATAATAATGGTGTTTTTGAAATTGACAGTCCTGCCCTGAGAGTCCGTAACAATGCCGTCTTCAAGAATTTGAAGAAGTATGTTAAAGACGTCAGGATGCGCTTTTTCAATTTCATCAAACAGAATGACCGAATAAGGGCGGCGGCGGACGGCTTCAGTCAACTGTCCCCCCTCTTCATAACCGACATATCCCGGAGGCGCACCGACCAGGCGGGAAACACTGAATTTTTCCATATATTCAGACATATCGATTCTGACCATCGCGCGTTCATCATCAAAGAGGTCCTCAGCGAGACTTTTTGCAAGTTCTGTTTTGCCGACACCCGTGGGACCGAGAAAGATGAAACTGGCAATCGGACGGTTGGGGTCCTGAAGTCCGGCGCGGGCGCGCAGAACAGCTTCGGATACCGCTGAAACCGCCTGATTCTGACCGATGACTCTTTCATGAAGACGGTCTTCAAGCAGAAGAAGTTTTTCTTTTTCGCTCTGAACAAGTTTGCTGACGGGAATATGTGTCCAGCGGCTGATGATGTTGGCAATATCCTCTTCATCCACTTCCTCTTTGAGCATTCTTCTGCCGGAATCCTCTTTGAGAGCCGCTTCGGCGGAAGCAATCTGCTGTTCAATGCCCGGAATCGTCCCGTGACGGAGTTCTGCCGCCTTTTCAAGATCATAAGCACGCTCGGCTTTTTCAAGCTGAACAAAGGCAAGATCAAGAGCTTCGCGGTAATTGCGCAGATCGGAAAGCTGTTTTTTCTCCTTGTCATAAAGCGCGCGCAATTCAGAAGCCTGTTCCTTGAGGGAAGCCGCTTCAATTTCAAGCTGTTCACGGCGTTTGACAGAGGAAGCGTCCTTTTCGTTGCGGAGACCGGTGATTTCGATTTCAAGCTGCATGAGACGGCGTTCCACTTCGTCCAGTTCTTCGGGACTGCTGTCAATGCCGGTTCTCAAGGCGGCGGCGGCTTCATCTACCAGGTCAATGGCTTTGTCGGGCAGAAAACGGTCTGAAATGTATTTGTCCGAAAGGACGGCGGCGGCAACCAGTGCGCTGTCACGCAGTTTCACGCCGTGATGGATTTCATAACGCTGTTTGAGTCCGCGCAGAATGGAGATTGTATCCTCCACATCGGGGGGATTGACCAGCACCGATTGAAAACGGCGTTCCAATGCCGCATCTTTTTCAATGTATTTGCGGTATTCGTCAAGAGTGGTTGCGCCGATGCAGTGCAGTTCACCGCGGGCGAGCATGGGTTTGAGGAGATTTCCCGCATCCATGGCACCGTCTCCTGCTCCGGCACCGACAACGGTATGAAGTTCGTCAATAAAAAGGACGACTTTTCCTTCGGCAGCAATAACTTCATTGAGGACAGCTTTGAGACGTTCTTCAAATTCACCGCGGTATTTGGCTCCGGCGATCAGAAGTCCCATATCCAGCGCAACGACCTGACGTCCTTTGAGGTTTTCGGGAACGTCTCCGCGCACGATACGGCGGGCAAGTCCCTCAACGATGGCGGTTTTGCCCACACCGGGTTCACCGATCAGGACAGGATTGTTTTTCGTTCTGCGTGAAAGGATCTGCATCACACGGCGGATTTCTTCATCCCTGCCGATAACAGGGTCAAGTTTATCCTGCATGGCAAGAAGTGTCAAATCGCGGGAGTACTTTTTGAGTGCCTCAAAAGTCGCTTCCGGGTCTTCTGAAGTCACACGCTGATTGCCGCGGATACTTTGCAGAGCGTTGAGTATTTTATTGTTATCAATGCCGCACTCTTCAAAAATTTTCACCGCTTCACTGCGGGATTTGAGCATGGCAAGCAGAAGATGTTCAACGCTGATATATTCATCCTGCATATTATCAGCTTCTTTTCCGGCATCGTTCAGCAGGGTGAGAACTTCTCCGGAGTTGTAGATATCTCCGCCGTTTTGAAGTTTCGGCAGACGCAAAAGGGCTTCGTCCACTTTTCCGGCAAAGAGTTTTCTGTTGATGCCCAGACGGGTCAGAATGGAGTTGGCAAGTCCGTTTTCATCCTGAATAAGTGCGTAAAGAACGTGAATATTTTTCAATTCGGAATTGGCGTGTTCAATGGCACACTGTCTGGCACCGTTGAGTGCTTCACGGGTTTTATTGGTCATTTTTTCAAGATTCATGATATACCTCCATGATTGAGTTTTTTGTATTCACCTTCAAAACAGCAAAAAACGTGCCAATAATCTCTTGACAAATACCTGAGGGACGTGTATACTTAACAAGTGTGACAAAATGACGCAAACAATGAACAAAAAGACACAGTAATATGAAATTTGAACTTATAACCAGCGCACAGAATGACGCAGTCAAACACCTGGTCAAACTGCGCGACCGCCGCCACCGTGAAAAAGAACAGTTGACCATTCTGGAGGGATACCGCGAACTTACCCGCGCGGAGGAATACGGTATGGAAATGGTGGAGTGCTTCTTCTCTCCCCGTCACTTTCTGGGCAGCAACGAGTATCCGCTTCTGGAACGCCTCGCTCAAAAGGGCGTGCGGGTGCGCGAAGTTGCGCCGCATCTGCTTGAAAAGGTCACCTACCGCGACAGACCCGAGGGACTGCTTGCCGTTGCAAAGATGAAACGCCATACGCTGGATGATATGCCTGTTGACCCCAACGGACTTTATCTGGTTGCCGAAACGGTGGAAAAACCGGGCAATCTCGGTTCCATGCTCCGCAGTGCCGATGCGGTCAACGCGACCGGCGTCATCATCTGCGAAAAGGGAACGGATATCTACAATCCCAATGTCATCCGCGCAAGTACCGGGGCGCTGTTTTCAGTTCCTCTGGCGGAAACAGACAACGCCTCTGCGATGGCATGGCTCAAAAAGCACAACATAAAGACCCTTGCCGCCACGCCGCACACCGATTACAAGTATACCGATGTGGATTTAACCTGCGGCGTTGCCATGGTCGTCGGTGCGGAACAGACCGGATTGACCGATTTCTGGATGGACGGTGCGGATTTGAAAGTTGTTATCCCCATGCTGGGTAAAATCGACTCTCTCAACGTTGCGACGGCGACAACTCTTCTGCTTTATGAAGCAGTCCGTCAGAGAGGATTCAAAAAGTAATGCCGACAACTGTTTGTTTTGTCCGTCACGGAGAAACCGATGCCAATGTCACGGATCGTCTTCAGGGACAATCGGATACACCTCTTAATGCACAGGGTTTGGCGCAGGCGGAACTGGTTGCCGCACGCTTGAAAGATGAACCCTTTGATATCATATTTTCAAGTGATTTATCGCGTGCGCTTGTCACCGCTGAAAAAATTGCAGCGGGCAGACCTGTGATTCCGGTAAAAGAGCTGCGCGAATGGCATTTCGGCAGATGGCAGGGTATGCTGTGGAAAGAGATTCTGTGCGATTATTCTGAAGAGATCCTTCTGTTCAAAAGCGGTTCCCCTGACTTTGAGCCGCCGGAGGGCGAAAGCGCCGGACGTTTTCTTGAACGCGCTGAGAAGTTTATGGATATGCTGAAATCTGAATACGCCGGCAAAAGAATTTTGTGTGTTTCGCACGGCGGATTCATCAAGCAGACCCTTAAAGTTGTCCTCGGACTCCGGTCATTCCGCCGTCTGCCCGCCTGCGAAAATACAGCGATCTGCCGTTATGCGGCAAAAGAGGAGGATTTCTGGCAGCTTGTCTGCTGGAACGATACCTCACATCTTAAAAGTTTCAACCGCAGTACCGGCTGGTGAAAAACTGCTTTTTTTACCGGAAAATACATGGAAAAAAAGATACCTGTGTATTATATTAATAATACAACCGTTATTGTATAAATTTTTATTTCAGGAGAATACTTTTATGGACTTCAAAAAAATAACTGTTCCCGCCGGAGACTGGATCACCGTTGACAGCAACGGCAAACTCAATGTTTCAGATAATCCGATCATCGGTTTTATTGAGGGTGACGGTATCGGACCGGATATCACTGCCGCCGCCATGACCGTCTGGAATGCCGCCGTTGAAAAGGCATACAACGGCAAACGCAAAATCGCCTGGATGGAACTTTTTGCCGGAGAAAAAGCCAACGCCGTTTACAATGAACAGATCTGGCTCCCGCAGGAAACGCTTGATGCCATTTCCAAGTGCCTCATCGCTATCAAAGGACCTCTGACCACCCCCATCGGCGGCGGTATCCGTTCTCTCAACGTGGCTCTGCGCCAGCAGCTCGACCTCTATGCCTGCGTGCGTCCCGTGCGCTATTTTGAAGGCGTTCCCTCTCCCGTCAAGCAGCCGGAACTGACTGATATGGTTGTTTTCCGTGAAAACACCGAAGATATCTATGCCGGAATCGAGTGGATGCAGGGAACTTGCGAAGCGAAAAAAGTCATTGAATTTCTGCAGAATGAGATGAAAGTCACCAAAATCCGCTTCCCCGAAACCAGCAGTATCGGTGTGAAACCTGTTTCCATCGAGGGCAGCGAAAGACTCATCCGCGCCGCCATGGAATACGCTATTGCCAACAAGAGAAAGAGTGTCACCCTCGTCCACAAGGGCAATATCATGAAGTTCACCGAGGGCGGCTTCAAGAACTGGGGCTATGAACTGGTGAAACGCGAATATGCCGATGTCGCCGTCTGCGCCGCTGATTGCGACGGTGCTGTTCCCGAAGGAAAGATTCTGGTCAAGGACTGCATCTGTGATGCATTTTTGCAGCAGATCCTGACCCGCCCGGCGGAATACGATGTGATCGCCACGCTGAACCTCAACGGCGATTATGTTTCCGACGCTCTTGCCGCCTGCGTCGGCGGAATCGGTATCGCTCCCGGCGCCAACATCAACTACCTGACCGGACACGCCATCTTTGAGGCGACCCACGGTACTGCGCCCAAGTATGCGGGCATGGATAAAGTCAACCCCTGCTCATTGATCCTTTCCGGAGATATGCTGCTGCGCCACATCGGCTGGACCGAAGCCGCCGATCTGGTTATCAAGGGAATTTCTGCCGCCATTGCCGACAAGGTGATGACCTATGACCTTGCCCGTCTGACCGAAGGTGCCGACGAAGTGAGCTGCTCAAAATTTGCCGCCGCCGCTGTGGAGAGAATGTAATGCGAAAAATCATCCGTTTATCTCTGATACCGGCTCTTTGCCTGCTTGCCGGATGCGCGGTCGCACCTGCTCCGGCAAAGGTTGTTTCTCCGGCTGTTGTGCCGATGCGTAAAGCCTCTGCCGGAGAAATCAAAAAAAGATGTGCCGCTTTAAAGGCGCTTCTGTCGCCGCTTGCCGTCAGAGAAGCCGGATTTTCTCACAGGGCTTTTTCCGCCGGATTTTCTCCGGAGGAAGTCTGCCGTTTTGTTACAGCTGCCGGATTTAACCGGATCGCTTTGCAGTTGAGTTCCGTTTCGGAACTGGATAAAGATTTTTCCGCATTTCTTAAAGCCGCAAAAAAAGAAAAACTTGCCGTTGATATCATGCTTGAACAGGAGGACTTCCGCAAGTATTTCACCGGCAAGGGACTTTTGCGCCGGAAATCCGCAGACTCCGATTTGGCTGAAGTTTTGCGGGAAATCGGTGCTTTCAACAGCGATTTATCTTGTGATCAGGCCAAAATCAGCCGTGTCATCGTCAAAATTGCGCCCCACAGGTTTGTCAGCGACACCCGGGGCAGCTCCGGACAGATTTTTGCCTGGAGCGAAAAAAATGCCGGTCCCGGACTGGACAACGATATGTTGATGCTCCGGACTCTGGAAATGCTGAAAAATCTTGATGTTCCCGGCATTGAAATCGCCGTTGCCGTTCCTGATTTTTACCACGAACTTGTTTTGAAAGGTAAAATCACCCGTGGAAAAGCAACTGATTTTCTGACCTGCCGCAAAGGCAAAGTGCCGGTGATCATCATGTCTTCGGGAAACAAACCAAGTCAGATTGTTTCACGGAGCAGAAATGAATTTATGTCCGCAGGAAAAAAACATGAACTTCTGCTGGGCATTGAACTTGCCGGACACACCTCCCGTTCTTCCGGAAAACTCCGCAGACGGGATTGGCGCGATCTGACAAGAATCCTTGATTACGTTATCAGGGAGCATAAAAAGTATCCGGCTTTCCGCGGTGTTGTATTGATGCCGCTGCCGGTATTGCAGTATCTTATTATGGAGCAGGATTGATTCTATGCGGTGTCCCCGTTGTAATTGTGAAAATGACAAAGTCATTGATTCAAGGACGATTCTTGACGGTTCCGGTGTCAGAAGACGCCGTGAATGTGCCGAATGCGGCGCCAGATTTTCCACCCTTGAAACCGTTATTCCCGAAGAACTCAAAGTCGTCAAACGTGACGGCAGAAAAGAGGATTTCAGCCGTGAAAAACTTTACGGCGGACTCCGCAATGCCTGCTACAAACGCCTGACCATGGAGCAGATCGATCAGGTTTGCGATGACGTTACCCAATCTCTGCTCAAAGATTTTGAACGCGAAGTTGACAGCGCCGAAATCGGTGAACGGGTCATGGCGGCTCTGCGTAAACTCGATCAGGTCGCCTATGTGCGTTTCGCCTCGGTCTACCGTCAGTTCCAGGATGCCAAAGACTTCATCTCCGAAGTGAAAGGATTGAAACGATGACGTGTGCGCGGATGATTTTATCCAAAGGACGTGAACGTTCTCTGCTGCGCCGCCACCCCTGGATTTTTTCAGGAGCTGTCAAAAGTGTGACCGGCTCCCCCGCCCCCGGTGAAACTGTCGAAGTTGTGGATTCAAAAGGCAATTTTCTTGCCTTTGCTGCGTATTCGCCCAGTTCCCAGCTTGTCGGCAGAGTCTGGAGTTTTAATTCTTCCGAAAAAATCGACAGCGCATTTTTTGCAAAAAAAATCCGCAATGCCGCTGCTCTGCGTGAACAGCTCGGGTATTTGACGCCCGGCACCGGCTGCCGTCTGCTCTTTTCTGAATCCGACGGTCTTCCCGGCGTGATTGCTGACTGGTACGACGGATTTATTGTTCTTCAGCTGGTCTCTGCCGGAGCTGAATTTCACCGCAAAGAGATTATTTCAGCTCTTATGGAACTCCCCGGAACCAGAGGCATTTTTGAACGCTCTGATGCCTCCGTCCGCCGCCGCGAAGGTCTTGAACCCGCCTCCGGACACCTCGCAGGTGAATCCATCGATAAAATCATCATCACCGAAAACAAACTTAAATTTGAAGTTGATCCCCTGCACGGGCAGAAAACCGGTTTCTATTTTGACCTGCGTGATGCCCGCACCGCTTTGCGCCGTTTTGTGCGCGGCAAAAGGGTGTTGAACATGTTTTCCTACACAGGCGCCTTTGCCGTCAACGCTTTAGATGCCGGAGCGGAATATGTCATCAACTGCGACAGTTCCCGTCCCGCCCTTGAACAGGCCGAACGCAATCTTGCCCTCAACGGCTTTGATGACTCCAAATACGAAAATATTTGCGGTGACTGCTTTGAAATTCTCAAAGATATGCGCGAAAAGGGTGAAAAATTTGACGTTGTTATTCTCGATCCGCCCAAACTGATTGATTCCAGAAATGCCCTTGACCGGGGCTGCCGCGCCTATCAGTTCCTCGCAAGAAACGGTTTTGAACTGCTGCCTTACGGCGGAATCATGTTCAATTTCTCCTGTTCCGGTCTGATGGTGCCGGAGCTTTTCCAGAAAATCACCGCTTCAGCTGCCGCTGAAGTCGGCTGTGATATCCGCATATTGGGCTTTTTACAGCAATCCGCCGATCATCCGGTCGATATTGCCACGCCCGAAACTCTCTATCTCAAAGGTATAATATCCGGTAAAAATCTTATATAAAGGAATGTAAAAATGACCGCAGATGAACTTAAAAAAATGGCTCTTGAATATCACTCTTCAGGAAAAAACGGAAAAATTACCGTTTGTTCCAGCAAACCCTGTGCCACGGCGGACGATCTGAGTCTTGCCTATACCCCCGGTGTCGCCCAACCCTGCCTTGAAATCAAAAACAATCCGCAGGATGTCTGGAAATATACCACCCGCGGCAATCTGGTCGCCGTCGTCAGCGATGGAACAGCCGTCCTCGGTCTGGGCAATATCGGTCCCGAAGCAGGACTCCCCGTCATGGAGGGTAAAGCCGTTCTTTTCAAACGCTTTGCAGATATTGACTCCGTGCCCATCTGTCTGGGAAAAGTCTTTGACGAAAACGGCAAAACCGATCCTGATAAACTGATTGCCGCAGTGGAATGTCTGGAACCGACTTTCGGCGGTATCAACCTTGAAGATATTGCCTCTCCCGCCTGTTTCAAAGTTGAAACGGAACTCAAAAAGCGCATGGGTATCCCCGTTTTCCATGACGATCAGCACGGTACGGCGATCATCTCCCTTGCCGCCATCCTCAACGGTTTGGAACTTGTCGGCAAAAAAATCGAAGACTGCAAATTCGTCGTCAACGGCGCCGGTGCCGCCGGACTTTCATGCAGCCGTTTCTATCTCACCGCCGGAGCAAAAATTGAAAATATGATCCTCTGCGACATCAACGGCGTTCTCCACACCGGCAGAACCGATCTGACCGAACAGCAGAAGCCCTTTGCCAAAGATACCCCCATGCGGACTCTTGCCGAAGCAATCAAAGGTGCGGATATCTTCCTCGGATTCTCTGCCCCCAACTGTGTGACTGCTGATATGGTCAAATCCATGAACCGCGACGCCATTGTGTTTGCCATGGCAAACCCCACGCCCGAAATCTTCCCCGATGTCGCCCTTGCCGCCGGTGCCGCCCTCGCCGGAACCGGACGCAGTGACTTCCCCAATCAAATCAACAACGCCCTCGGTTTCCCCGGCATCTTCCGCGGCGCCCTCGATGTCCGCGCAAAAGATATCAACGAAGAAATGAAGCTTGCCGCCTCTTTCGCCCTCGCTGAACTTGCCAAAGAACCGATCCCTGCGGATATCCGTCCCATCCTTGAAAAGGCGTATCCCGCTGATGCCGCACGCGGTCTCTTCAACCACGCAGGCGGTCTCAGAAACGATATGGTCATTCCCAAACCCTTTGACCCCCGCGTTGTGCCGCATGTCGCCCGCAGAGTCGCCGAAGCCGCCGTCAAAAGCGGTGTCGCCGGTATCATCATTGACGATTTTGATGCCTATGAGAAAGAGTTGACCCTCAGACTGAAATCCTGTTGATTTCTCTTCTTTAATGCGTTATATTATTTTTCAGGTTCAATTTTCTTAAATCAAAAAAAGGAGTTTCCAATATGTTCAAAAAATTGTTTGCCCTCTTTGCCGCTGTACTTCTTTTCACCGGATGTACCACCATTGAATCCACTCAGAAATTCAATGCCGTTGATCTTGGCAGCGGCGAAGAGAAAGCCATCTGTCAGACCTTTGTTGAAATAGACGGACTTTTCTTCTGCGGTCTGCCGCTGATCGTCGGCAGCGCCCGCGGTGACGGTCAGTGCGCCTTTTTCCGTTACAATCTGACCAACGAAAATATTGTGTATCTCCTCACCCGTGCCGTCAAAAGTCATGGCGCAACCCGCATGACCAACGTTCAGGTCAACTCCCATACCATTCCGGTCTTTCTGCTTTTCTCTTACCGGAGTATGCAGGGCTCCGCAACCGGACTGCGCGGCAAAAGCGCCGTCATGCGTCAGGTCAAATCCGAATTCAACGGCTTCTGAGCCGGGCGGAGCCGGGGGGAGGCGAAAAACTTTTTTTCACGGGAAAAAAAGTTTTTCGCCTCCCCCCGAACCCCCCTCCACTTTTCAAAAAAAGCGGGGTATTTTGTTG
>SUVX01000091.1 GCA_015061725.1 Lentisphaerota bacterium
TCTGCGGCGCACCGATATCCGTTTTTGTCCGTTTTTGTCCGTTTTTGTCCGTTTTTAACGCGCCGCCCCACAAAGACAGCATGCCGCAGCGGTTATACAAAACTCCTGTTTTACAAGCAGCACTCACAAGAAGTTCAATAAGAGTGAATTGTTTGCGGTTTGACTGTTTCATGATAAATTTTCTCCTTTTAATCTCCGTAAGGGTTGTCAACTTTTATTTTATGGGCATTGGCTTTCAGGTACGCTGTTGCGGCAGAGGCGGAAGAGTGTGCCTTTTGAATGAGTTTTTCTGCGCGGGAATAATCTTTGAGTTTACCGGAAATAATCAACTGTTCAACCTGCCAGTATTCGATCCAGCAGTTGGCGACATCATCAACCATTTTCTGCATTTGGGGATCAAGGGTGTTGTTGTATTTTTCATACCGGGGCGTTTTGGCGCGGATGGCAGGGGGGACGACCAGATCAAAGTGGGTGAGAAACTTGAAACACACATCAGAGAGCGCGTGACGTGCTTTATCCCAACGGATATCCAGTTTGCCGAAAGCTGTTTTTGCAACAGTCTCTTTCAGGACTTTTTCAGCCTCTTTGCTGAATTTCAAGGCTTCAAGCCCTTTGTTCTTTTGAATTGCCGCAACGGATTTTTTGTTGATTGCTGAAGCATTTCTGATATCAACGCCGTTGCCCGAGGCGCGGTCGGCGGCGACCTGCCATGAGATATTCAACCGTTTGGCGCGTTCAAGAGCAACCATGTTGACGGATTTTTTTACAGCGGCATCTTTGCCGATTACGAAATATTCGGCATCACCGGGGGCAAGGCGCATGGTGTAAGTTGAACCGGCAGGAGCCATCTTTGTGAGAGACCAGACACGCGTTCCTGCAGGATTGCGGAAAACAACTTTTTGATTTATCGCTTTTTCAAGGGAGTGATTGACACCAACAGCAAAGAGGGTTCCATCTTTGCGTTTGAGCGTGAAGAACTTGACCTGCGGACCATTGTAGAAACCGTTTTTGCTGCGGTAAACCGGGGTTTTAATGTTTTCAAGATAAGCGGGATTTTTTGCAGGAAAAGTTCCGGTGAATTGAGTGCCGATGGCGGTGAATTCACGGGCGCAGCGTCCGATTTCAAACCAGAGGGGGGTGTATTCACCGGCATTGCCTCTTGCGGCGTAGTGGTAGCCGTATTTGTAACGCCAGGATAAGCCGCGGTTGTTGACTTCGTGGATTTCAAAACCTTTTGCACCGTTGGCGGCAGAAAGATGACACATCAGACGGAACTCTTCAACGGTCGGGAATCCGTAGACCTCTTTGAAGTATCCGAAAGACTGCAAAATCACATGAACGGGGGTGTCTTTGGCGATTTTGACCGTATCAAGGGTAACTTTGCCGATGTTCCACGGATTGCGTCCTGAGGCATTTTTTCTGCTGATGGGATACCAGTCACCGCAGAAAACAGGTACATAGGGAATGTAAACTCTTGCGTGGATGTTCAGATAAGGATAAAGCGGCACATTGTGCGGGAGTTGTTTTGCAAGCGTTTCATGCGCTTCAAGCATACAGGGAATATTCTGCGCGGTCGTTTCGTCGGCGGTGAAAACTGCTTTGACGACTTTGTCATATTTTTTTATCAGGTTGACGGAGTCTTTGTGCCAGAAAAGATCCATTCTTTTTTCAAGAACGGGACGGAATTTTTCAACATCCACATCATCCTTGTAATAGAGCAGAGAGGTGGGAAAGAGAGAAATACCGTATTTGAGACAGAGTTCACCGACGAGATTCCTTCCGCCGGGGAGATTGGCGGCAGGGAGGATACCTTTCTGGATGGTGCGGGTCTGCATACTGGCATTGATACCGATGGCGGCCGCTTCGCGCAAATTGGCTTCAAGGTTGCGCAGGAAACGGTTGACGTATCCATCCACACCATTGGATTCTTTCCAGGTCAGGGCGACGTCGCCGTTGACGATGAAGGGGAAAAAGTTGTCAAAACGGGAGATGCTTGAACTTTTGACAGGCGGCGGCAGTTTGATGCCTTTAATGAACATGGCTTTGTAATTTGCCGCATATTTGTCATTCTGTCCGTTGAAGGAAACGTTGAATTCTTTTCCTTTGACTTCAGTTTTTGTGCCGGGGAGAAGAGAGACGGTTGTTTCTTTGCCGTTGATATCAATTTTTGTATTGAGTTTTTTGAGAGAGGATACGATCAGTTTCCTGGGATTTTTCAGGGAGTCCACGCCGAGAACCAAGTCTTTGTTGACGGCGAAAACGGGCGCATCAATGCTTGAAACACCGATAAAATAGTTGATGGTATACTTTTCCTTCGGCGCAAGTTTGATATCGGCATAAGTCAACTCCATGGTGTCGATACCGCTGCTCACCCAGCAGTAGCCGCTGTTTGCCTGCGCAGGATCAAATCCCAGCATAAAGGCACTGCCGGACATGGTTTTTGCGAGGAATCCGCGCTGAAGATTGTTGGAGTTGACCGCATTGGTCGTTTTGATGTTTTCAGCGTTCTTCTCGAAAGTCTGGAGCCAGTCTTTGGTGGGAGAGGTGAGAAATCCGTCACGGGGGAGCAGACAGTTCTGTATGCGGCAGCTGGTGGAAATTACTTTTTTTCCGGTATTGGTCAACTCAAGGGTGACTTTGATTTTGGTTGAATCCGGTTCAAGAGTAAAGGTTTTAGTTACTTTCAGACCGTCGTGATCTCCGCCTTTTTCGGTGCGGGTGACGACGATTTTCTGCATGGGAACGGGAGAGGATAATTCATATTTCTTCTTTGAAAAGAGTCCGGGATTGCGTTTTTCAGGGATGATTTCAAGCGCAAGACCACCCTCTTTTGTCAGGGCGCGCGGCGTGGTGAATTCCTGACTTTTGCCGTTGGCATTCAGGGAAAGACTTTTGATACAGCCGCCGAAAAGCGGATCGATTTCTGCACGCAGATATTTGTTTTTGAGGACCGGGGAGGCGTCTTGAGTTAATTTTACATCATCAATAAAGATTTCCGCATTGGGGAATTTGTTGCCGAGCGTTTCAATGCCGATGGACATTTTGACCGCATGGGAGGGAACTTTGAATTTAAATTCTCTGTAAAGCCATTTATCTTTCTGCCATTCCCGGATGACCCATCCGGGCATGAGATATTTTTTACGTTCCGTTTTGCCTGAAGCATCAAAAAAGCGGATCCTGAAATAAGTGCGCGTATTGGCAGTACCTTTGACGTACATAGAAAGTTTCATCATACTGTCGGGTGTACAGGCAAGTGTCTGATAAACTCCGCCGAAACTGTTGGGGGCGATCGCCTTGATCCGCATGGAATATTTGCCGCTGTGCGCCTGAGTACTCAAAGAGGCTTCAAGTTTATCGGAACCTGATTGCAGAAGAGTCTCCCAGTTTTCAGCAAGTTTCAGACGGAAAGAGCGTCCTTTGGGTTTGGGCAGAGCCTTTTCGAAACTTCCATTGAGCAATTCCATTGCGGCAAGTTGTCCGAGAGTCAGCATTGCAACGGAAAACAGCAATATCTTTTTCACTACAGTTATCCCCTTTTTGACATTTTTTTACAAATACAGATTGAAATTTTCCATATCACCTTATATAGTATAATGTATATTTGTGTTAAATGAAATGTTGAAAACAGCCGAAAATATGTATAAAAGTGTCGAATCGTGGAATTTTCGTTATGGCGAACTTCAGTCCCGACAGGAAGTTGTTCTGCTCAATGCCGGATTTAAAAATCCTCAACGGAACTGGATCGCTCAAAACTGTATTATGCCCTTCTGGGTTTTGTGGTATAATTTTGAACGGGGCAACGCCTGTCAACTGCGTGATAAACGCATACAGCTCGGACCGGAAAAAATATTGCTCATTCCGCCCAATACCTTTTATTCCGGAGAATTTGAAACTGAAGTTCCCCATTTTTATGTCTGGTTCAAGACAGACGGATGTTTCTCAAGTCCCGGTCATGAGGCACTGGAATTGCCGGCAGAACCGTTCCGCCGGCGTGTGGAAGAGGCGCTTGTTTCCGGCAACCGGCAAATTTTTACACTTTATACACTTGTTTCTGAGCTGCTCTGTTCGATTCCACAGGAGTTTTTCTCTTTGCAGTCTGTTTCCACCAGGACCGTGAATATAGAAAAAGCTCTGCATTTTATCAGCCAGCACGACGGAGATGTCACCAATGAACAGATTGCAGCACATCTGCATTTGTCGCGGACCAGACTGCTGCATCTTTTCAAGGAGGCAGTCGGTATTTCTCCGCAAAAATATTGCACTCAGATCAAAATGCTCTTTGCAGAGCAGCTTCTCAAAGCGGGCAAATCCATTCAGACGGTTGCGGATTCCTGCGGGTATGCTGACCGTTATCATTTTTCAAAAGATTTCAAACGTTTTCATCAGGTTCCGCCGGGTAAGTGGCAGAGGGAATATCTTGCAATACTTTCTGACAGCCAAAAATAACCCCCTTGAGCGAGGTATGGCTCAGGGGGGCAGATTTACCGTTGGGGTATGCTGGCTTTTTTGATGGCAACGGCGGTTTGCGTGTTGCGTGGGCGCGGCGCTTGTGTCTGACCTGTCTGACCTGTCTGACCTGTCTGACCTGTCTGACAAGATGGGTGCGCCCCTGTATACCCCGAGGGTTTGCTGTACTGCTGTGTGGTATGGCTCAGGGGGGGCAGATTTACCGTTGGGGTATGCTGGCTTTTTTGATGGCAACGGTGGTATGCGTGTTGCGTGGGCGTGGCGCTTGTGTCTGACCTGTCTGACTTGTCTGACTTGTCTGACAATTTTGGTGCGCCTCTGTATACCCCGTGGGTTTGCAGGGCGCTGTTTGGTATGGCTCAGGGGTGCAGATTTACCGCAGGGGTACGGCGGCGAGGCTTGTAAAGCCAGCCGCCGCGCCGGGGGGTGTCAGGGGGACAGCCGGTTTGCTTGCCACGGCGTAGCCCCGAAAGGGGCGAAGACGGGACCGGTCGGGCAACGCACCCGACCGCTACGCGCTTTTTTTTGCTAAGCTTTTTTTCTACCGAAAATTCCCACGGGCATTCCGGGGGTTGTCAGGGGGACAGCCAGTCCCCCTGACCGGTCGGGCAACGCACCCGACCGCTACGCGCTTTTTTTTGCTAAGCTTTTTTTTCTACCGAAAAAAAAGCGTTGACCAGACGACAATTTCAGATTTCTTTGGGATGAAACTGTGATCGCTGCCCTGATACCATTTGATGGTTTTGCGCGGAGTGGCAAGATTGTTGTAACTGATGGCAAGACCGGAGGGCGGGCAGGTGTAGTCGCCGAGACCGGCGCGGGTGATGGTCACTTCTGCCTTTTTGATGCGCTTTGCCATAAAGACGGGGTCGAAGTAGTCAAGAGCGGGGACGTATTTGATTCTCCAATTTCCGTGGATACGTTTGGCTTTTTTTGTTCCAGCAAGGTCACAGCACCAGGTGATGGAGGGAAGCGCAACGGTCACATCCTGATCGAGAGCCGCCGCCCACATGGTTTGAAGTCCGCCCTGACTGCCGCCTGAAACAATCAGATTTTTTCCATCCCATTCAGGCAGGGTTTTGACGTATTCCAGAGTCCGCAGAATGCGCATGACCATACCGTTGAAGAAACAAGTTTCAGGATTTTTGTTCTGTTCGGGATCAAACGCATAGTTGTATTTTTTTGTACGGATGGACTTGAAAAATTCTCTGTAATACGCGGCATTCTGACCGAGTTTCTGACCGTGGGCGTTGAGTTGAAAGACGATTTCTTTCTGATTGACGCTGCCCAAAGGCATCTGCTTGTGCGTACCGTAACCGATGAACATCACACGGACGGGCAGGGATTTTGCTTTGGCATTTTTGGGGATACTCATGTAACCGGTTGCCGGACGGGGACCGGGAGCGGGAATGCTCACGGCATAAACAGTACCGTTTTTGAACCGGCGGACTGCTTTTCTGTCAACTTTTCCCTTGAAAGGAACCTGTGACAGACGTTTTTTCTGATTTGCCCAGAAAGCATCAAAATCTTTGGGTTCGCCGCAATCTTTGAGGGTTTCAGCTTTAACTCCGGCTCCGGCAAAGAAGGCGATGGAGCGCAGTCTTTTGCGGTAGTCCTGATACTTGAGGGTTTTCCCTTTGGCATCAATCAAAAAGACATTCACGCTGACAAAACCGGGACGGTCAAGTTTTGTTTTGACAGTCAGGAGTTGATCGGCGGGAACTTTGCCGCGGAAAGTTTTGTTGTCATCGCCGCGGCGGACATAAGTGAGAAAATACTTTCCGGGTTTGTTTTTGCCCCAATCCACTCTGAAAGTGAAGACCATTTCTTCATTTTCTTTATAAGAAAGAGCGGACTTGTTTGTCTTGCCGATGATCTGAATATCGTTGAAAACCAGCGTCTTGGCTTTCTTTGCCGGAGTCTTTTTTACCTGCACTTTCTTTGTCTGAGCCTTTTTTGCAGCGGCTTTCTGTTCCGCTTTCGGAATTTCTTTCACCGGTTCTTTTTTGTCCGGAACCTGACATCCGGCAACGGCAAGAGCCAGCAGAGAGAAAAGTAATAATTTTTTCATTGCAAAAATTCCTTTTTTTTAATTCTGCTCTTAAAGAAGAAAGATAACGAAAATATCTTCCCCCGGGCAAGAGCGTAATTCCTTCAACAAATACGCCGCTTTTTTTGAAAAGAGGATCCGCCTTCGCACAAGGCTACGGTGGACAGGGAGGAAACAAAAATATACCGAAGCCGACGTTTCGGCTTTTTTTCTCGTGAAAAAAAGTTTTTCTCCTCCCCCCGATTCCCATCACTCTTTATCGGGAATTTTTCTCCAGACGGACGAGGGCGGACATATAACCGTCAAGCGCAAAGGTGTTTCCTTTGATTTCTTTGCCTTTTTCAGGAGAGAAATAATACTTGATGCTGTATCCGGCAGGAACCTTGATGGCAAAGTCCTGCTTTTTGTCCGTTGGGTTGAGAATTGCCATTAAAATACCCTTGTCATTTGTCCAGCAGCTGCTGACAAGTTTGCTGTTGGAGCAGGAGGGCAGGGCGGTTGCCTGCTTTTTCCAGTAGGGGTGGAATGTGCTGTTCTGCATACCGAAGTCATACTGACGGTAACGGACAGAGAGTTCCACCTTTTTGTTGATGAAGTTGGGATAAAGCATGAGATTGTGGGTCAAAACCAGTCCCATCAAATGCGAAGCAAGTTTGGGATTGTTGATTTTTTCCTGATCGTGATACTGCGGCAGGAACATACGGTCGGGACCCATATTGACGGCGTTTTCGTAACGGAATTCATCAAGGCTGAGAAATTCCAGCGGATAAGTGTGTCTGCTGCACTGTCCTCTGTATTGTTCTCCCATGAGGATCACGTTGGCAAAAGCGGCGGCACTGCCGGACTGGGAACCGCCCGTGTGCGTGACGGTGAGAGAAGCAGGATTGTTCAATCTCTGGGCAATATAGATGCGTTCCTGAAAATTTCTGCAGGCGTAGACAGGGTGGAAGGTTTCACCGTTTTCCACAAAAACGTCACTGCCGAAACAGTCGTAATAAACGCCGTCCCAGGAAAAGTTTTTCAGGTGATCAACAAAGATATGCAGATAATAATCCTGCCAGTCTTTATCCGTCAAACGTCCTTTCCATGCCATGCCGCCGTGTCTGCGCAGGTCGTAGGCGCGGGCGGGCATACCTTTCCAGCGTTTTTCAAAATAACTCCATTCGGGAATGTTGTCCATGATGTAGAACGGGAACTGGTAGTACAAGATGTTTCCTTTTTTGTTTTTGATGATTTTGCGGAGAGCATCCGGTTTGGCGGCATGAGAAGTTGAACCGCAATAAGTGTAGTAACCGAGAGTGTGCCAGACCAGTTCAAGATTCTTGTATTTTCCGGCGCGGAAACGCAGGTTTTTCCAGTTGTTTTCAGCCGGACGGTAGGGATAGGGCTGAATGGCAAATTCCATTCTGTGTGTTTTGCCTTTTTCAAGAGTTTTGGGCGTCAAAACGGTGTGGATTTGAACTTTTTTACCGTCCGTTTTGATCCAGCTCTTATCAAATTTGCCTTTAGCGGGATAGAGTTTGTCAATGTAGAAAGATATACCTCTGTCTTCATTGCCGAACTGAAGTTCGTTGTAGAAGTTTTTCGTCTCCCATTCCGGCGTCTTTTTCAAATCAACGGCACCGATGGCGGTCCAGGAGTCATCGCTGCGGTAGAGGAATTTCATGTCCGGAATTTCAAGTTCAATATCACAGGAAGAAAGATCAAACCTGCTCTTTGAAGTGATATCCAGCGTGAAACGGGCGAAACCGGAGTAGTCGATTTTGCAGGAGAGTTTACCCTGCCAGTTTTTGCTTTTGCATGTGCCTTCAAGGAGCGTGCGGGATTTTCCGTCTTTCCAACGCAGGGAGTCAACGGCAACTTTTTCTCCGTTGACAGTGAGAATCAGCGGTTTTTTCAAGAGATTGATACCTGAAGAAAGCTCTTTGATATTGACCAGTCCCGTTCCGGGGGAAAAGACAAAACAGCTGTTCCAGGTGAGGAGATCATTGTTTTTGCGTTTGAGCGGTTTCCAGGCGGCGGGCGGAGTGTCTTTATCTTTGAGAACTCCCAGATTGTTGCGCCACTTGGGATTGCGGCAGACCATGAATTTCTTTGCCGGAGTCTTTCGGACTTTACCGTCTTTTGATTCCATCAGCAGATGGACGGAATAGGAGCCGTCTTTGAAATCCGCAAGGGTTACTGTGGTCGGCTGCATGTATTTTGCCGCAATCTTTCTGCCGTTGGAAAATTCATAGGTCAGACTTTTGACGCTGTTTTGGGGAATATCCGCAGAAATCATGTTGTTGAGGGTAAGTTCATCCTTGTCCGGATCAATGGAAACGGAACACTCAATGTTGCTTGCGCTCTTTTTGAAACGGATATGATCCAGCTGAACAAACTCTTTTGCGGGCATTTTCCGCAGATTCAGACCGATATCCAGCATGACAGCCTTGGGGGAAACGGTGAAACCGTGGGTGAACTCCTTCCATTCGCCTTTGGTGTTGCGGATGTGATACCGTGACTGTCCGGCGGGACGGCCTTTGGCATCTTTGTAGAAAAAGATGATCATACCGTTGTTGGGATAGCGGAAACTTTCGCTGGCTTTGAGAAATGCGGTGAACGCATAGTTGCAGCCGGGCGTGACTTTCAGATTTTCAATGTAAAGCGGATACTGCATCCTTGCGCCGTTGCCGGTGGCTTTGAAGAAGGCTTCTCCGACTTTGGCTTCTTTCCACTCATTGACGATGGTTCCGGTGTTGCGCATCATAAAGCGGTCAAAGATCAGGTGTTTGTTGAAAACCCAGCCGTCAAAAGCGGTTTCAAAAGCCGTCATGTGCAGTCTTTCGGGGGTGGAAAGACGCAGATGGTCGATGAAAAACTGCTGATTCGGCAGACATTTCACCAGGCGCAGACGCAAGTCTCCGCTGACAGCACCTTCGGGAACAGTGAAGTCAAAGATTTTGAAACTCCAGTTGTTCGCGGTGGAGCCGACTCTGAATATATGCGGTTTGATGGCAGGTTTGCCCTTTGCCGGTTCAAAAAGAACAAGGACAAAAAGTCCGGCAACCGGTGTCTTTGCATTGAGGGTGATGGTGTACTTTTCACCGGGTTTGACGGGGAATTTGTACTGATAGATGTACTGGAAATTGTGTTTGTTGCCCTTTGCTGTCAAGGCGCCTTTTTCCACACCTGAAGCAGGAGAAATTTTACTGCCGCCAGAGAGTTTTCCCTTAACCGGCATCTGGTCAAAACGTTCAAAGAGATTCACTTGTGCCGCGGCAAGAGAAAGCGCCGCAACTCCGGCAAAGAGAATAAAAAATTTTTTCATGATTATTTAAGAGGTATGTCTGTAATGTTGTATCTATCCCATGTCGAAGTTTTTTCAGCAAGAAAAACCAGCTGAACGGAGCCGTCGCAGCGTCCGGTATTGCCCACGGTTTTTGCCTTGTGGCTGCTGTTGCACTGTCTGATATGCATGTACCAGCTGGAGTGGTCGGCGTTGCGGTAAGGCAGCAGATAAGCGCGGGAACCGCTGGGGTTGAGTTCGCTGAAAGCGATTTTTGATGAGGGTCTGCGGATGCTGCCCAGTTTGACCGTTGATCTGATCTGTTTTGAGGAGGAATCCAGTTCCGCATAAAGTTTTCCGTTGGCGGCATAGGAAATATGACCGTGGGTTTTGAGCTTGGCTTCTGTCTCGTAGCTGGTGTCCATTTCAGCGTTCGGACAGGTGAGCATACTTGTTTTTTTAAGATACTGCATCGCCTGTCCGGGCCAGAAACGGTTTTTCCGGGTCGTCTGCCAGTTGGAAATACCTGCTGAGTCGTAAATGGTACCGCCGCCTTTTGCCGCCGTACCTTCGCCGATGTTGGTCGGACAGTGGAACGGATGGTCGTTGTAATCAGAGGCATACAGCTGCATGGCTGAAGTCAGCTGTTTCAAGTTGGAACGGCAGTTGCTCTCTTTGGCTGTTTCCCTTGCCTGCTGCAACGCAGGCATGAGCATTGCAGCCAGAATTGCGATAATGGCAATCACGACGAGAAGCTCGATCAAGGTGAAAAGATTTTGCTTTGATTTTGTCATAAAACAGTCTCCGCTGATGTTTATTAAAGGATATGGGCAATCACGGCATCGGTCATACCGGTGGTGGTGCCTTTTCCGCCGATGTCAGGAGTGGTGGCTTTGCCCTCTTTGAGGACGGCGCAGACGGCATCCATCAAAAGATCGGCGGAAGGCTTTTCTTTGAGCTGTTCCAGCATCATGGCGATCGCCCAGAAAGTACCGACAGGGTTGGCGATGCCCTTTCCTGCGATATCCGGAGCAGAACCGTGGATGGGTTCAAACATGCTGGGATATTTGCCTTCGGGGTTGATGTTGCCCGAGGGGGAAATACCGATACTGCCCAGCATGGCGGAACCAAGATCGGTCAGAATATCTCCGAAAAGATTGCTGGCAACGACCATTTCAAGACGTTCGGGGTGCATGATAAAGTATCCTGCAAGAGCGTCGATGTGCATTTGATTGGATTCCATTTCAGGATATTCCGCACGGACTTCATCAAAAATCTTGTCCCAGAATACCATGGAGTGATTGAGCGCATTGGATTTTGTCGCACTCAAAACTTTGGTCATGTTGTTGGCTTTGGCGTATTCATAGGCGTAACGGATGATTCTTTCAGTTCCCTTGCGGGTGAAAACCGATTCCTGAATGGCTTTGTCTTCAGTTGTCGTACCCCGTCCGCAATACTCGCCTTCGGAGTTTTCACGGATGACGACAAAGTCGATTTTATCGTTTTTAAGCGGAGAAACCAGTCCGGGCAGAAGTTTGATGGGGCGCATATTGACATACTGATCAAATCCCGTGCGGATGGGCAGAAGCAGATCGCGCAGAGAAATGTGATCCGGCACGCCGGGGAATCCGACCGCACCCAGCAGGATGGAATCGCAGTCGCGCAGGATTTCCATACCGTCAGTTGGCATCATGCGTCCGTGTTCCAGGTACCAGGCGCAGCTCCAAGGAAGCGTATTGTATTCAAATTTGATTCCGCCGTGTTTTTCAGCAAGAGCGTTCAGTACACGGACACCTTCATTGATGACATCCACACCGATCCCGTCACCGGGAATGAGATTAAGACGATAATTTTTCATAATTTTTATTTACCTGTGTTTGGGTTGATAAAGACTGTGCCATCAATTTAAAATACCATGAAAATAAGATATTTTCAACTTATTTTATCAAATGTTTCACACTGAATTGCATGAGAATGTTTTTTTCGCAGCCTCAAGACGTTTGCAACATTGTTTTTGATGCGGCCTGCTGCTTCTTCCAGAGAAGTGGAGGAAGTCCGCAATATTTTTTGAAATCTTTTGAGAAATACGCCTGATCGGAATAGCCGGTGCGTTCAGCGATTTCTCCGATACTCAGAACTGTGGAATTCAGGAGTTTTTTTGCCAGTTCCATTCTGATCGTCTGCCGGTATTGCAGCGGCGTTGTGCCGCAGTACTGCTGAAAATAACGTTGAAGTGTGGAAACGGAACAGCCGGAGTTGACCGCAAGTTCTTTGAGAGAAAAAGTTTTATCCGGGCGGTTTTCAATATTTTTCAATGCCCGGTTGAGTTCCTCCGGATACCCGCTGTTGCCGGAGGCCTCTGCCGAAATCCGCGACAGCAGTTCCAGCAGTTTGCCGTTGACCAGATGGATGGAGTCGGATTCTTTGCGTTCCATCAGCTGCCCGATTTCATCCAGAAGCATCATTATTTTATCAGGTTCCCTCAAGGTGATGTGACAGGAGTTGTCAAGAGAAAAATCCAGCAGAACAGAATCCAGAAGCGTTCCCTGTATGAGGATTGCCGCTTTGCGGAAAAATCCATTTTTACCCGATTTTACCGCTGCAAATTTAGGTTTGTTCATCAGCAGGAGATCTCCGGGATTTAAATGATATTTCCGGTTATCCACTTCAGCAAACAGTTCTCCGTCGAGCAGAAATTCAACCGCAAGATAAGGCGGATTATATAATTCCCAGGTGTAAAATGTATTGTATTCCACAACAGTTGTTTCAAGCGGCCACAACTGTTGTGTCTGTCTGAATCCCGCATCCCACCGTCGGACGATATATCTGTGCGGTTTGATTTTCCCGGATAAAACGACCATGGCATTACCTTTTTTTGAACAATAATTACATGTAAAATAAGGTGAAACTCCTGTTTTTACAAAAAAATGACCTGATATTACAAAATATATCACCTCTCCGGTCTTGTGTCAAACGGTAATTTTGAATATAATATATCTGTAACACCGGAAAACGCAAAAACAGAGAGGTTTTTATGGATCGTTATGTTTGTCAAAAATGGAGTGAACGCAAAAATTTACAATTTTGCGGAAACACTGCGCCGTACAGGAGGACTTGGTTCACGCTGATTGAACTTCTGGTGAATGCTGCTTGTAAAACAGGTGTTTTGTATAACCGCTGCGGCATGCTGTTATCAAAGGGCGGCGCGTTTGTACGGATGAGTACGGATAAGTACGGAAGGGTACGGAGTCAGGCGCCGCAGAATA